>NZ_RZNF01000003.1 GCF_003992725.1 Rhodomicrobium lacus | reverse complement strand
ATGACGCCCCCCCCCCCCCCGATTGAGCGCGATACCCACTCACACCTAAGTAAATATATTGGCGTCAGATCAAGAACAGGTTATGAACATCGGGGGACGCAGAGAGGGAGGAAAACCGGCATGGGCGATCCCGAAAGTTCGGACGACGACTATAGCAGGGAGGGGGTTCTGGAGATGGAAGTCGCTTTGGATGTGATGCATGCCTATCGCGGCTGGATATCGCGCGAGTTGGCGAAGGCCACACGTGTCGGCGATCTGGAGAGGGTCGCTCTTCTCGTTTCAAAAAGCCGCGAGGCGAATGCCCTCAAGATGCGCCTTTACAGGGGAGACGTGGAAGCGCGCATCCGCTGTATCGCCGAATACGGGCCTCTCGTCAGCCTGAAGGGAGCCAATGAATGACCAGCCCTTCCTACAGGCTCACCGCTGAAAGCCACGATGAAATCTCCGGGATCATGCAGGACGACATGCTTGCGGGCTCCGAGCCTGCGGCAAAGCCGGTCCTGACCCTCATCGGCGGGCAGCCTGGCTCGCTCCAGGCTAAACTTCGCGCGGCAGCCGTCGAAGGCCTTTCTCCCGCTCCCGTGATCGTCAGCGTGGCCGAGGCGCGGCACTTCCATCCCGACGCGGCAGCACTTCTCGCGAGCGATGAAAGGGCGTTCGTCCAGGCGACCGATCTCGACGCGCAGAAATGGGCTGAAACGCTTGCTCTCACCGCCATCGGGGGGCGCCGCAATATCGTGCTCGACGGCTTCTTCAGAAATCAGAGTGTGACCCGCGACGTGCTTCAACAGGCGTGCGAAGCCGGGTACAAAACTTCGGTTCAGGTCATAGCGCTGCCCGAACAGATTTCCCGCGCGCGCCTTCTCGACATCTACGAAGCCGGAAGGGAAAAACTCGGCTGGGGGACGCTGGTGCCGCCTCAGTCGCATGACGAGGCCGCGCAGACCCTGGCGAATACGCTGACCCTCATCGAGGTTCGCAAGCTCGCGCCCATTCGTGTCTTCGACCGAAGCGGCGCGCTCCTGTTTTCGACGGAAGAGGGTCGCGATGCGGGAACCGCCTTCCGGCGAGAGATCGCGAGACCGCTCGAAGCCGCCGACAGGTCCCGGCTGCAAACCATCGAGCGGCGCATCGAGGCCAAGATGGAAGCCCGGCAGGCCAGCAGCCTCGAACGGCGGGAAACACAGCAATTCCTCCGCAGCGCCCGCAGCAGAGGTATGGAGCGGTAGCGGCAACGAGACCGCGCATAAGTAACGTGAAACCGGACTTGTGGTCCGGTTTCATTCCTCGATCCCTTCCGGGCGTGACTTTCAAACGCATGTTAAGATTCAGGCTGCAACGGACGTCGCCCCAATAAACCCTCTGTCAAGCCTTTGTCGCGGCGGCGATCATCGCTCACCGTAACCAGCAAACGCCAGCAGCGGCTCCAGATCGCCCCTGTCAGCGGCGCGCAGCGCAGCAATATAGCTCAATCGCCGCGCGTTCATCCTTTGCAGATCGGAGCCGCCCGACCAGTCGATCGGTCTTTCGCCATAGACGTGCGTCAGGACTGCGTCGGCCATGATGCGGGCATGTCGGCCATTACCATTCGGGAACGGATGGATGAAGACCATGCGATGATGGAGCCTCACTGCCGCCTCGACCGGATCGAAGGTGCCGTTATCCGCCCAGTATCGCGCATCCTGAAGCAGCATGCGCAGTTCGACCCCGATATGGCGAGGATCGATTCCGATGTTCTTGCCGGTCCTGCGGAACGTCCCGGCCCACTTCCAGACATCGCCGAACAGCTTCTTGTGCAACGTGATGGCGAAATCGTCCGTGAGCAAGTCTTTTTGGCGCTGGCGGGAAAGCCAAAGCAGCCCCGATTCGATATTGACCTGCTCCAGTTCGTCGAGTTCGCCGCGTGTCGTGATGTGCCGGTACTTCAGGCCCTGCATCTCGTCCGGGTCGAGCGGGGTAGCCCCTTCCGGATAATCCATGACGCCGGTCATTTGTCCTCCCAGAAATCAGGCGGCATCGCCCGCACAAGATCTTCCGCAAGCCGGGCGACCTGTCTCGCAATCCTGTCGTCGGGAAGCACCTGGCTTTCGAGCGCCATATGACCGCTGGCGGCATGAACGATGGCGAGTGCCTTCTTTCTGGCTTGTGCCACTACCGCCTCTTCAACGGTCGTTTGCGGCACGACAGCATAGACGAAGCGGCATCCCATGGCTTCTGCGGCAGCCTGCATCGATTTCAGCGTTATCGCTCCGGAGAGTTCCGCGTGTTCAGCGGCGGCGATCCGCGCCCGTGTCAGACCCATTCGCCGTCCCAGCTGTGCGCCAGACATCCCGAGCGCCTTGCGCATTGTGCGAAGCCAGCCTTCGGGCGGCACGCGAAGGCCAATCGTCTGACCTGCTGCGCGGTCGACGATGGCCTGATATTGCTCGCGAACGGCTCGCTTGATGCTCATTCGTCAATCAATCGGTTGACAAAAAACAGACGGTGTCAATGTATAAATTGACATATTGACTTGATACGTCAATCCATATGTTGACCATCTTCCAAGCGCCCGCCTTACACCTTCGTGGGCTCCCGGTCCGGTCCACGTCTCGCCCTTCTTCAAGACCAAGGATTCAGACCGGGTGCCGCTCGAGTAGGACAGTTCGCCGGCGGCCGATAACGTGCAATATGCCCATCGTCCAGCGAGCTTACAGCGTATTTTCGCCTCCGCACCTCCTGCGAAACAAAACGCCGTGCGGCGAAATAATTGCCATCACACCGTCGTCCTTGAGGTAATGAAATCCGTGCAGCACAAAATGCGAAGTCCGCCGCCGACTTCGGTGCCAGACCATGGTTCTTTAAGCGCGCGTCCTCTCCCAAGGTCTCGTTCTACCTCGCGTTTGCTGACCATGCGTTTATTGCCGCCAACGCGCCTTGCGGGCGCGATCACAGGGGCGGATTTTCGCCCATTCATCAGATCGCTGGGAGCTGGCTCCTGTCATATCGAGCGCGGTTGCGGCCATTCTGCTCGCGACGCTTTCGACGGGGCTCGGCAGAACAGAATTTCGGATCTCGTGCGCCTGTTCGTCGGTCGCGAAATGACCGACGAACAGGTTTACGCTTTATGGACGGTGCGGCTGCCCGCATCCTCATGGGCTTCATGGCTGGTTGGTGTGTTGCGCTCGCTGATGCCATTCTGCAATCCCTTGGCCGACCCCGGGCTTTTCGGGTTGAGCCAAGGGGCCATTACGATGGTCATGGTGCTCGCGTTCGTCGCGCCCGGCGCTCCCCGGGAACTCATCGCGTTCGCGGCCGCTGCGAGCCGGTTGGGCGGTCCCGGCCCGTGCTGCTTGTGTTTGCCGAATGCTGGCCGCGTCGGCTGTCAAGGCCGTCGGTCCGCTGACGTTCCTCGGAGTGTTGACCCCGCATCTCGCGAGGTATCCCCGCAGTCGGTCGGCGGAGGCTGCTGCTGTCGGGGCTGATGGGCGGCATTCTCGTCGTGCCGGCGGATGCCCTTGCACGCGGCTTGCTCAGCGCCCTTCGCCTGCCCATCGGCGTGACATTGATCGGCGTGCCGGTTTTCATCGTCACGCTATTCCTGTCGAGCAGGCGAAGACGGGGATAGGGCAGCTGGAAAACAGGAAGGATCAGCGCTTTTTTACCCAAGATCATGAGCCACGACGATCGCAAGCGCGTGATCGCGCAAGGTGGTCTCGGTCGCGGCCAACCGCTTTTATCGTCGAGATGCACGCAGGCACCGACAATTACACGGCGTGCATCATGTGGCGCGGCTGGGGGCATATCTGATGATCCCCTCGCAGTCGGAATATGTCGAGGTCGTCGGCGCTGCGTGAGCGCGACCCGCGCTACTATTGAGATCGCGCTCTCTCGCGATGGCGCGCGAGCCGCCAACGGTGATCGTCCGTTAGCGAAATGGAAGCGCTCCAGCGTAATTCGGCACGCGCCTGTTCGCTGAGTGCTGGCGAAAACACCGGGTTTCCGGCGTCATCGAAGGTCACGAGCGCGCGATCGAAGGCGGCATCCCAGAGCGCTGACAGCAGCAAGCCGTTATGCACGTCGAGCCGCTCGGCATCGTTTTCGCAATCAGCCCAAGGGATGATGTGCGAGGCGCGCAGCAGCGCGGGATCGGCGATCCCCGTCAGAGGGCAACGCCCCTGCCAGTAATCCATCAGACGGTCGCGAAAGATGTCCTGTCCAATCCGCTGCACCACCAGGCGCTCAATCTCGGTGGTTTGCGGCAGGTTGGCCACGCGCCGCTCAAACTCGCGCAGAGGTGCGTCAGGAAGACTGATCGCCAAGGCATAGACTCGATTCAGCGCTGCGTAGAGCTCGCCCAGCGCATTGAAGGCGTAGCGCCGAGTGCCGGGGCCGGGCATGGCGGCGGCTGGCCAATCCAGTTCCGCGACGACGCCGGCATGATCGGTAGCGAGAAACCACGGCCCCTGGATGCCTTCCGCTGCCAAATAGATTGCGCCGTGCGCTGTCGTGGACGCGAAGGCGCGCCATCCAGCCTTCTCACCTAGAACACGGCGGAAGCCGTTATGCGAGGCGGCTTTCTCGCATTCTTCTCGTATAATGAAGGATTGGGGAGCCTCAAGAGCCATATCGGAGCTCAAATATCCATCGCAAACAATCGCACTTCCGCCGGTGTCGAACTCATCTGAAGCCGGACGTAGCGTTCGTCCTGCAACTCGGGCGGCGGGGCGGTGGTCGTCGTTACGATGTATTGGAAACACGGCGTCGCGGCAGCCTCCTCCCATCGATGCACGAGTTCGAACAGGCCAGCATAGAGCTGCCCATCCAGGTCGGCTTCACGCGGGCTGTCGTGGATAAGAAAGGCCGGCAGATCGGCTTGTTCCTCAATGGCCATATGCAACGCCGCGAGGTCGAAGGCGACGATCTTGAGCGAATCCAGCGCCGCGGTGGACACTTCCCCCCGTCCCGCGAACTCGGCATCGACTTTCAGTCCGTGGCCGTCCAGCTTGATCGCGCTGGTAATTCCTTCGGGGAGCCAAGCAGCAATGATCCCCTGATACCGCTCCTCCAGGATCCGGATGGCGACTTGCGCCCGCGCTTTACCAGCCTTCAACTGCGCGCGAACGGCGTCTAAAGCCGTGGTTCCGCAAGGAGCAGGTTTTTCATTCTTCGCGCTCTCACGAAGCGCCCGAACATCGTCGAACATGCGTCTCGCAAGATAGATTCCGTCCTGAATCTCCTCCGTTACGGCCTGCGCGGCGCGGACGGCGTCATCTGCGGTTTTGACCTCAGTCTCCAGCGCGAGCCGCTTCGCCTCCAACTGCTGAATCTGCGCCCCAACGAGCTTGCTCTCCTGCTCCGCACCACCTGCCTCAGCATCCAGATCGGCGGCCTTCTTTTGCTTGTCTGCTATGGCTGACTTTAGTGCGGCCAGATCACAGGGTTCGAGCGAAATCCCGCATCCGTTCGCCTTGATCTCGTCGATGCTGACCCGGCACACGGGGCACACTCTGATCCGGCCTTGCGTGATGTCGATCTCACCCGGATTGGCTTCGGAGCGGTAGCGTTCGGCCTCGCCTCGCTTGAAACGCGCGTCATTGTCCAACTGCTGCTGTTTCGTCGTCAGCATTTCGCGCTCGGCATTGAGAGCCTTTTGGCGGGCAAAGATGGCTCCGACATCGGGAGGCTTCGGCACAGTCGCTCGCATAGCCTCGGCCAGCGCAGCCTCCGCCAACGAAACCAATCCCTTCTGGTCGATCGTGTCTTCGAACCCAACTTCATCGCTGACACCCAGCGCCTGCCTCACTGCGTTCAAGCTCTCGGCATATCGCTGTTGCTGATACGCGTGGCGGCGACGCTCGTCCTCTACGGTAGCGACCAACTCTCGCTCGCGGGCGGCGGCGGCACGCTCTTCCGCGTCGAGAGCGCGCAAGGCAAGGCGCACCATGGTCAGCTTGGCGGTTTCGCCCAGCACCTGCGCGCGGGACCGGGTCTGGGTTTGTGATGAACGCCATGCGAGGATGTCGGCGAGACGGCATTCCTGATCGCGCGTCAGCCAGGCCCGAAGCACGTCCCAGACCTGTTCGCGGCTGATTTCCGGTGGCGTTGCCCCCGCCAACGACGAGAAGAAGCTGCCGACGATGACAGGATCGATGGCTCCTTGATCACCATCGCGACGGCCCCGCCGGATCGCATCTTCGATCGTATCAGCTTGAACGACGAACTCTCCGCCCGGCAGCCCCAGCGGGCGGATGGCGACCCAGCATACGCCGTCGATCAGAATCTCGGCCGCGAACAGGCCGTCGGGAAGTCGCGTCATGAGGCGCGATCGCTGAGTGTCGATTGCGTAGCTTGGCTCGCCGAGTCAGGCCCGAAGCAATCGGCAGAATGTGGTTTTGCCGCTGCCATGCGCCAAGGCGCGGCGGCCGCTGCTCGACATATCCGGTGTCCAGATGATGTTGAGGCCAGGTTTCAGCGGCACATCGCGGATGAGGGTCTGGCGATCCTTGAAAATGGCCAGACGACGAACCCAAAGCCGAGGGCCGGCCCGGCCCTTTGGCGCCTTCGGTGGTGTCATGACCGCGGCGAAAAGGTCGGGCTGATTAACCATGGCCGAACCTCTCCCAGATCACATTGTCTTCCTGCGCAACAGCGGAGGCGAGCTTTCCGATTTCCATTGCGCGCACGGCCGCCATTGCGAAGGCAGCGCGCTGCGCATGGCTGGAATTGGCATCCAACCCTGCCGTGCCAAAATGCTGTCCGCGCACCCACGCTCCGTTGGCGCTTTCTGCCAACTGGCCCGATGTGATCAGGATCTCGAACATCGACCTCCACGCTTGATTGATAGCAGGGCGGAGCCGCACAACGCCTTGTAATGGCAGGGCCTCAGGCCCAGCGAGCCTGACCCATTGGTCGCGCTCAGCCCCGGTCAGCATCGGCGTTAGCAATGCAGGCTCTGCAAGGCTGGCGATGACGAACCGGATATGCGCGCCATCGGTCGCCGGCACCATCTGCCAGAGCGCATATTGTGCCGCGTAGCGGAGCCGGTCGCGCGGTTGAATGGTGGCCGGCCAAGTCCATGCGCTGTTGGGGAGGCTGTCGAGTACCGGCAGCTCGATAAGCGGAGTATCTTCGGCACTGGAGGGATGACAAAGACTCGGGTCGGCTGGTGGCGGAGAAAGCGGGGAAATGTATGCGGTTCGCGCAGCCTTTGCTTCGGCCATGGCGTCGTAAGCGGCTAGGACGAGCCGTTTGGTGCGGAATTCGTTATGGTCGCGTTCTTCATACTTTCTAAGCACCGTGAAGGAGTTGAGAACCCATTCCGACTGTTCTCTGGTCAAGCCGTACAGATGCAGCATGGCTGCATCAATTTCGGCTTGGATTGCGAGACGGCGAATTTTATTCCAAATGAATGGACGTCCCCCAAATCCGAGATCGCGAGCAAAGGCCTCAAGTTCGACGTTGGTGAACCAGAGTTCAAGTAGGCGTGACTTGAGCCATTCAATCGCCGTTGCGCCTAGCCAATCTACCTCCTGATCCATTTGTTCGGGCGAAAGAACTGGAGCCTGCTCGAGAACGAAGAACTTTATGTTCATGGCTCGCTGGCGAATTGCCATCCGTTCCGCGTAATCATCGCGTCTTGTTTCTCGATCAGGATCGGCGCGGCCGTGTGTATCGCGGCCGTAACCTTAGCGTCCTTCGACCAACGGAAGGCTGGGAGGTTTAAGGTGTTCGGATTGATGGCCCTGATCTCATCAATGGTCAGGGCATATCGCCTCTCAGGATCGGCAATCTCGGACGGCTGCCGGATGTGCGCCGTGAACCATGGTTGATCAATATTGACTCGCGTCCCACCGATCGTGAGGAGGCCGAACTTCGTTTCATTATGAACGTCCTTGAATATCTTGTCCTCGTTCTCGAAGCCGTAGAACGAGATCAAAGACTTCTCAGACAATAGGCGGCGCAGGAATTCTCTGTAGGTGAAGCCGACCACCAGGCCATTGGGGATGATCAGACCGGCTCGTCCGTTGGGGTGAAGCGCGGCCCATGCGAGATCAGTGAACACGGCATAGGTGTTTACGTCGCCCACGCCTCCGAGCGGGAAGCGGCCGGACTCTCGCATGAAGTGGCTTTCGTTGGCGGCCGATCTCAATGCGTCCCGCCATTCTTTGGCGAGGCGCGGGTTGGTTTCGTGCAGCTGTTCGATCAACCTCTTGCGTGCTGCTGCATTCTTCGCAGTCGCGATTTCAGCATCCCTGAGGGCGAAGAACTCTTCTTCCTGCAGCTTCACTCGTTCCCATGGCGGGTTGCCAAGCACCACATCGAACCCGCCGCGCTGCATTACGTCCGGGAATTCCAGCGGCCAATGAAAGGCGCGAGCTCGGCCTGCAACAGTCGCCTGCCCAATGATCGGCCCCCAGACCTGCCCGTCATCCAGCGCTTGCCAGACGTCCGAGGTGGTCGGAACCAATCGCGTGCCCCGCGAAGTTGGGGCGCCGCCGGTCTTCGGCAAAAGGAAGGCTGCGATATAGAGGTCGCAAGCCATTTGCGCCTTGTGGAAGGCCTCGCTTTCACGGATCGACCGGAAGCGACGATCCTTGGTGATGATATCGTCGAGCGTGTCTTCGCCCAGCGCCCGAAAGCCGGTGTATTCCGTGGCAATCGGTCGGATGGCCGGCAAACGGGATCGACCACCTGTGAAATCCAGACTTCCCTGACCAGCTTTCTCGTCCCGGTTGGCGCGGGTATAAAATTTCGTGGTTTCCTTATCGTCGCCTGTCAGCGGTTTGTAGGCAGCATCGGGGATGCCATCCTCCAGTACCTTAAGATCAAAGACCCCCAGCAGCGCATCACCACAACGGATCTGTGCGTCGAAGAAGCCGAGGGGAAGGCCGGGGTCCACAGTTTCGATCCAGAGCGCGACCTTGGTCAGCTCCACCGCCATCGGATTGCGGTCCACGCCGTATAGGCAAGACCGCGCAACATCGCGTAGGGCATGACGGAAATCGGAAAGCGACGGCGTGCCATCAGCTCGAATGCGGGCCACCCGCGTGGCGATGCGGCGGGCAGCAGCCAGCAGGAAGTGGCCCGAGCCGCAGGCGGGGTCGATGACAGACAGTTTCAGGAGCGCTGCGGCGGGGTCGTCGGCCTCGACCTCGGTCTTGTCCAGCACGGGGTCGAGTGCCGTGTCGAGCAGCGCCTGAACGAGGCTGTCCGGCGTGTAATAGGAGCCGGTTGTCTTACGCTGGTTGCCCTTCTGCTCTGCCGCCTCCGAGGCAAAGTGCAGGGTCTTGCCGTCCTCGCCAAGCTGCGGCTGCAGTTCGAGCAGGGATTCATAGACCGAGCCAAGCTCCTCGGTCTCCATCGCGCGCCAGTTAACCGGCGTCATGCCGGCTTTGTCGGCGAGCCAGGAGAGGCGATAGAGCGCCTCCATGAAGGCGCGATTGCGCAGGCGCGCCGTTTCGAGATTCGGCAGTTTGTCGTCGCTGAAAAGCCCACCGAGCGCCGGCAGGCCGAGCGCGTCCTGCCCATGAGCCAGCGCGCGGAAGACGATCTTGATGCCCTCATAGCGATCGTGATGCTTGTCCCAGGTGGCCGCGCGAACGCAGGAGGCGCGCAGCGCGGCGAGGCTGTAGCCTTCGCGGTAGAGCCTGCGGGCGTCTTGTGCCGCCGTTTCGGGGTGGAGCAGGTTGCGGTCTTCCGCCACCATGAGGAAGATCAGGCGATAGACGAGGCGCAGCAGTTCGTTGAACCACTCGGTCAGATCGTTCTCGCCTGACTTCAAGCGCGTGGCGAGTTCGGGATTGGATTCGAGAAAACCCGAGCCGAGCACCCGGAGCGCGATTTCAACCTGCGCCGCCAGCCGGTCACGCGCGGCTTCGCCTTCGCGGGAACCGGCATCACGCCAGCGCTCCAGCGCGCAATCCGTGGCCGGGGCGCCAGCAGCGCCGAACCGTGTGCGGTGGATCAGCGACCACAAAACCGCGAAAGAGGAGGCATCCTCATTGGTGAAGATTTGCGTGAGATCGGCTTCGATATAGGCTGGCCGCGTCAGCGAGGCGTTGTCGCGCATGAGACGCAGAATGGTCCCGTTCGTGACCAGCCCCCAGAGCGCGTCGTCATGATCGTTGAGATGGTCCTGAAGCGCGAAAGCCGGAGAGCGCGAACGATCGGTCGAAAGCGTCGGGCTGCGGCGATCGAGCTTTTCCTCGGATGGCGGCACCACGACAATCGGGACACGTCCGCCGGCGAGGAAAGAGAGCGTGCCATCGGCCGGAGCGAGATCATCGAAGCCGAAGGTCTCCGCGAGGAAGGCCCGGACAAAGCGCCTAGTCGCCTCGACCGAGGGATTCTGAAGGTTCGTGAATGAGTCGAAATGGGATTGGCCGACACGGAAGGAGGTTGATATCTCCTCGCGGATCGTCAGTCCCTTGCGGATGCGATAATCCTCTTCCGCCTGATCGAAGGCTTGCCGGCGGTCGATGCTGGCGACCATTGCCGGAGCGATGAGGTTGCCTTCCAGCGTGAGGGAAGGCCATGCAGACATGTCGGTGACGGGTTTGCGCGCCATGGTTCAAGCCTCCCCCGGCATCAGCGAGAACATGCCGATGACATCCGGCGGCAATACGGCCTCCACCGTGACGCGGGAAGCGGACCCGGCGGCAACACGAAGGCGGGCGTGATCCTGCATCAGTTCCTGCGCGCGCGATCGGACGAATTCGGCGATTGGCCCTTCGAGCAGACCCGGCAATTCCTCCTTGGTCTTGGCGATGAATCTGTCCCGCGCGATGGGCGCGAAATCGGCCGTCGCGGGCGCGTTCAGCAGTTCGCGCGCTTCTTCGCCGACCGCCACAATCCGCGCGACTTGCACAGCGACGAGAGCGGCTTCCTCCGCCAGCAGCAGCCGTTCCTTGCGGGCATGGACAGTCAGCTTGAAGCGGATGCGCAGAAGTGCGAGGCGGGTGACTTGCTGGACTGCGGCGGTGGGCCAGGCACCGACACGACCGATGCCCAACCCAGACAAGGATTCCGGGTCGAGCGAGGCTTCGACCAGCGCCTCGGCAAGCGTCGCTGTCAGCGGGTGCATTCTTGTAAGCAGCGCCGTGCCAGAGGGTGCGGGCTCCATCGTCGCCAGGCGCACCGATCCTTTGAGATCGTGTTCGGCCAGACGCTCGCGCAGGCCGGCATCGAGGGCATCGACATGGGCCAGAAGCACGGCTTTGCGCGTCTCCAACTGTGCGCCGAAGCGCGACATGGCGCGCTCGACGAACAAGCGCGCATCGGCTGGGGAGCCGAGCAGCGCGCGTACTTTTTCCCATTCGGGCGCGATCTCCTGCGGCTTCATGGCGTTCTGCGCGAAGCGCGCCTGCGATTTCCGCTCATTTTCGGAAGCGTCACGCCATCGCCCCTCCACGGCCTTCACACTGTCTTCGAAACGAAGGTCGAGCGTGAGCTGGGTGCTTCCACGGCGGCGCAGCATCATCGACGCCATCAATGCGTCGGTCACCGGCCCGCGTTCTTCGGGGAGCGGCACGGTTACGCCCGTCGCCTTACGGATTTCCTCGGCCTTGCGAAGGATGACCTCAAGCACGGCGCCGTCGATAGCGCTGTCCGGCGAGAACATCATGATCGACCGGACGAGTTCCGCCGGCTGGCCGAAACGATCGACGCGCCGTTCGCGCTGCTGGTGCCGGGTCGGATTCCATGACAGGTCGTAGTGGACGACCGTGTCGAAGAGTTGCTGGAGATTGATCCCTTCGGAGAGGCAATCGGTAGCGACAAGAATACGCTGGACTGGCTTTTCCTCGTCCGCCGACACCATGTCGGCGACACGATCACGACGCTCGTCCGGCGTGAGAACGCCTGTCACGGATTCGACGGTGAGCTTCGGAAAGGCTTTGCGCAGACCATCGCGCACATGCTCGGCCGTCGCCAGATAACGGCAGAAGACGACGGGATTTGCGCCCTTCTTGATGAGGGGCGTCAGCGTCTCGATCAAAGCCGCCAGCTTCGGGTCGGCCTTGCCGACCAATTCCTCGGCATGCCTCACCAGAGCGAGAAGCGCCGGATCGACATCGAATGCTGTGCCAGGTTCGAGGTCGACCGCGTCCTCGTCATCTCCGTCGTCGTCATAGATTTGAGGTTCGAGGCGATCGCTTTCGCTCGACATGCGGTTCCGCAACGCACTCAACGCAGCGGCTGGGGAAGACCCGACGCAACGCATCAGGGCCAGCGTACCCCAGAAGGCGAGGCGCTGCTCACGCTGTCCCGATCCCGCCTGAGAGACGACGCCGAAGCAGTAGTCGAGGACAGCATCCTGAAAGTCGCGATGCACGCCGGACAGGCGATAGGCAAACTCGGTGGTTTCGTGCTTTGGAAAGGCGCGATCCTCGTGCCAATCGCCAGTGACGAGGTCGATCCTACGCCGCTGCACAAAATGCCGCGCCAGGCGCTCGCGATACCGCGTGTCCTCGAAGTCCAGCGATGCAAATGACGGATCGATCAAGGAGAGGAGGCGGGCAAAAGCCTCTTCATCCCCGGAATGCGGCGTCGCGGTCAGAAGGATCATCCGGCGATCGGGGTTCTTCGCCAAGCCCTGCAAAAGATCGAAACGCTGCTGTCTGCCTTTATGCGTTCCGACGCAGGCGTGGGCCTCATCGACTATAACAAAATCCGGACAGGAGCGCGCAAATCCTTCGCGGCGCTTCTCCGCCTTGATGTAGTCGAGGCTGACGACCGTATAGGGATAAGCCTCGAACAGAGTCTGGGCGAGTGGCAGTCCGCGTTCGAGCCGACTTGCTGTGCTGGACGTAACTGGAACGGCGTCAATGCCGAAGCGAGTCTTCAGCTCTCCGAGCCATTGTTCGACGAGGTGTGGTGGGCAAAGCACCGAAAACGCATCTACCTCACCCCGGTCTATGAGCTCACGCAGGATGAGGCTGGCCTCGATCGTCTTGCCTATGCCCACATCATCCGCGATCAGAAGCCGCGGCGTCGCCATACGCAGCGCCATCAGCAGGGGGACGAACTGATAAGTCCGCGGTTCGAACGTGAGTTGGGCCGCCGACCTGAAGGGGCCTGCGCCCCGGCGGAGCGTCAGGCGCATCGCATCCGCTAGCAGTGCTGCTTTCGCCTGAACCGTCGCGGCCGCATCGGCGGGAAGATCGAAACGGGCAGGCTCGACCGGCAGAAGTTCGAGCGCCGGATCGAGGACAACGGTGTCGCTGCCGCCTCCCGAGAGAGGGCGAAGCGCGAGGATACCATCTTGCGGCGATGGAAGCGCAACCCACTCACGGCCGCGCGCTCGAACCAAATCCCCTGGCGTAAAATTCACTGTCATCGATCTAATTCCCGAACATCGAACGCATCGCGTCGGGCACGCCCGCAGTGACAGCTTCCGGTAACTCAAACAGCGTCCAGCCCTTGGCCTCAGCAGCCTGGCGTGTCGCTTCCGCCAAGGGAGAGATGCAAGCAGCGACGAAATGGCTACGCCACGCGAAACTCATTTCCTGGTCGGAAAAGGAGATCGACGGGCCATCCGGGGGTGGAAGCCCAGCGTCCTTAAAGGCATTCGCCCATCCCCCACCCTCGACCGCCTCACCTGGTGCTGCGGCAAGCACTACTTGTCCGCGCGCCAGATCGACGAGCATCTGTTTCGCTTCATCGCTCGCCCGGTCGATCAGCTCGTGATCCGGCTGGTTGAAGTAGGAGAGCAAGCACCGATAACACCCGCGCACGCAGGCCTCTCCATCGTGGTTGGCGAGCAGCTTGGCATCGCCTGCCGCGATCGCTTCATCGACCTTCTCAAAATGCATCAACCTCAGCGCTTCACGGGCCACCTTACCGAGCGCTTGCGGATCCTCGATCAGGCGACTCAAAACGCCGGCACCGCCCTCCGTAGCCTCATAGGCCAGCACAGCGCGCCGGTTGTCGCGGGCGGGCAACGGCTCGCCGAGGACTTCGCCTTCCTCCAATTGGAAGACGACCTCAATGCCTCTCAGCAGGGCGTGCTGAACGGTGACGATCGTCTCGGGCGCATAGGCCGTCGGCTCGTTGAATCGGAAGAGCAGTGCGTTCTTGTGGTCCCGCACGATGGGAACGATCTGAACCGGCCTCACCACATCCGGCTGTACATCCACATCGGGATCTTCGTCATCGGATTTCGCCCAGTAACCGCTGCGCGGATCGATATAAAAGCCGAAGACCGTCTGGTTTGCTCGTCGCTTCAGCCCTTTGTTGATCCGGCTGATCTCGGCGCTGTTGGCATATTGCAGGTTGAGGATCGAGGCGTCCTCGCAGCGGAAGTCGGCCTCGGTGATTTGCACTCGGCCGTCGCGTTTCGGCCAGGAGAACACTGTCTGAATATCGAAGCCTTGTCGGACGCGCTCTTCGTCATTTGCCGTGATCCGCTCGGCCGGTGCGGCCTCGACGTTGTCAATCCTGAGCGTCCGCTGCACGGGCGTCTCACCAGCCATCGGGCTGTTGCAGGCGTGGCAGCGCTCGACCTCGTCGTCATGGCAGGCGCCACAGTTCGAGCAGATGAAAATATCCCTGGTGGCGAGTTCCGCCGCGTCACCAGTTCGTACTTCCGGCGGTAACTTCGCCTTCATGACCCGATAAGCGCGGCCTTCGTGATAAATCAGGCTGCGCGGTCCGAACTCCGAGATTGCCAGGAAACGTGCACGCTGGAGGAAAGAGCCGGTCTTCCCCTCGCCGGGAATGAAAGCGTAGAGTGGCAACCGGGGGAAATTGTAGCCCGGCAGGAAGCCTTCGGTCGCGAGATAACGGTAGGAGTAGAAATCCGAGCCGTTCGAAGCCTTTCCCTGTTCGAGAATGGCGATCTGGTCGCTCGCCTGCATCTGCGATGCCTTGATGCGCCGACGATCGGCGGCCGAGAGACCTGTGATTTCGGACCGGGCGTTGGCCTCAATTAACTGCGTCCGGGCGGAGTTATAGAGCTCCCGCCAACGCGTAAATGCATCATCGAACGCTTGCGGCGCGCTCAAACTAACCGAAGAGACAAAATCATCCGGTTCGCTCATCCAAACCGGCTTTCGACCATCCACTGAAGCGAGAATTTGATCGAGAACGCGCTTCATCGGGGCGTGCGCCGCTAATGCCAGTTCAGGCCGGTCGATCACCTCATGGACCTCCGCCTTCAGCGGGTATCCCGTCTGCGTCAGGTCGAGGATCTCCGGGATGTCCGGAGACAGGGCGAGCTTCGCCTCGGCGAGCCAAACGGCGTGCAGGTGTGAGCGGACGAGTTCTGCATTGGTGATGTCGAGGGCAGGAGGGCGAACGACACCAGCCACCATCTCATTGCGCCGTTCGAAGAAATACTGGTCGTGAGGCGATTGGGCCGCGCAATACGTCACGATGACGGCGGCCTGCCCGGAGCGCCCCGCACGGCCGGCGCGTTGAGCGTAGTTGGCCGGTGTCGGCGGCACATTTCGCAGATAGACGGCGTTGAGCGCCGAAATATCGACGCCGAGTTCCATCGTCGGTGAACAGAACAGGGCGGGCAAAAACTGCTCCGACTCGCCCGCCGCCTTAAGCTCGGCCGCATTTCTCGCGAGGTTCTCCCGGTCTTCCTGCTCGTGTCGAAAGCGCCACTCGCGCCATTCGCGTTGTCTTTGGGAGACCTGAGCCGTGTGTTCACGGCCTTCCAGACCCCAGAAGCTGCTCTGACCGCCTTTCAGATCGACGGCGATTTCGTTGTAGAGATCGTGAAAATAGCGGTTGCCCTGCGCTACGCCGCTCCGAATGGCTTCACCGGGCACGACACGGACAGCTGACGGCGACAGACGCCACCCCTGCAAATCCTTCTCCAGATCGACGCGCGACACCAATCCCTCCCGCGCGAGGAGGTCCATAAGGCCGGTCATGGCCGTCAGGTAGTCGTTCCTACCGAGCTTGATCCCGATAATACTCTTGCGATTGATGAGGCGTCCGATACGGGAATTGTGCCGGCGCGGACGATTGTTTGTTCCTCTCGTAGGCCCACTTGATCTTTGCCCGGGGCCTGAAGGAACAGGGTCGTGCGGCTTCGGGGCGTCTCCGTGATGTCGATGGTCCAGGGCGCGCGAAGCAGATTGCGGGATTTCTGGGCGACACCTTCGAGAACTGTCGGGTCGAGCGCTTCTGTACCGACCGCCAAGCCGTCGAGCATCGCGCCAAGGAGCTTCTTCAGCATCACCTTTCGCGCGGACGCATCGAGTACGCCGAATTCCGGCCGTATGGCTGCAAAGCGTTCGGTATCTTCCACGATGTCGTCGAGGCCGATGAACTCGACATCGATGAGTTTGAGAACGGAGAGGCTCGGATTGGTGTAACGCCATCCCCTACGCAGATCCGTCCAAAGTCGATGCGCGAGAACCTTTTGAAGGGATCGTTGAGCGTCCTCGCGGATCACGGCTCCAGCCTCGGAGTCCTGCATCCAGTGGATGAGCGCATCCCGGTTGGCGGCGGTGAAGCCGAGCGCCCTTACGATCCGTAGGCCGAACTCGTCCTCGGTCAAACCCTCGTCGCCTGCGTCCAGGACAGCCCGAAGGATCGCTCCGCGCAGGAGGCTGACGAACAGAAAATCGTTGAAGTGTCCCGCCTGAAGGGCGGCGTCCTGACGATTGTCTGTGAAGCCGAGTAGCTTGCGCTTGTCCGCGGGAACGCCGCTGTTGCGCCTGTTCATCCATTCGAGGGCGGTCGCTACGAGAAGCGTCGTGGCTGAGCTTCGGCCCTCGCCGGACAAGCCTGCCAGTTTTGTGCGCTCGCGCATGCCGGGATGCGGTTGGTCGAGACAGCACGGGCAGAAGCCGAATTTGCCCGGTATGAACCAGAAGGTTTTTCCCGACGAGCCGTATCGCCCGTCCGGCGCGACCACCACCATCTGAGGCGTTCGCCGTTTCCGATTGGCACGGAGCCGTTCGACGCCATTGCGCTCCTCTCGCCAATCCTCGGGATAGGATTCGATCTCGCCCGTGAAGGCGTAATCGAGATCGCCATCGCCAGCAGGGGTTAGATAACCCGCGGTTTCTCCCTCCTGATCATCGAGCGGCGCGTCATCGATGTTCCTTGGCAGGAACAGGGCGCCTTCGGCGTCTTCAGTCTTGGTAACGACATGAACCTCATGTCCGCATTCCCGACAAAAACGGGTTGGATACAGCCGATGGCCAGGCGCACTGGGGTCTTCGAGCTGGCCTTCGAACAAAACATTTCTGGGCTTTACAGTCAGCGTGGTGAAAACCTCGCCGGCGCCAGAGATGAACTGATGGAGCTTGAATGCCAGAAATGCACTTGTCCCCAAACCGCCCCGTTCTGTTTCCGGGAGGCTTATGCGGGTCAAAAAAGTCTCAAGACTGCTTCGGCAAACTTCGAACTCCACGCCGCTGTCCTCCGACAGCAGCTCTACCGCCTTTCCAAAGTCGATCGGCTTCTTGCGCTTGAGTTCTTGCGCGTCCTCCAGCCCAATCGCCAGCTCTGCCCACACCGCCAACGGGTGTTCTTTCAGCGCCTCGTCCGTCAAATTATCCGGAAGTGCTGATGTCAGCACAGACGCGAGCTTCGGCCGCGCATCGTCGAGTTTCAACCGATCATTTGTGGCCCGCCGAAGCGACTCGTCGATGACCGATTCCGGCCCAATGGGCGTGCCGAAAAGGCGGGACGCAACATCCGCCACGGCCTGCGCACGGTTGGCCTCCGAGCCTTCGCTCGCCATAGTGGCTGAGGTTCCGATGCAGATGGGCGCCTTGTCCGGCGTGCAGCGGTTGCGAAGGCGACGAACGAGGATCGCGACATCGGCGCCCTGCCGACCGCGATAGGTATGCAGCTCGTCGAGGACGATAAAGTCCAGTCCGCTAGCGTTCTCTATGACCTTGGTGTCGAGGCTGTCCTGTCGCGTCAGGAGCAGCTCAGCCATCATGAAGTTGGTCAGCAGGATGTCAGGCGGGTCGTCTGCAATCCGCTGCCGGTCCTCCTGGCTTTCTTGGCCGGTGTAGCGGCGCACGATCGGCTTTATCTGATTGGGCAGGCCCGACTGGGAGATGAACCTCTCGATCTCCTTAATCTGGCTGTTGGCAAGTGCGTTCATCGGATAAACAATGATCGCGCTGGTTCTGCGTGGCTTCCCAGCTTTCCTTGCACGAACGATTGCATCGACGATCGGCACAAAGAAGCAGAGCGACTTGCCCGACCCGGTTCCGGTGGTGACCACATAGCTCTGGCCTGCCCGCGCCTTAGCGATCGATTGCGCTTGGTGGCGGTGAAATTGCACGGGCGTCGTCCCAAACCGGAATATTCTCCCGGTTGCTTCGTCTAGATCGCCAGAAGCGACGAGAGCGTCGACGGTCGGCCCCTGGAGATATTGAGGGTTTAGGGACAGAAGCGAGTCTGGCCAGAAACGACCCGCGTCGTATTGGCGATCAACCTCCGCCTTCAGGTCTTCAGATCGGATGATGCTGAACGATCGAGAGAATCGAGCGTAGGAATCGACAAGACAATGGCTGAATTCGAATGCTATCATTGCTAGTCGATCCCTCTTTATTCTTATGAAATAACGGCTGTTGTAACTAATATTTTCTCCAGTCTGCGGAGAATTCATGGCGATTGCCATCCGATCCTTTAGTCCCGCCAATTTTCCAAGTAGTTTCACGCTGCTGCGCTTTGCAAGCATGGCAGAGGCGCTACAACCAACCTGTCACCGAATGGCACAACGTCGGCACTGTCGTAAAGGACTGCGCCGAAGGCGAAGCGGTCTCCGCTTGGTAATAAAAAGACCGCGTTCGGGGAAAGAGGAGCAAAGCCGTCCCTGCGGATCAACCCTAGTCTTGACTGGTTCCTTCTGCGGGCCACAGCATCTCCCCCGAAAATTAAAGTGTGAAAGGGGCGTAACGGTAGCTAGGCTTCCGGCAAGCCCGTCATGGAGATTTCTCATGAAGATGCATCTGCTCGAAGCCCGCCGCGAAGTCTGCAGCCGCTACGGAATGCCATGTCGAATGCGTCCATGTCGTGGAGACAAGTCCATTTTTTAACGGCGCTAACACGCTTGCCTTCAATAGAGGCATTAGATTATCGACATAAATCCAATCCAATATTTTTGCCTCCCGAACTCTATATCCCGAAAGTAAGGAAATTTGTTACTGTGCGCCATCATATATTGCCGAATGAAGACGACTCTTGTCGCTCCAGAACACCGCAACGGCATCTCGCGGTTGCTGATGTCCGATCGTGAAGAGCCAAAGCAGTTCAATGCCTACTACATTTGCTGATTCCACATCGACGACACGGAGTACGAAGGCGGCAAGGGCTTCCTGTTCGTCGCCGTCGACCGCACCTCGAAGCTCGTGTTCGCTCGCATCTATCGCAAGGCGACGAAACTCACAGCTGCCGCCTTTCTCAAGATTCCCGTAAAGGCAGTGCCTTACAAAGTCCATACCGTTCTAACCGACAACGGCGTGCAGTTCGTCCAGTGCGAGCGGTCCGGCGGCTTCACGCCCACGTCTTCGGTAAGATATGCGAGGAGAGCGGAATCCAACACAGGTTCACCGAACCGTATCACCAACGGGCCAACGTTCAGGCCGAACGCATGGTGCGAACCATCAAACCCTCCATTGCGGCCCGAATCGACGGTCTCCGCCGTCACGTCCGCGACAGGCTTTCGGTCTACAGCGTTGCTCGGCAACTCAAGATCTTGCGCTTCCGAACACCTTCGATCCGAAGGCTCAGCGAGAAAAAACCATACCTTTTCATCCGAAAATCAGATCATCACAGCATGGGACTAAACAACTAGCGCTGACACTCGTCGATTTTGCGTCGAAACTCGAGCGCGGTGACTGTGTGGCTCATAGAGCACTCGCGAGCCTCATATTAGACGTATAATATGCTTTTTGTAATCCACCCGTCCGACCGCTGGCTGTTTTTCAGCATTGCGCCGCCTACTTATATCCGCGTCCGCCCTTTCTGTTTTTCCGTGACCTGTTCCAGCCGTTGCAGTTTTGCTCCACACGTTACTTGCGCGAAGGCTTCGGCTTCTTGAAGGGTGATGGGCTTTATGAACCACATGTCGCCTTGCTGGAGCACGATTACCGGGCGACCGTCCTTAAGCGTTCTTCGGCCCCGATAGACGAACGGACCCCGACCTGTCGGCGAAAGCAGCCGATGCGGCGGAAAGCCGGGGCTTCGCGCCGTGCGGTCATTGCGCCGCGCGATGTAGTCGTCGAGGATGTCTTGCCGCTCGGCAAGTGCCGCTTGCCTCTGCGCCTCGAGGCGCGGATCTTCGAGCGTAATCTGAAGGCCCGAAACGGCGGCTGCCTTGACGACCGCCGCCTTGAACTCCGCCGATCCCTCGATCCTGAGCGGCTGGCCGCCGAACCGGGTCGCACCGAGATCGAGGGCAAGATAGGCGGCTTGCAGCGAAACCTCGGGCACATAGATCCTGTCGGCGCGGTCGATGGCCTTGCCGCCGTCGCGCAGGTAATAAACCGAAGAACCGTTTTTCAGTACATACGGCTTCAGATGGCGGTAGACGATGCGGCGCGCGTCGGCGCCGCTTGCGGCTGAAATGAATGCGGCGTCGAGCGCCGCCTGCTCCTTGTTGCGGCGCTGAAGCAGCGCCAGCGCGTCGCCATTGCCCTGTTGCGCGGCGTTGGCCAGATACTCGTCGAAGCTCCATCGCGGCCAGGCGCGGCTGATGGCATCCTGCTTCACCGACATGTCTTGCGCGATTTCGCGAGCCCGCCTCGTCAGTTCCTCGCGAAGTTTGCTCAACCGATCCCGCCTGCCTTTCGGCGGCCTGCCGTTGGCGTTCCGCGACCGCAGGCGCTTGTAGGTGTCAAGCGCTGGCTGAAAGGCGTCGTTCGCTTCCTTCCTGATGCGTTGAAGTGCCTTCTCGCGGGCGCGGCGCTTCGTGATGCGGTCGATGTGATAGTGCGCCCAAAGGCGGTTGTCGACCGGATCGCGCTGGATTGCCGGGCGGCTTGGAGCACCCGCGCGTTCGTTGCCCGGATACGGCCCGAACCGCTGCACCATCTGGCCGATGCCGAAAGCGCGGTCGACCGTGCTGGCGCGCACGCGGCGCCCGTTCTCGTCCTCCACGCAAAGCCCGGCGCCCCGTTGCTTGAGCACCAGCTTCCGCTCGGTGAAGCGCCGCTGCACGTCATCCCAACTCGCCGCGCCGTCGAGCATGGCAAGGCCGACGCCATTCTTTTGAAGCTCCGCCCTGAACGCTCGCGTCACCTCAACCGGCTGCGGGTCGGTCGAACGCCCATGGTTCGTGCGAAAGAGGCCGAATTCCTTTTCCAGCCGCTCGCACTCCGTCATGAGCTTTCTCTGGTCGAAATACGGCTCGTGCATCCGAAATGTCGTCGGGTGGATCTTGTTGATGGCGATGTGCATGTGGAGGTGGTCGGTGTCGATGTGGACCGCCGACATGCGTTGATGCGCTTCGAGCCCGATGGCGGCAACGAGCCGCTCTTCGATCTTTTCCAGCACCTCGTCGCTGGGCCGCTCATTGTCTGCGAAGCTGACGACGAGGTGGTAGGTCTTGTCGGCACTGGCGCGCGTGTTGCGCTTCTGCGTCGCGATGATGTCGGAGAGCGCCCAGTCCGGCTCGTCGGTGCCGCAATTGGTGATGCGGATGCCGCCGACGCGACCGCCCGCGCCGGCCTTGTCAAGGATATAATCGGACAGCCGCGCGATCACCTCCGTGCGGCGCGCGCCTTTCGGGCCGAGGATATAGGTCGCGAGTCCCGTATAGCTCGACGCAACGCCCCGCTTCACGCGCTTGGCGATCGTCCTTCGCGCTCTGACAGGATGCTCGCGTTCACCGCGGCTTCGCGTTCGAGCGCCGCCCGGAGTTCCGCTTCGGGCATCATCTCCAGCTTTGCTGCCTCGAGGATGATCGCCCGCCGCATGGTCCCGATGATCTGTGCCGCTTCATCCGGGACGTTCAGCAGCCGCGATCTTCCCCAGGCGGAGAGGCTCAATCCCTCGGCATCGGCCCGCTCCTTCAGGTCACCCATTTCCGACTTCGTCAGCCGGATCTTGAGCATAGACGTCCGGTTCTCATTACCCATCGCTTGCCTCGCGGTTTTGGTCACAGGAGATGCAATCTTCGATGATCGGCCGCACTGTCGCGCGGTCGCCAGAAAGCTCATTTGCGGTGGGACATTCGTGAAAAGAGCCATGAGATTACATAGACCCTGATTGTCCCACTTTTTCTACTAAGTAATTGTTTTATCACGCTTGTTCGATTCTCCTACGGGGCGCCATTTCCGAACAAAAAAGAGAAATGCGGGCGGAGTTTGTCCGCGCATCGGTCGATGCGGCTCTGGCGAGGATCGCCCTTGAGCCGATGATGCGGATTTCCTCATACTTCCAAGCACTTCGCGCATGAGAAGCCGGGCGCAGGCCTGACGGAATTCGGGCGACCCGCTTGTTAGCTTCTCCTTCATCTCGAAGGCGGGCGTGCTCTTCCGCCGCCGCTACCGAGCACCAGGCTGAAATGAAGCCCGACGACTTCAGCAAGATGCCGCGCATCGATGGCAAGCGCGAGACGGCCCGGCTCTCGCCCGCCAGTGAGATCTGCAATCCGGGTTGCAAAAACGACGGATCGGCGGCCCGTGCAATCGACATGCACAAAGGACGGTCCCCGGTCCGAAATTCCACACTCTGAAGCGGTTTCGCTCAGCCCTTCACCCGTCAGCTTGGCGAGTGCCTCCTTGATTGTCCAGAGCTTGAGGAAAAGATCGTGCCGCAAGTCGGCACCCATTTTTTCCAGCGTGGTGAGTTCGCTCTTCGACAGAAAGCCGGCAAGCATGGGCTCGGTGGGCGCAATGGCCGTCGCTTCGATATCGATGCCGACGTCGATTCCCTCGGCGACCGCAACAGCATCAAGCTGATCGGTGTGAGCGATGCTCGCATGAAAGCCGGGAGGGTGAGCCACCAAGGGTTTTCCTGTCTCGGTCTTGTCCAGCGCGGCGCGCCCTTCGAAACGTCGCCCCGCCAGTTCATGCAGAGCCGCTTTCAACGCGATGCGCGCGGCCGCCATGCCCATCTGCCGTTCATGCTTTCTGTAGCGGGCCACGTCGCGTAAGTCGTTTTCGTCCAGGCAAGACGAAAGCGATTGGAGATCGTGACGGACGGCCTGCGGTATGAGAAGGCAGACGACGCGCCGGAACTGGCGAGCGTCTCCGGAAGGAGGCTGTGGAACAGCGAAGCCTGACTGAAGCGAGATCGAAAACGCAGCAAGTGGGACGCTTATCCCGCTCAGATTGGGAAAGTCCGTCGACCAGGACGACTGCGAGAAGTCGTCCATCGCGGTCACGGGGCGGGGCGAGCCGCCTGCAAGCGCGCAACCCCGTCCTTGCTCTCGCTCAAGCCCGCATCGATCGCCAGTGCCCTGTTATAGTCGGCCAGCGCTTCTTCCTTTCGGCCGAGGGCCTCATAAATATGGGCTCGCGTATCAAGTGCGTGGGCATTCGATGGCGCAAGCGTGGCGGCTCGCTCCGCATCCGGCAGCCCTTCGCGTGCTCTACCGGCCTTGAAGTAAATCCAGGCCCGCAGGTTGTGTGCCTCCGCAAAGTTGGGCTTGATCTTCAGCGCCACAGTCTCGTCTGCGATAGCGGCGTCGAAATCGCCCTTGTCGGCTAACGCCTCGCCGCGATTGAGATACGCTTGGGCGCGAAAATCCTGCGGCACCTTGGTGTCGTCTATCACGCGCGCGCATGCAGCGATCCGGGCTTCGGTTTCGGAGTCGTCATCGCGGCAGAGGTCGTAATCGGCGGTTTGGCACAGCGACACGCTGAACGGCGCGATGATGAATGAGCTTAAAAGAAGTGCTTTCAGTGAAAGTCGCATGAAAGGCTTCCCTATGTTCGCATTCTGTATCGAATTGCATTATTCAAAGACAAAATCGGGCGCGAATATTCCGAAGTTATCGCTTTTTATTGTGTCATCCGAGCAGGATGAGGCAGGCGCTGGGGTAATCACACAGTGTGAAGCGACGTCTTTTTACCGTTACGGACGAAAGAGATACTTGAACTCCACCATTCCGTAGCCGCCTTCGCCACCGACTGTTGAAGTGGATGTGGCGCCGAGCCCGTTATTGTTGGAGCCATTCACGAACTGATAGCCGCCTGACAGGGTGATCGATGCAGTTCGAACGAGAAGGTTGGAAAGTTCGAACTTGAGGAAGCCGCCCGCACGCTGCGCGTCGCTTTCCTCGTTACCAAGCGCATACCCCTCCGCGCCGACAAATATCTGCTTGAAGTTATTATCCAGCTCTTCGATAATCTTGAAGCCGACGCGACCGCGCGCGAGGTAGCTGTAGAAAGCAGTGGAATAGTATCCGTCTATGCCGATATAATAAGGCAGCTCCGTTTCCGTCTCGAAGTCGGCATCGACCTTGAATCCGACCTCGTTGCCTCTCACGCTGTTCGAGAGATCGCGCGGGTTTAGGTGGTCGTCGCGTATATCGACACCGATATAAAGACCGGCTGAGAAGGTTGTATAGACGAGCTGATAGCCGAGCATCACATCGCCTTGCCATTCCTTGCCGTTGATCTTCCCGAGGTCGTCGGTGAAATAGCTGTATTCGTTATATTCCGCATCGGCCCGCAGCAGGAAGCCATGCGATGTAAGATCGTTATTGACGGCGTAAGCACCCCCGACCCAAACTGCTGTCGAACGATTGGCGATGTCTGTACCTTGCCAGAGCGCGGCAGATATTGGCGGAGCTTCGTCTGCGTCCTGCGCCATCACCGGGCTGAGAAAAAGCATAAGCGGCAGGGCAAAGGCGGCCCCCACTGAGTAATTCTTCATGCAAAATCCCCGTTCCCACCGTTGCTTTGGATAGGAAGACGCGATTCGCTTTTTGCCGACAATCTTGGGTTGAATGAATTCGGGAAATAGTTAGCATAAGTTGTAAAAATGCAATGGCCAGGCGTCGGTGGTGCGAAATCATGAGTCAGAGCGCCTGCTTGCTGTCGCGAGAGCGATGGTTTGGAAAGAGTCTTGTGACATTCTGCGCAGCGTTTCTTTCCCGGCAGCGCGACAGTCGGGCATGGCGTGTGGCTCGGTAACGTGCGAACTGGATCGACGGAACATGCCCGACATCGAAATCGGAAAAGCCCGATTCCCGTCGTCTCCGCCGCAGAGAGCGATAACGTGCGGCAAGGCAACGCTTTTTTTGCTCGCCTCGGTTATCACACTCATCATGACGACGACTGCGCGCACCGAATTGGCGGCTCTCAAGGGCATTGGTATCAAGCCAACCGGACTCAAACCCGTCTATCCGGACGGCTTTGTCTGTTCGGGACTGACCTCGCTCTATGCAAGCTGGATCGATGTTGACGGCACGCGCCGCTCGGAGGCGCATTCCGGCGTCGATGGCGGCAAGCTGGGCGACACCATTCATGCCCCCGGACCCGGACGCGTCGTGGCCGCGTGGAAGACCAACTTCGGCTGGGGGCAGGAAGCCTCGCTCCTCATTTTGCATAGCCGCGCCGACCTGAACATGTCCGGCGGCCCACCCCATTATTATTCCGAGTTCGACCATCTTCGCTGGAACGATGTCAAACGCTTCAGGGAGGGAGAACACATAGTGCGGGGGCAGGTGATCGGCCGGGTGGCCACACCCGGAAGCAACAGAAGCTATCTGCCTGAGGTCCACTGGGAAATCTACGAGGTGGACGATCCCAACAAGATCGAGTGGGTGGAAAAGGCGAATGGATTGAAATATTTCCTGAATAAGAAGGCCGAGTTGATCGATCCGCTTTACATGCTTGGGCAGAATAGTGGAATCCGCGCCGACAAGCGCGTGGACATCGCGCCGTTCTTCGGCGACGCCGACTATTCCCGGTTCAAGGGGTTCACTTATATCCTGCCGTGCCGCCCTCGCTGACGGCGTCAGTCGGGTAGGGCGCAGAAGACCGCTCCGGCGGTCGCGATCGTCCGGGAAACCTCTCTCGCGGTCGAATGCGTCAGCCGGACAGAGCTACCGTCTGCCGGTGATGTTCGGGCGAGGCTATTTCCTTCGCTATGAAGTCGGCGACATCCGCGCGCGAGATGGTCATCTTGCGCGCCTTGCGGTCGGCGCTGGCGAGATAATTCCCCGTCGCCGGGCCGTTCGTCAGCCCAACCGGCTGGACCAGAACGAAATCGTTCGGCGCTGCCTTGATCGCGGCTTCCTGCTTTTCCTTGTCGGCGAGGATCGCTCGCATGAACAATGCCGCAGCAATGGAGAACAGGAACGACTTCTTGTCCCGCGTATCGCCGATGCCGAAGGCTGTCACCGCGATCAGCCGCAAGCCGGGCTCGGCGACAGCGAGGATATTGCGCGTTCCATATTCGCAGATGTGGGGATTGATCGTACGCTTTCTTCCCTGCGTGCTGCGGGAATTTCCGAGGCTGATGACGCAGACGTCGTGGCCCGGAAGCACCCGCGCAACATCCTCGGCGGACAGCGCGTCGCCCTTGACGACGGTGAGTGCGTTGTCGGCCGGCAATTTCGACGGGTCGCGCACGAGGGCCGTCACCTGATGCCCGTCGGCGAGAATTTTCTCAACGGTCGCGCGGCCAGTACCGCCCGTCGCTCCAAAGACAATGATTTTCATACTGACGATATAGGAAGGTGGATAGCTTCATGCCAACCCCGCATGGCGAAGTTTTGCCTGGCGTTGCAAATTCGCTATGCAGGCATGCTTTCGGCGCCATCATCGCCGCGACACATTCTGCGCTCATCCATGGTAAGCTGAAATGTCGCACCGTCCGTCTTGCAGGGTACGGCAGCGTTCTGTCCATAACAAACCCGGCCCTTTTTGCCCCTCACATGACCGATCTTCTCACGAAGCCCGCCGCGGCGGTTCCGGCAACTGCCGTCGAGCGCCCATCTTCCGACCGCCGCCTCCTCGGCATCGGGTTCATGCTGACGGCGGTGAGCTTCTTCGCCTTCCTCGACACGAGCGCGAAGTTTCTCGGCACCGTCGAGCACATTCCGGTGGTCGAAATCATCTGGGTGCGCTTTCTGATGAACGCGGTGCTCATCGTCGTGATGCTCGGCCCTCGCGGCGTGGCGCGCGCCGTGCCGTCGCAAAGGCCGGGTCAGCAGATCCTGCGAAGCGCGCTGCTTCTCGCGACGACGGCTTTCAACTTCGCGGCCCTTCAGTTTCTCCAGCTTGACCAGACATCGACGATCTATTTTCTCGCGCCGTTCTTCGTGGCTGCGCTTGCGGGGCCGCTGCTTGGCGAATGGGTGGGATGGCATCGTCTCGCGGCGATCTGCGTCGGCTTCACCGGCATCATCTTCGTGACGAAACCCGGTTTCGGCGGCATTCACTGGGCGGTGTCGCTGGCGCTCGGCTCGGCGTTTTGCCATTCACTTTACAGCCTTTGGACGCGCTATCTCGCGCGCTTCGACGCGCCGCGCACGACGCTCGTCTACACACCGCTCGCGGGAGCCGTCATCATGGCGCCGGTCGCCCTCTGGAACTGGCAGATGCCGCCGGATACGCTCGCCTGGGCCGTTCTACTATGCATGGGGCTTCTGGGGGGAATGGGGCACTGGTTCCTGATTCTCGCGCATGACCGTGCGCCCGCGCCCGTTATCGCGCCGTTCACCTACGTCAACCTCCTTATTGCGACGTGCCTCGGCTATCTCGTTTTCCACGATGTGCCGGACATCTGGACGCTGGTCGGCGCAGCCATCATCGTGGCCTCGGGAATTTATCTGCTCTTCAGGGAGCGGGCGCCTTCGGCGTCCGCGCCCGCGTCGTCTTCGACCGTCGACGGGTAGACGGCGCGCACGCGAGCGGCGACATCGGCGAAGGTGCCCTCCGCGATGGACTTCCGGATCGCGGCCATAAGCTCCTGATAAAAGCCGATGTTAGCCCACGACAGGATCATCGGCGCGAGATACTCGCCCGAGCGGAAAAGATGGTGGATGTAGGCGCGGGAATAATCGCGCGAGGCGGGACATGTGCTCGTCTCGTCGAGCGGGCGCAGTTCCTCGATATGCGCGGCGTTCTTGATGTTGAGCTTGCCCGCCCATGTGAACGCCTGTCCGTGGCGGCCGGAACGCGTCGGCATCACGCAGTCGAACATGTCGATGCCGCGCTCGACGGCGCCCACGATGTCCGACGGCGTGCCGACGCCCATGAGATAGCGCGGCTTGTTCGTGGGCAAAAGCGGCGTGGTGAAATCGAGCGTCTCGAACATGGCGCGTTGGCCTTCGCCGACCGCGAGCCCGCCGACCGAATAGCCGTGAAAATCCATCGACGTCAGCTTCGCCGCCGACTCTTTGCGAAGCTCGGGATAGACGCTGCCCTGCACGATCCCAAACAGCGCGCGGCCCGGCTGGCCGTACTGCGCGAACGCCGCGAGCGAGCGCTCCGCCCATCTGAGCGACAGGCGCATCGAGCTTTCCGCTTCCTCGAACGTCGCGGGGAACGGGGTGCACTCGTCGAACTGCATCTGGACGTCGGAGCCGAGAAGGTTCTGCACCTCGATGGAGCGCTCGGGCGTCAATTCATGCATCGCGCCGTCGATATGCGAGCGGAACGTCACGCCTTTCTCGGTCAGCTTCCGAAGCTGCGCGAGCGACATCACCTGAAAGCCGCCGGAATCGGTGAGGATCGGGCCGTCCCAGCGCATGAAGCTGTGAAGTCCGCCGAGCTTCGCGATGCGCTCCGCGCCGGGGCGCAGCATCAGATGATAGGTGTTGCCGAGGATGATGTCGGACCCTGCCGCCTTCACATCGTCGAGGAAGACCGCCTTCACCGACGCGGTCGTGCCGACCGGCATGAAGGCGGGCGTGCGGATGACGCCGCGAGGCGTTGCGATTTCGCCGAGCCGCGCCGCGCCGTCCTGCGCGATGAGCTTGTAGGAAAAGGGTTGCGTCATGGGCGGACCGTTGCGGGCTGGGCGTCCGCGCGGGAGAGAAGGCAGGCGTCGCCGTAGGAATAGAAGCGGAAATCGGCCTCCACGGCGTGAGCGTAGGCGCGTTTCATCAGGTCGGTGCCCGAGAAGGCGCAGACGAGCATGAACAGGGTCGATTTCGGCAGGTGGAAATTCGTCACGAGGATGTCCGCGCTTCTGAAACGGTGGCCGGGCTTGATGAAGATCCTTGTAAAGCCTTTGGCGGGCTCGATAAAGCCGTCTTCGCGGGTGGCGGTTTCGAGCACGCGCAGCGATGTCGTGCCTGCCGCGATCAGGCGACCGCCGCGTGCGCGGGCAGCGTTGATGGCGTGTGCCGTCTCCTCGCCGATCTCGAACCACTCGGCGTGGATTTCATGATCCTCGACAGAATCCGTCTTTACCGGCAGGAAGGTGCCCGCGCCGACGTGAAGCGTGACGAAGGCGGTTTCGACGCCGCGCTCGGCAAGCCGCGCCAAAAGCTCGGGCGTGAAGTGAAGCCCGGCCGTCGGTGCCGCGACGGCGCCTTCGTTGCGCGCGAACACCGTCTGATAGTCCGAGCGGTCGCGTTCGTCGGCGGGACGCTGGCGAGCGATGTAAGGCGGGAGCGGCATTGCGCCGTGGCGCTGCATGACGGCCTCGACGCTGTCGCCGTCCGGTGCCGTGACGATGACGACGCCCTCTTCCGTCTTGGCGACGACGATCAGGCGCGAAGCCTGTTCCCCGGTCTCGAAGTGGATTGCGTCGCTCGGACGAAGCCGCCGCGCAGGCCGCGCGAAGGCTTTCCACGCCCCCGATGCTTCGCGTTCGATCAGGTTCAGGGAGACGTCCACGGCGGGCGCGTCGGCATCGCGGGGCGGGCGCGTGCCGGAGAGTTCGGCGGAAAGAACCCTGGTGTCGTTGAACACCAGGATGTCGCCGGGACGGAAAAAGGCGGGAAGGTCGCGGATCGTGGCTTCGGAGAGCGGCTCCGGCGCGGCGGGATCGACGCGCAGCAGCCGCGCGGCGTCGCGGGGGCTCGCGGGCCTGAGCGCGATGGCCGATTTGGGAAGCTCGAAGTCGAAGTCGCTGAGGTGCACGATGCGTTGCGGATGAAACGGCGGCCCGTGGCAGGGCAGGCCCGAAAACAAAAGATGAGCGCCCGCATCCTGCCGGACGCTGGCGCTCGTTCCTGAAGGTCGGTCTATCTGCCGCGCTAGGCGGCCTTTTCGATGCGCGCCGTCACGATCTTGTCGGGGTCGCGCACGGGCTCTCCACGCTTGATCTTGTCCACGTTCTCGATGCCCTCGATCACCTTGCCCCAGACGGTATATTTCCCGTCGAGGAATGACGCATCATCGAAGCAGATGAAGAACTGGCTGTCGGCGCTGTCGGGATGGTTCGCGCGCGCCATCGAGACGACGCCGCGCTGATGGCTTTCCTTGTTGAACTCGGCCTTGAGCTTCTTGCCGGAGCCACCGGTTCCGGTGCCCGTCGGATCGCCTGTCTGCGCCATGAATCCCTCGATGACCCGATGAAAGGGCGCGCCGTCGTAAAACTTCTGCTCGGCAAGCTCCTTGATGCGCGCGACATGGTTCGGCGCAAGATCGGGGCGAAGTTCAATTACGACGCGTCCCTTGGTTGTTTCCAGAACCAGATTTTCTTTATCGGCAGATGTCATGTTCAAGCTCTTTCCTTGCCGCCTTGACCGGATCTACGCCAACCTGAGGGGCGGCACATCATTATCTCAACAGGAATGTGGTGATCAGCGGGCGTCCGACGCAAGCTGAATCTTGATGATCTTGTCCGGATTGAACACGCGGCCATCTCCGCCTGCTCCCTTCTTGATCCGGTCGACGAACTGCATGCCCTCCGTCACGCGGCCCCAGACGGTGTATTGCCCGTTGAGGTGGGGCGCGTCTTCCAGACAAATGAAGAACTGGCTGTTCGCGGAATTGGGGCTGCCCGCGCGCGCCGCCCCTACCGTGCCGCGCTTGAACGGCGTGGAGTTGAACTCCGCGGGAAGGTCCGGATATTTCGAACCGCCGGTGCCGTCGCCTTTCGGGTCGCCCGTCTGGGCCATGAAACCCGTTATCACGCGATGGAACGTAAGGCCATTGTAGAAGCCCTCGCGAACGAGCTTCTTGACGCGCTCGACATGCTTCGGCGCGACATTGGGGAGAAGCTCGATAACGACGCGGCCGTCCTTCAGATCGAGGTAGAGCGTGTTGTCCGGGCTTGCCGCCCGGGCCGATGGAGCGGCAACGCCGAGCGTGGCGGCGACAAGAAGCGCCAGTAACATCAGGGAACGAAACATGGAAACCCTTTGCTTATCGATTTCGTTTGCGATTTCGAGCGGCTATCGCGCGTTCGGGGCGGGATTGCGGCCACCGGCGGGGCGCCCCGTCTTTTCGAGAATCCGCCCGAGCACATAAGGTGACACGAACGGCGACACATCTCCGCCGAGCTGTGCGATCTGACGGACAAGTGTCGCGGTGATATGGGCAAAGCCCGGCGTGGCAGCAAGGAACACCGTGTCGATGTCTGGCGCCATGGCCCGGTTCATGCCGAAAAGCTGCGTCTCGTAGCCGAGATCCGCGGCGTCGCGCACGCCGCGCAGCATGAACGACGCATCATGCGCCCGCGCCGCGTCGACCGTCAGCCCGTCGAAAAAAACCACTGTTCCCCGCTCACCGACGCCGAGGCTCGAAAGCTCGTCGCGCAGCATCTCCGCGCGCTCCTCCGCTGTGAAAAGCGGCGCTTTCGACGGGTGGACGCCCACGCCGACCACCAGCCGGTCGAACAGCGCCAGACCGCGCGCCATGATATCCCGATGGCCGAGCGTTGGCGGGTCGAAGCTGCCGGCGTAGAAACCGCAAGGCATGCGGTGTTACCTCGCGCTCATTCGGATTGGTCCTCGCCCTCGACGTCGCCGCCGGTATCAGCGCCGTCGCCATTGCCGTTGCCGGTTCCATCGTCGCTGATGAGTTCGGCGGACACGACGCGCTCATCCTGATCGGTGCGGAAGATCGTGACGCCCTGTGCGGAACGGCCGGTGATGGAGATGCCTTCGACGGGGCACCGGATCAGCTTGCCGCCGTTCGTGACCAGCATGATCTGGTCCGTATCTTCCACCGGGAAGGATGCGATGAGGCGGCCGTTTCGCTCATTGACGGCCATCGCGATGATGCCTTTGCCGCCCCGCCCGGACGTCCGGTATTCGTAGGACGAGGTGCGTTTGCCGAAGCCGCGCTCGGACATGGTCAGGACGTACTGCTCTGCCGCTCCCATTTCGCCGTAGCGCGCGGGGGTGAGGTCGGCGATGTCGGTGCTTTCGACTGCCTCGCCGTCGTCGAGGGCATCGACCGTCTCGGCTGCGGCGATTGCCTCCTGTTCGGCGGCGTCCGCCTCGGTCGCGGCGCGTTCACCCGCGGCGGCGCGGCGCATGGCGTTCGCCTGCTTGAGATACGCCGCGCGCTCGGCGGGCGTTGCGTCCATATGCCTTAGGATGGCGAGCGAAATCACGGTGTCATCCTCTTCGAGGCGGACGCCGCGCACGCCGGTCGACTCGCGGCCCTTGAAGATGCGCACATCCGTCACGGGGAAGCGGATCGCCTGACCGTTGGCGGTCGTGAGGAGAATGTCGTCGGTCTCGCGGCAAAGCTGCGCGCCCGCGATATCGTCTCCCGCATCGAGCTTCATTGCGATCTTGCCGTTCTGGCGGACTTCCGCGAAGTCGGCGAGTTCGTTGCGTCGCACATTGCCGGAGCGGGTGGCGAACAGGATGAACACGCCCGACTCGTCGCGCTCTTCCGGCAGGGGCAGGATGGAGGTGATCGTCTCGTCCTGTTGCAGCGGCAGAAGGTTGATAAGGGCCTTGCCGCGCGCCTGCGGGGCCGAGAGCGGCAGCCGCCAGACCTTCATCTTGTAGGCCATGCCGCGCGAGGAAAGGAACAGCACAGGCGTGTGTGTATTCGCGACGAACAGGCGCGTGACGAAGTCTTCGTCGCGCGTCGTCATGCCGGAGCGGCCCTTGCCGCCGCGTCGCTGCGCGCGATAGGTCGAAAGCGGTACGCGCTTGATGTAGCCGCGATGGCTGACGGTGACGACCATATCCTCTTTCTGGATCAGGTCTTCGTCGTCCACTTCGCCTTCGACATCGAGAATTTCGGTGCGGCGCGGCGTGGCGAACTCTTCCTTTATTGCGGTGAGTTCGTCGCGGATGATCGAGACCACGCGGGCGCGCGAAGAGAGGATATCGAGATAATCGCGGATCTTGTCGGCGAGCGCCTTCAGTTCGTCGCCGATTTCGTCGCGGCCGAGCGCGGTGAGGCGCTGCAGGCGCAGGTCGAGGATCGCTTTCGCCTGATCGATGGACAGGCGGTAGACGTTGCCCTCGTGGATGCGCGAGCGCGGATCGTCGATGAGAAGCAGCAGCGGCGCGATGTCGTCGGCAGGCCAGTCGCGCGACATGAGCGCTTCGCGCGCGCTCGCAGGGTCGGGCGCCGTGCGGATCAGCTTGATCACCTCGTCGATATTGGCGACGGCGGTGGCGAGGCCGACCAGCACATGCGCACGGTCGCGCGCCTTGCCCAGCAGAAACTTCGTGCGCCGCGTGACGACCGTCTCGCGGAACTGCGTGAAAGCCTGAATGAAGTCGAGAAGCGTATGCTGTTCCGGGCGCCCGCTGTTGAGCGCCACCATGTTGGCGGCAAACACCGATTGCAGCGACGTGAAGCGATAGAGCTGGTTCAGCACGACGTCGGGCATGGCGTCGCGCTTCAGCTCGATGACGACGCGATAACCGGAGCGATCGCTCTCGTCGCGCACGTCGGAGATGCCCTCGACGCGCTTCTCGCGCACGAGTTCGGCGATGCGCTCCTGAAGCGTCGCCTTGTTCACCTGATAGGGGATTTCGGTCACGATCAGCGCATCGCGATCCTTGCGGATCGTCTCGACATGCACCTTGCCCCGCACGACGATGGAACCGCGTCCCTTGAGATAGGCGGCGCGGATGCCCGCGCGGCCCATGATCACGCCGCCGGTCGGGAAGTCCGGCCCGGGGACGTGCTCCATGAGTTGCTCGATGCTGAGCGCGGGATTTTCGAGAAAGGCGAGGCAGGCGTCGATGACTTCGCCGAGATTGTGCGGCGGGATGTTCGTCGCCATGCCGACGGCGATACCGCCCGCGCCGTTGACGAGGAGGTTCGGGAAGCGCGCGGGAAGGACAGTCGGCTCGCGCTCGGAATTATCGTAGTTGTCCTGAAAATCGACGGTGTCGTTCTCAAGATCGTTCAGCAGCGTGTCCGAGATCTTTTCGAGGCGCACCTCGGTGTAACGCATGGCCGCCGGCGGATCGCCATCGACCGAGCCGAAATTTCCCTGCCCGTCGATGAGGGGCACGCGCATGGAAAAGTCCTGCACCATGCGGACGAGCGCGTCGTAAACCGATTGATCCCCGTGGGGGTGATATTTACCGATGACGTCGCCGACGACGCGCGCGGATTTGCGGTAGGGCTTGTTCCACGCGTAGCCGTTCTCGCTCATCGAGAAGAGAATGCGGCGATGAACGGGCTTCAGCCCGTCGCGAACGTCGGGCAGCGCGCGAGACACGATCACGCTCATCGCGTAATCGAGGTAGGAGCGCTTCATCTCGTCGGTGATGAGGATGGGACGAATGTCCCCCGCTCCGCGATCGCCCTTGTTGCCGTCTGACGGATCTGCCAAAACCTGACCCTTGGCGTTGTGAAAAGATAAAAAACGGCGAGAACAGCCGCTAACCTGGTCGGAATTTACAGGCTGAACCCCGCGAGGACAAGGACGCCGTCCATTTGCCTTTCGCGAGACGCCTGTTTTTGTTTTTGCGCTCTGCGATGATCGTCATCGCGCGAAAGCCACTCAACGGCAGCATGCGCTAGAATGGAATCTCGTCGTCGAGATCCTTGTCGAAGGGCTTCGGCTGCCCCGCATCGCGCGGCTTCGCGCCGCCCGTGCCGCCGCCGCTTCGGAAGCCGCCTCCGCCACTGCGGCCGCTGTCGCCCCGGTCGAAGCTCGCACCGCCTTCGTTGAAACCGCTGCCGCCTTCATAGCCGCCGGCGCCGCCTGCGCGCCCGTCGAGCATGGTGAGCTGGCCGTTATAGTTCTGCAGGACGACTTCCGTCGTGTAACGGTCGTTTCCCGAATTATCCTGCCATTTCCGCGTCTGCAACTGGCCTTCGACATAAACCTTCGCGCCTTTGCGCAGGTACTGTTGCGCGACCTTGCCGAGCTGCTCGTTGAAGATGACGACGCTATGCCATTCCGTCTTTTCACGCCGTTCGCCGGTCTGCTTGTCGCGCCACGTGTCGGTCGTCGCAAGCCGCAGATTGCAGATCGAACGGCCATCCTGTGTGTGGCGCACTTCGGGATCGGCCCCGAGATTGCCGATAAGAATGACCTTATTTACCGAGCCCGCCATGAGAGCCCCTTTCATCAAACATTGAGTCGCTGCGGAGTTTACATGAAGCGTCAGCGCCCAAAACACAACTGTACCCGCACGATCCGCTTTTCCACACAGGTTGGGTACAACGAAATGGCGTTCGCTATATGTTCTATTTGTGCCCGGCGTTCGTGTCAAGCAGCTTCGATTGCGAGACGGTCTGTTAACAGCGCTGCGGAAAACTCCCTTAAAACAAGGGTTTTTCGGGCCAAAAAACCACACTTTGTTACAAAATTACCGTGCAACCAGCATTTGGCCTGCATCTCGCTCGAAAAGGTTGTTGACGCGCGGCGCTACACGGCTCGAAGGTTGCGTTGCGTCAAATGGCCATTTAGACCTGATTCTGTTGGCCTAAATCGCAATCAGTGCTCTTGACCCGGTGGATCGAACGTACAACATCGATTGCACTCAAAGGGATGGGTTTGTTTGATCAGCCATCGGTAACGGACGCCCGGATTTCTCTTTCCAAGGCATGAATCAAGAAGGAACTCGAGATGTCGAAAACGCAAGCGGCGCCTGCGGCCAAGGCTGCGAAATCTGAGGCGGCCAAACCCAAGGCAGCGGCAAAGGCGGCAGCGCCCGCAAAGCCCGAGAAGGCAGAGATCGTGACGCTTCGTCAGCTCGCGACGGAAGTCGCCGAGACCCACGGCCTTTCCCAGAAGCAGGCGAACGAGGTTCTGTCGGAAGCTGTCTCCAGCATCGGCAAGCATCTGAAAAAAGGCGCCCGCATCCGCATCGCCGGACTCGGCACGCTTGAAGTGCGCAAGCGCGCAGCCCGCACGGGCCGTAACCCGGCCACGGGCGAGGCGATTGAAATCAAGGCCAGCAAGAAGGTGGCTTTCCGCGCGGCCAAAGATCTGAGCGAATCCATCTAGGGCTTTCGCGTCCAAGCAGTCGAGTTCGGCCAGCGACGAAACAATGCGGCTTTCACGCATCGTTTCGTCGCGGCAACGTGTTATTTCGGCCGTACACAAAGTGAGCGGTCGGCCAGAATGTTTTTTATGGCGGTCATTTCCTTTTCGATCGCGCCGAGGCGGGTGTCCGTCTCTGTCTTGTCGCGCGCTAGACCCGACATGACGCCGCCAACCGTGTATCCGGCAACGACCAGAAAGCCGCCGAACGTCAGAACCATCGCGAACGGCAGATAAATCCGGCTGAGCGGGACGGCACCGTGATGACCGTTGGCACCGGTTGCGGCAACCGGCTGGATGGCCGAGGGCCGTCCGTCATCGGGGATAGTCATCGTGCGCGCCTCTCCGCCTTTGCCGCCGGGCAAGGCTTTTGCGAGGCGGCGATCCGCGTCCGCTCGATGGTTCGCCCCTCTTCGATGTAATGGTGCCGCAGATAAAGAAGCCCGAGTGTCGCTGCCAGGACGGCCAGCGCAACCCGACCCTCGGCACTTTTCGAGAGCGACGCGAGGATTTCCCCGATGGCGGCCACGAGCGCGCCGACGAATTGCGCGACGCCAGAGACGATCGGGGCCAGCGGCCCGAGAAAGGCAAGAGCGCCCACAGAGACGCCGAGCTTTCCTGCCAAGGCCGCAAGGCTTCCCCAAGACGATGAAATGAAAGCAAGAAGCGCGTTCATGTGTCTGGCTCCGGTCAGTCGGTTGAGGCAGTGGGGGCGGAAGCGCCTTGATAGTCGAAGTTTCGGTAGGCCTTGACGTGCTCGCTTCGGATGAGCCGGAGCAGGGCTATGGCCGCCACGAGGACGGCGCAGAGAAGCAGCCAGCGATTTGTCGAGGCCCACGCGATCACGCCCTGAAGCGGTTCGAGCGCAGCGCGCGCGCCGCTGATGCTGTCGAGAACGCTGTCGCCGGAAAAGGTTTCGGTTGCCGCCACAGTCCCGAAAAGCCACGCGAAGATGCGTTGCAGCAGGTTCATCTGGTGCAGCGGCTTGTCGCCTGCCGCTTCGAGATCGCGCCGAGAAACTTCACGCCGCCTCGGCAGCATCGGCGCGGCCTCCGCGAGCGCCTTGCCGTACCCGGGGCGCCAAACGCCCGCCTCGCCGTCGAGGCCATTATCGTACTGGAAAAGCACGACGGCTCGATGGGTCTGCGCACCGAAAATCCCGTCCACCGCTCCGGCCGGATAACCGAGGGCCCGAAGCCGCGCCTGAAGCGCGCGAACCTCTCGACCGCGCATCCCGGCATGAAGGGTTTCGTCGAAATGCAACTGCGCCTCCGGCTGGCCCGCCATGGTGCGCGCGTCGATCCTGATCCCGGACACGCGGCGCGCCCAGCCGGTTCCGAAAACGCGCCACAGTCGCCCAAGCCGCTGGAGGAAGGCGAGCCGCGCGTCGCAATAGGCGTCGATGTATTTCGCCTGTTCGAGCCACTGCCGCGCGCGGCCAGGGCCCGAGTTCACCGCCGCGTCGAAAACGCAGAGATCGAGCCCGGCCGGCAGCGCCTCACAGGCCATCGCATCCCAGTAATTTTCGCGATAGATCGCGCGAAGTTCGCCGTCCTCGATCTGCCGGACCGGCCTTGCTCGTTTGCCCCGCCTTTTCCGCCAGGCGTCGTATTCACGCTGAATCACGCCGCGCATGGTAGGGCCGCCCGGATCGTCCGGGTGATTGGAATACCCGCCTTCCCATTTGAGCGTGATGGCAAGACAGCGTTCGAAATTGCCAGCCGCCATGGTGCACCTCCCATAAATGGAAAAAGCCGGTCGTCGACCGGCTCCAAAGGACTATCGTTCGCTTGTCAGCCTGAAGGTCGGCGTCGCGTTGCGGGATGGGTGGATCTGGCGTTACCTGTCGCCGCAAGCGCCGCCTTTGTGTGTGCCGAGCGCGCTATCTGACCGATATCTTCGCACGCGCTCGGAGCCGCCTACCAGCTAGCCAGAGCCACGCGACGCCAGGTCGACGCGGCGGAACACACGTAACGGTAGCTCCCGTCCTCGAACCAGTCTCCGCGATCTCCGATTGCGGTTGCGGAAGCGGGCGCTTCAGACACGCGGCGGCCCACCAGGGTGGCGCTGTCGGTGACGAACAGCGCGCGGCTGCGGGTGAAGTCGATGGTGTTATCCAGACACGTCGATGCCGGATCGCTGCTGCTCGGGCGCGTTGCCCCCGTCGTATTGACGACGTAATTCACATTCGGCGTCGTGGGCTGCCAATGATTGCGGTCGATATGGATGCCCTTCGACGGCACGGCTGTGTCCACGAGGGCCCCCACGTCTCCGGCTCCCGAACTGTCATAGCCGGAGAAGCGATTGTCCCGGATGAATATGTTCGAGCATCCGCCCTCGATATGAACCGCGCGGCGGCGTGACCCCTGCATCACATTGCCGGAAACATCGATGTTGTTGCATGCCGCGCTGAACGATACGCCATAATATGCGCCGCCGCCCGTCAGGTTGTTTCCAGTGAAGACAACGCCGGCGCATGCCGTGAAGTTCGCGTAGGAGTCGCAATTCGATGCAGCGGTGAGCGTGTTATTCGTTATCGACAAGCCAGCCGAAGTTGCGCCGGTGCCGGTAGCGAAGTAGACATCGACAAGCGTTCTTTCCGTCCCTTCAAAGACGTTACCGGTCACGGTGACAGACCGCAGGGCCGCACCGTTGTTTTCGATCTTGATGCCCCTCGCGTTGGCGGTCTTCATGTCCACGACGCGGTTTCCGATAACGGTGACCAAGTCGAAGTCGCCGCCGGGAGTTGCGGACAGCATGATGCCCTGTTGGGCTGTGCGGACATCGTTACCGAAAACCGTGGCGCTTTTCACGTAGCTGCCGGTAATGCCGTTCTGACTTTTAAGCAGAATACCTACCGACGTGTTGTTGACCTGGTTGCCGATGACGAGTGCCCCGTCTACCCCGAATAGTTCGATGCCGACGATTTCATTCGTCGGGGTGCCGGAAGAGAGCCCGACGACCTTATTGTCGACTACATAGATGTTGGTGCAGAGCTTCCCGTATATCAGATATTGGTGAGTATCCCAGCCTATGACGGTGTTGTCCGTAACCCGAATATTGTCCGGCTTGCTGGAAGCACCATATTCGCCCGCCTGAATACCATTTGCGGTGCAGGAATTTGTTCTGAGATCCACAACCAAATCGGAGACCCCGCTATTGGCGTACATGCAGGCTATGCTTGCCGCTACGCCGATGCCGTTAATAGTCTTGGTAGGGAGAGAGGCTGCGGGTCGGATGATGGATTGGCCATACACCCCCGTGAGTGATACCCCACCGAGCACGGATATGACCTGTGTCGTCCTGTAAATACCGACGGGGAAGTAGACTACGCCGCCGCCTGCGGCGGAAGCGGCAGCAATAGCGGCGGCAATAGCGGCATAGCTGTCTGCGGCGCCACTCGGGTCTGCCCCGTAAGAGGTGACATCGAACAAGGGGCTCGTGCCGCCGCCGCCCCTAGTCGCGCTGAGCACGCCAGAAGCGTTGATTGCGAGCCCCGAGCCGACTTTAACGCCGCCCAGAAGCGATGCGCTCGCGGTCGGGAGCGTATAAGCCGATGGAATTGTCGGCTTGTCGGAGAGGTCATTGTAGCTCCCGGTCGATGCGACGGCAGCAAGGCCGAGAGCAGACCGGGCACCGGCTTCCGTACTGGCCCCCGTGCCGCCGTTGGCGATGGACAGCGGCGTGCCTGACCAGTTCGCATCATTGACCGACGACAGAGATGCCAATGCGCCAAGAGAAGGCTTGTCGACGAGGTCCGCATAGCTGCCCGTTGCCGCCACCGTGGCGAGGCCGTCGATCTTGGTGGCGCGAGCGCTGTCAAGAACACCGGCAGTGCTGGTGGTAGCGGCGGCGATGGCGATGCCGGAGCCGGTGGAACTCGTCAGGTTGACGGCGGTGTCAGTGTAAGAGGCACCGAGATCCGTGCCGCCGCTATCGGAGGCGGACGCATGCGGAATGTTGTCGGCAGGCCAGGGCGAGACCGTAGCGGAGGACGTGACGAGCACCTCCTTGTAGTCCGCAGTCGCGCCGAGATAGACATCCGTCGTCAGACGGCCCGAGCCGTCGAGCACGAGCGGATTCGTGTTCGAGACGGTTCCTTCATCGTCGGAATATGTATCCTGAAGAGTGGTCGTCCCGGCCTGATAATAATACAGGTTGCCCAGAGCCAGCGGATCGCCGTTGCTATCGAAAAACTGGTACCCCTTCGGGTAACGCAAGCGCGTAACCATGCGTGATCTCCATTGTTGTGTTAAAGCTTCGGGGCATGCGGTGCGAACCGTTTGGACCGGCTCGCACAAACGGTTCGCGCGAGCGCGCGCTTCCGCTTGGGCGGCGCACGGGCATCGCGATGTCAGGGGGAGGCCGATGACTCCGATCGATTTTGCCGATTTCCATCACGCGGCGCTCGAAGTTGACGCTGTCCGGCACAATTTGCCGCTGAGCATCATCGAACGGCTGCGCGCCCAGGGCGATGCGGGCGGCATCAAGTACTGGACGCTTGGCGATCCAGGTGCGTGCGCACTTCAGACGCCGGGCTTCCCGTTGCTTCTATGCAATCTCTCGCCAGATGAATGCCGCAACTTCGCCGATCTGACTGCCGACCTCGACTATCCGGGCGTCGTTGGCACCGGCGACACAGCGCACCAGTTCGCCGAACGCGCTCGCAAGCACGGGATCGTGTTTGCCGAGGAAATTCCGCAACAGATCCTTTCGCTCGATCATGAACCGGCGGTGCCGAGCGTTAAGGGATTTTCCCGATTGTTGGCAGCGCCGGACCTGCCGCTTTTTCGGGATTGGATCGGGGAATTCATCCGCGAGGCAATCCCGCACGAAGCCGTCCCCTCGGATGAACGGCTTCGCGCGACGCTTGGCGAAAACCGCCACTGGGTGTTGATCGCTGACAGTGCGCCGGTTTCCATGGCGGCGATAGGTCGGCGCAACCGCACAGCGGCCGCAATCAATTCCGTCTATACGCCGCCAGCATTTCGCCGGCGCGGGTATGCAGGCACGATCACCGCAATCGTCGCGAGACAGATATTTTCCGAAGGCCGCGCTCATGCCTGCCTTTACGTCGACAAGCGCAATCCAGCGTCAAACCGCTGCTATGCAAAGCTCGGTTTCAAACCCGTCTGCGATGTCTGGCACATCGTTCGCCAGAAGCTAGGGCTTCACAAATAATGCCATAAAATCAGCACTTTATGCTTCTATCCGCACATCCTGACGGCACGTAATTTCTTCATGCGTCAGCCGGCTTTCGTTTTTTGCCCGGAGAAATTGAGCTTGCCTTCACTTGACACCCCCGCCTGCTCGTTCCTAGCTGATAGTCCGAGCGGTCGAGCCTCCCGGACGTTGCCCATGGATTTTCTGCCGAGCCTGAGTAACGTCGGCGCCTACGCATTCTTTCTCGATTTCGACGGCACGTTGACCGAGATCGCTGATACGCCCACGGCGGTTGTTGTCGATCCGCGCATGCCCGCTGCCCTCGCGAGCCTTTCCGCCAGCACGGGCGGAGCGGTCGCCATCGTAACGGGCCGCGAGATCGGCACCATCGACAGGCTTCTTTCACCGCTCAGACTTCCGGTCGCGGGCGTTCACGGTTACGAACTGAGGGATGCAGGCGGTTTCAGGCTTACCGAGGCCTCGGATGAAGCCGCTGGCGCGCGCATCGAAAGCCTGCTTGCCGAGTTCGTCGCTCAAAATCCGGGACTGTTGCTCGAAAAAAAGCGGGGCGCGCTCGCACTCCATTATCGTCTGCGCCCGGAGCTTGAAGCGCTGTGTCTGGCGCTTGTCAGGGAACTGGCGGATCCCCTGCCGGGCTTCATCCTTACGCACGGCAAGATGGTCGTCGAGCTTCGGCTGCACCGCGCGACAAAAGGAACGGCTATCGGCCTGTTCATGCAGCAACAGCCGTTTCAGGGCCGTGTCCCGTTTTTTGCCGGTGACGACGCAACGGACGAAGACGCAATGATCGTCGTGAACGCCTTGGGTGGCATCACCGCGAAGGTCGGTCCTGGCGAAAGCGCCGCGCAATATCGCGTTCCGGACGTGCCGTCGTTTCTCTCCTGGCTCTCCGCTACTGCCGACACATTCGAAGGACTTTGAATTTCATGGCTAATCTCGATCTGGGCCTTATCGGAAACTGTAATATCAGCGCCCTCGTCGACAAAAATGCGCGTATCGTGTGGTGCTGCCTTCCGCGGTTCGATGGCGATCCGGTGTTCCATCAGCTTCTCGGCAGCGAGAGCGGCAATCCCGACGACGGCGCTTTCACGATCGAGATGCCGGGTTTGAAATCGACCGAGCAGTTCTATGTCCCCAACACGGCCATTCTGAAGACCGTGCTGCATGCGGAAAGCGGCTCCGTGGAAGTCACGGACTTCATTCCGCGCTTCTACAAGCGAAATCGCCCGTTCCGTCCCAAGACGCTGATCCGCACCGTTACCGTCAAGGACGGCTCGCCGCGCATTCGAGTGAGAATCAAGCCCCGTTTCCGCTATGGCGCGGTCCAGCCGCAGATCACATCCGGGTCGAACCATATCCGCTTCGTCGGTCCCGACATGACCACGCGCGTCACCACCGACGCGCCTGTCGACTATGTGCTGGAAGAAACGGTGTTCAATCTCACCGAGCCGATCCATTTCGTGATGGGACCGGACGAGACGCTCACTGACAGCCCCTTCAACATTGCGCGCGACTTCGAGGAACAGACGACCGTCTATTGGAAGAACTGGAGCGGCAGACTGGCGCTTCAGCCGGAGTGGCAGGAAGCGGTTATCCGCGCGGCCATTACGCTGAAGCTCTGTTCCTATGAACCGACGGGCGCCATCGTCGCGGCGATGACGACGAGCATTCCCGAAGCTCCGGGCACGGGACGGAATTGGGACTACCGCTATTGCTGGGTAAGAGACGCTTATTTCGTGATCCGGGCGCTGACCAGTCTCTCGGCTGGCCGCACGCTGGAAAACTATTATCGCTGGATCATGAACATCGTCGCTTCATCGGACGGGCACATCCAGCCTGTCTATGGCATCGCGCTCGAAAAGGACCTGTTCGAAAGCACGGCAGCGTCCTTGCCCGGTTTTCAGAGCAAAAGCGGTGTGGACAATCGTCCGGTGCGGGTCGGCAATCAGGCTTACGAACATTTCCAGCACGACACCTACGGAAATCTCATCCTCGGCGCGGCGCAGGCCTTCATCGACAAGCGCCTGCTGACGCGCGCGGGTGTGGATGACTTTCGCCGGCTCGAACATGTCGGGGAGCAGGCGTTCAAGCTGTACGATGTCCCCGACGCGGGCATCTGGGAGCTGCGGAACCGCGCTCGCGTCCACACCTCGTCAAGCGTCATGTGCTGGGCCGCTTGCGACCGCCTCGCGAAGCTCGCGTCCTATGTCGGCGAGCACGACCGTGTCGCTTTCTGGCGCGAGAGGGCCGAACTTATTCGGCACAAGATTGTTACTTGCGCATGGTCGGACAAGCGCAAGGCTTTCGTTGAGAGCTTTGGCGGCGAACACCTTGACGCAAGCGTGCTTCTGATGGGCGAACTCGGTTTCATCGACGGACAGGACCCGCGCTTTCTCTCCACCGTCACCCAACTCGAAAAGGTGTTGGGTCGCGGTCCGTTCATGATGCGTTACGAAGCCGCCGACGATTTCGGGCTTCCGGAAACGGCCTTCAATATCTGCGCCTTCTGGCGGCTCGACGCCCTGGCCCGCACCGGAAAAAGAGAAGAAGCGCGGGAAATTTTCCAGTCTCTTTTGAATGCCCGTAACCATTTGGGACTTATGTCTGAGGATACCGATCCGGTCACTGGCGCGGCCTGGGGCAATTTCCCTCAAACCTATTCCATGGTCGGCATCATCAACGGGGCAACGCGCCTGTCCAAGCCGTGGGAGGCTTTCGTTTGAGCCGTCTCATCATCGTTTCGAACCGTGTCGCGGATCTCGAAGCTCAGGTGCAGTCCGGGGGGCTTGCCGTCGCACTCGGCGATGCCCTGCGTACGGTCGGCGGCATCTGGTTCGGGTGGGACGGCAAGCTCGCCGGGGAAAGCGAGCCGGCCACGGTTTCGCTGAACGTCAATGGCGCGGTGACGACCGCCACCATTCCGATGACAGAGCGGGACTACGAGGAATATTATCTCGGCTTCGCGAACAAGGTGCTCTGGCCGGTTTGCCATTATCGGCTCGACCTCGTGCAGTTCGAACCCGCCTATTTCGAGGGTTACAAGCGCGTCAATCGCGCCTTCGCTAAGGCGTTGGCTCCGCTTCTCGCGCCCGACGACATCATCTGGGCGCATGACTATCACCTGATTTCCTTCGCCAGCGAATTGCGTGCGCTCGGCGCGAAGCAGCGGATCGGTTTCTTTCTCCACATTCCATTTCCGCCGCCGGAGCTGCTCCAGGCCATCCCGACGCATGAATGGCTTGTCGAGGCGCTGTTCCAGTTCGACGTGATCGGCTTCCAGACCGAAAACGACGTCAGCAATTTCCACCGCTTCATCGAGAATCATGCTCACGGCGAGATCCTCGATGGAGGCAGGGTTCGCGCTTATGGCCGGACCGTTATCGCGCGGGCTTTTCCCATCGGCATCGATGTCGACGAATTTGCCAACGCGGCGCAGACGGCGGAAGCCGCTTCGCAGATCGAGCGACTGAACCGGCGCACGGTCGTGCGCTCGCACATCATCGGCGTCGACCGCCTCGATTACACCAAGGGGCTGCCCGAGCGCTTCAAGGCGTTTCGCAAGTTTCTTGAAATGCATCCCGAACACTGGAAGGCCGTGACGCTGATGCAGATTGCGCCTCCGACCCGCATCGAGGTGGAAGCGTACGCCAACATTCGCGAGGAGCTGGAAGGCCTTTCCGGGGCGATCAACGGCGAGTTCGGCGATTTCGACTGGACGCCTTTGCGCTACGTTCACCGGGCCATGCCGCGCGATACGCTGGCGGCGTTGTTCCGCGGCAGCGAGGTCGGCCTTGTCACACCGCTTCGCGACGGCATGAACCTTGTTGCCAAGGAATACGTGGCCGCGCAGGATGAGGAAGATCCGGGTGTGCTCGTGCTGTCGAAATTCGCGGGCGCGGCTGAGGAACTCGAAGAGGCGCTGATCGTGAACCCGTACGACATCGATGACATGGCGACCGCGATGCAAAGCGCGCTTCGGATGCCGCTCGAAGAGCGCAAGGAGCGCCACTCGGCGCTGATATCGCGCATTCGCCGGCATGATGTCGCTTACTGGCGCAGGAGCTTCCTCGAAGTCTTGGCCGAAGGCGCGCCAGAGGTTGTGGCGTGACGTGGCGGCTCATCGCCGATGTCGGCGGCACGAATGTGCGTTTCGCGCGCGTGTTCGACGGCCTCGTGTTTTCGGAGCGGCGTGCTTATCTGGGCGCGCGCTTCGAGAGTTTCATTCATGCCATGCGAGCCTACGCGACGGAAACGGGCGGGCTTGAAGGCTGCGCTTCGGTCGCCATCGGAGCGGCCGGGCCTGTGGCAGCCGGCGAAATTCACCTGACGAACATCGCCTGGACGATCCGCGAAGCGGATGTCGAAGCGGAGACGGGTGCGCCTTGCACGCTTTTGAACGATGTGGAGGCGGCAGCGTACGGCGCGCTTACGCTGACGGAGCGAGATTATGCCTTGCTTAGCGGCCCGGCGCCGGATCTTTCGCGGGCGAGGCGTCTTCTCATCGCCAATATCGGCACGGGTTTCGGCGCGGCGGCTCTTTTCAGGATGGAAAAGGTCTGGGCCTCCTGCCCGAGCGAGGCGGGCCATATGTCGCTGCGCCTGCCGGACGATGCCGCCGAGCTTCGGCTCGCCTTTCCATCCGTCGAGCATGCGTTGTCGGGGCGCGGTATAGCTCATCTTCACGCCGCCTTGCATGGCCGCGACGACGGGCTTTCCGCCCGGGACATCTGCGCAAATTCTGCGCGTGATCCCGCCGCGGCGGCGACGGTTCGGCTTTTCTCCGAAATTACCGGAAGCGTGCTCGGGGACCTGACGCTCGCCTATACGGCGTGGGACGGTGTTTTCCTCGTCGGTAGCGTCGCCAAGGGCTGCGCCGCCACCGATCCGCGCGCGATGCGGGCCGCGTTCGAGAACAAGGGGCCGATGTCGGAGCGGCTCAAAACCGTCCCCATCGCCCTGATGCTGAAGGAAGACCCGGCCTTCTTCGGACTCGCGATAGCGCCTGTGCACGCGTTCTGAAAGCGTTCGGTCGAGAAAGGACGCTGCGAAGATACAGTTCGCGACAATTTGTGACAAATCCCTCAAAATTGATCGCTCCGTGTGCCTCTCGCCATGATCGGGACGAACGCATGCGTCAAGTCTCGCGCATTCCTTAAGCCGTTTCAGCCAGGAGCGCGGGCCGTATGTTGGAAACCGAGACAGCTTCCCCACCCACGAGCCAGCCGGCGCCGGGCGTTCAAGCCCCAAGGCGGGTTTCGCGCATCCGGCTCTTCATCCGGGCGACCGTCGGCATTTCGTTCTTCAGCGTGCTGAGCCTCGTCATCGCGTTTTTCGCATTTTCTAGCCTGCCGCAGGTGCAGGATCTGCTGTTCGACGCGCGGCCCTATCTGGCGCAGGAGATCGTTTATTGGGCTGGCTTCTACGCTATCGGCATCTTCATCTGGGCGCTGCCGCTCGTCTTCACGTCGCGGCTCCTGCTCCAGCAGAATTACGACGTCATCGGCATCGACAACGAAGCGCGTTTCAAATTCTACATCTTCCGGCTGCCGAGTCTGTTCGTCGTCTTCGCCTTCATCGCGGTGCTCGTCGGCATCGTTGCAGCGGCGAACAATCTGCCCGTACCTTTGCAGGACGGCGGCAACAAATACGAAGCGCCGATCCGCCGCTTGCTTGAAGCGCATCTCATCACCCTTCTTGTCGCCACCGCTGTCGTGCTGCTGCTGGTGATCTTTCGCGACGTTTTCCTGCGCGGCTACGGGCGCGCGATGGCCCGGCGGGAGGTCAAGGACGCCGAAGGCTTCAAGCGCTCCCTGATCCGCATCGAACGTTTGACGCGAAAGACCACGCCAGACCTTCAGGCCATGGACATCCATCTATCCGGGCTGAAACCGGCATGGCTCGGCATGGAGACCTGGATCGCCGCGCAGCGCGTGAAGGAATTCATGTGGCGGTACATGATCCGCCTCACGGTGTTCCTGCTCGTCCTCGTCGCGATCCACTTCCTCTCCTATTCGGAGACGGTGCAGCAGCTGTTTTCGTTCCCGGATCTGACGTCCAGCCCCGGCATCCAGCAGGCGCTCGATTTCATCGGCGATACGCTCTACCTGAAACGCGCCTCTTTCCTGTTCGTGGTGTTCGGCGCGTGGCTGCCTTTCATCGCGTTCCTGGCGCTGCTTTCGAACCGCTTCCAGTTTCCCTTCATCGCGGCGCTCGTCGTCGTCGCCATCGGCCTTACCTTTTTTGTCGGCGACGGGCATGACGTTCGTGTCGCCAGGATTGCGGAAGACCAGCGGCCTTCGCTTCGTCCTGCCCTCTTCGCCGACGCGGTCAAGGGTTGGAAGACCGCCAGCGGCTGGGACGCGCGCGGCTGTGAATGGCTCGCGCCCGACGCAAAGGAACTTGCCGATTGCCCGCGCCCCATCATCGTTTCGGGCGAGGGCGGCGGGAGCCGCGCGGCTTTCCTTCTCGCCAGCGTGCTCGGCTCACTCGAAGATGACAGCCTGGAGCGTGCGAAGATCAGCGCGGGGCGGCCTTTCCATCTCCAGCTTTTTGCAATTTCGAGCGTCTCGGGCAGTTCCGTCGGCGCGGCCTTCTACACAAGCGCGCTGAAGACGCATCAGGCGACGAGCACTGAGGATCTGAAGGCCGCGCTGTTTCGCCAGCGGCTCTGGTTTCCGAACGTCGCAACGGCCAATCTTGAGGCTGCCAACACAGAGCGGGAGCCGAGCGGCGGCGCAGAGCCGCTGACCCGCGCCTTCCTCACCGATTTCGTGGGATACAAGGATGCGCTTCAGGCTGCACTCTCCAACGATTTCATCTCGCCGGTTTCCATCGGTTTCCTCGCCCGCGACGTGCTGACCCTGTCGCGGCTGCCTTTCGTGCTGGACAGGGCAGGCGTTCTCGAAACGGCGTGGGAAGACGCCTTCAATGGCGTCTACGGCACATCGCGCGCAACATCGCCCTTGTCGGGACCGCTCCTTGCCATGGCTCCGACACCCGCGAGCTGGACGCCGCTGCTGTTTCTCAACGCCGCATCGAACGAAACCGGCCGCCGCGTGATCGTGACGCCGGTCAGGATGACCGAGCCAACCAAGACCGGCAACGCGCTCTTCATCGACGCTTACGACCTGCATGAACTCCTCTGCTCGCCCTATCGCGATCCGAACACGAACGCCTATCCCGAGGTCGGCACGCTGGACGAGATCGCCCGCGCTCTTCCGTCGTTTTTCAGCCCTGTGGCTGGCGCTCGCTGCAAGGACAGGAAGCCCGTTTCGGTCGACGTTCGCCTCAGTTCGGCGGCAGGTGTGAGTTCGCGCTCGCCCTTCGTGTCGCCGCATGCGGGCATCCGCGACAGGCGCGCCCAGATCGTCGACAGCGTTGTGGACGGCGGTTATTACGACAATTCCGGCGCCGTGACCGCGTTTGAAATCGCCGCCGCCCTCAAGGCGGAGGACGGCAGGCTGAAGCCCTTCATTCTTCAGGTATCGAGCGAGCCCGACTGGTTCAAGGACACGAGCGTCTGCGGCCTCGGAAGCGATCCCGGCACCAGTCCGCGCATCCCCGATCAGGCCGACTTCCGGCCCGGCGCCGCCGTCTCGGACATCCTGACGCTGAATTCAACGCGCATCGCGCGCGGTTACGGAACCATCGTCGAGCTGCCGGATCGGGTGAAGCAGCTGAACGGCGGCGTCCGTTCTGTCGCGCAGATCAGCATCTGCCCGCAGCCGAGAGAGAATTTCTTTCTGAAGGAAATCCTCAAGTTCTCGAACAAGGACGAGGTCGCTAAAGAACAGAAGCGCGCTATGCGCATCCGCGAAAAGACAAGGGAGCAGGCTCAGTACAAAAGCGTGTCGCTCAGCTGGTGGGTGTCGCCGCCGCTTCAGGCGTTCCTCGATGGGCAGATATACTCCGCCCACAACGTGAAGACACGAAACTGCATGCTTTCGCTGCTTCGCGAAACCGGTCCGGGACGGGAGTGCCAGTAGAGCGTCATTGATCCCGGCCTGCGCGTCGTCAGGCCGGGCACGACGATGAAAGCACGAACGGACACCGCCCTTGCGCTTGCAGAAAGACCTACCGGCCGCTCCAGTCCGGTTTGCGCTTTGCGAGAAACGCCGCCATCCCTTCGCGAAAGTCCTCGCTCATGTAGCACATGAGGATCAGATCCTGATCGTCGACGTGATGCTTCATCGCCTGAACGCGCCGCAAGCCTTCCTTCGTAGCGCGAAGCGTGAGCGGCGCGAAGCTCGCGATTTCAGCGGCAAGCTGCGTCGCGCGCGCATCCAGGGCAGCGCGGTCGGGAACGACCTCGTTCAAAAGGCCGATGGTGAACGCTTCATCCGCCTCGATCAGCCGCGCGGTGAGGATCATGTGCTTGACCCGAGCGATGCCGATCAAGGCCGAGAGCCGCGCAAGGTTGGCGACCGAGAGGCAGTTTCCGAGCGTGCGCGCGATGGGAATGCCGAACTTCGCGTTGGCTGTGCCGATGCGCAGATCGCAGCATGCAGCGATAGCGCCGCCGCCTCCGGTACATGCGCCCGCGATGGCTGCGATTGTCGGAACGCGGCAGGTTTCGATGGCCGAAAGCACGCGCTCCATGAAGCTTTCGTAGCCGATGGCGTCTTCCGGCTTCTGGAACGCGCGAAACAGCGAGATGTCGGTTCCGGCGGAAAACGCCTTGTCGCCCGCGCCCGTGATGATCAGCGCCCGAACCGACGAATCCGCATTCGCGGTCTCGCACGCTTCCGCGAGTTTCTCGTACATCTCGAACGTGAAAGCGTTACGCGCCTCGGGACGGTTGATCGTAATTCGGGCGATACCGTCATCGACGGTGAGAAGCAGGGTTTGATCCGGGGATTCGGTGGTCATGCCGTCTCGCTCATGTCCATGATGCTCGCGAATCTCGCATTCGCGGCATCACCTTGACGGATATCATCTTCGCTGTCACGGACCGGCGCGATGCGGCAACGAAAGAACGAGCACGATGTCATCGCCCGGAAGCGTTTACCACCAGGCCATGCGGCGCATGACACCGTCCTGCTTGATGAGCCAGTGATACAGCGCGCCCGCGATGTGCAGTCCGATCAGTAAAACGAGGATGCCCGCGCCGATCTGGTGCGCGGCGGCGAGGTTTTCTACCACGGGCTTGGGCTGCGGGGCGATGAGTTTGGGAAGCGTGAACAGTCCGTAGAAGCTCACCGGCCGGTCGGCAGCCTGGGAGAGGAAAATACCGATCAGAGGCTGCGCGATAAGCATGAGATATAGCGCGTAATGGTTCAACCGAGAGCCGACCCGTATCAGCGCCGGCTGATCGTCGAGGACCGGAGGGGCGTTGTTGAAGCGCACGAGGAGGCGTATCAGCACCAGAAAAAGAATGAGCGCGCCGGTCGCCTTGTGAAGGCTGTAAAGCTGGCCGCGTATCGGATCGTCAGGGCCGATGCCCTTCGTCATATACGCGCCAAGCGCGAGCATGAAGAAAACAAGAAGTGCGATGGTCCAATGGAAAGTGCGGGCCCACGGCCCGTAACGAAAATTCATTGCTTGCTCCAGTTCGTTTCTTCCTGAAGCGGGATGCGATGAACGCGGCCGTCCGCACCCGCCGAGGACGACGCCCGCTATGCCCGTTGGAGACAATGTTCGGGTTGACGGACGAACGAGCGCCGCGTTCGATGGTAAAGACACGTTCGAGCCAGAGCGGTTCCAAAGAAACTGGAATTGGTCGAAGTCGAGGATCAGCCTCGCATCAGGCTGAAGGGGAGCCAATGTCGCCGGAATTTATTCCTTTCGTCATCCTGACGATTACCACCGCAGCCGCCGCGCTCGGGGTGTATCTGTTCGCACTTTTCCTGAAGCGCAGGCGCCCCGCGAAACTTGTTCTCGGCGCGCATATTCTCCTCGGCATGGCGGGACTGGAGCAGGTTGCGATCCTCATCCGGGGCGCGGCGCCGAGCGGGACGGCGGCGGTCGGACAATTCGGCACGGCAGCGGCGGGACTGTTCGCATTATCGCTTTTCTCGGGCTTCGTCGCCCCGATCGTCGCCCAAAGGTCGAAGCAGGGCGGCGTCGCATTGCTTTACTCCCATGTCGGGCTTGGCCTCGCGGGCTTCGCATCGCTTCTCATCTGGTTCGGATCGTTCGCGATGTGACCGTTCCCTTCCCCGGCTTCACCGGAACAGGGGCAGGGCGAGGGGCGCGCGCCCGCCGGTCACATGCGATGCCCCTGTTGGTTCGATGCACGTCGGATGATGGTCCGGACGGCAGCGGATCGGGGAGGGGGATCAGGAGCCGTAATAATAGGAGGCGAGGTTTTTGGCGGAGCCGGTTAGCGCGTTGACCGCGCTCGTCAAGGCAGCCGCCTCGGTCGACGCCGCCGAGAGCAGAGCGCCGCTTGTCGACGAGGCGCTCGACGTGGCTGCGCTTGTCAGCGCATTCGCCGCGTCCGCGCCGAGTGTCGCCGTCTTGTAGAGATTGTTCAGGCGGGTCTGATAGGCATCCGAAAGCGACTTCTGCGAGTAATCCTGAAGCGCGGCGAGCGTGTTGCCGGAAAGTCCCATGCCGTTCGCCGCCGCGGATGCCTCGATCCTGCTCAACCCGTAATCCACGCTTGCGGTGAAGCCGGGATCGGTCTTGAAACTCTCGTAATACGTTGATTGCGCATCCGATCCGTTCGCGCCTGTCGCATTGTTGTAGAGTGCCAGCGCGTTCGTGCCCGCCGTCAGATAGGGCTCCTGATAGCTCACCGCCTGTTCGTAGCGCCTCTGCTGAAGCGCCGCTGCCTCTTTCGCGGCCTTCGCCGTCGTCTGCGCGCCGAGATAGGAGGCCGCCGCCGAAGTCGCGCCGCCGAAGTCGCGCCGCCGAGGAGGGCCGTTACTGCTGCTTCTGCCATGGAAGATCCTTTGCGTAGACTGTTTCGAGGGGCTGAAACCGAAGCCGTTCGAGCAGCGTGAGAGTTCGGGGCATGCGCCCTGCAACGACGAGCCGCGTCGCGCCCTTTTCAATCGCCCATGCCTCGAAGGCGCGCAAAAGAGATGCGCCGTAGCCTCGCGCGCCGGGCTGCGCGTACCAGGCGGTTTTGAACGCGGTCGGCTCGCCCGTGAGGTAGTGCGGCGCGATCATGCCCGCGAGGACGGCCACCGCAGGCTCTTTCGCCGCCAGCAGCACCCGGTTTCGCTCGAAAATCTGCGCGAAGGCGAAACGGGCGAGCGCGCGTGGATCGGCGCGCCGTGCACCTTCCTCGGCATAAAACCGCAAGGCCAGTTCCACGAAACGGGCGGCATCGGCCTCGCTCGCCTGTCGAACGACGCCGCTCATGTGGCGAGCCTGTTCTGCGCGCGGAGCACCGCGAGTAACGAATTGATCGCGGCGGCTGCCTCCGAGACGGTCGGTTCGAGCGGCACGTTTGCGATCGCGCTCCCCTTCACGAACTCGATGCTCTGGAAGAAATCCGCATACTGCTTGTCGAGCTTGCCCGTCGCCGGGTCCACGATATAGGGGTGGCGGGGCGCGTAGGTCGTCGTCTTGGCCATGCTGTCAAGCTCCGTCGGCAAGGCGTAGGTTGAAAGCTTGCCCGCGATCCAGTGGCCGTAAGCCCAGTTCGCGGCGTCGCTCCAGACCCACCAGAACAGCGGAAAGTACGGATAGGGCCGCGCGTCCCATGTGTAGATCATGATGCGTGACACATCGACCATGCGGCCGTCATAGACGGTGCTTTGCGGGTTGTTCGTCTCCTCGAACGCGGCATCGGTCTCGTCGAAGAAGCGCAGCATCGAATGGAGGTAGCGGCGCTGGATGAGGTTGTCCGGCTGGCCGGTCGAGTGATGAGGCAGGGCGCTTTCCGCCGATTTCGGATCGTGGAACACGTTCGGCTGGTTCGATCCCTTGTCGATGGAGGGGCAGCCGAGTTCGGTGAACCAGAATGGCTTGGAGCGCGGCACCCAGGCCGTCGGTTCCGCAGCCTCGATGCCGCCGAGGCGGTCGTAATGCGGGTTCGCCCACCAGCCCCATATGTCCTTGTAGCGATAGATCCAGGGCTTGTGGTAGCCGCCGTCGGTGATAGGCGAACGCACCTGGGCGTCGCGGTCGGCGGTGCTGGCGTAGTACCAGTCGTAGCCTTCGCCGCCTCTGATGTTGCCCATCAGATAGTCGTAATCGGTGTTGGCCGTCAGCGTGCCGTCTTCCTTCAGCGCGCGGTCCATGTTCGGCGTGCCGTCTCGCCAGTCCGACAGCGGCCAGTAATTGTCGAAGGCGATGGCGTCTATGTTCGGGTCCGTCCACAGCGGATCGAGATGAAAGATAGCATCGCCCGTGCCGTCAGGCGGCTGATGGCCGAACCATTCGGACCAGTCCGCTGCGTAGGAGAGCCTGGCCCTCGGCAGAACCGCCTTTACGTCCGCCGCCAGTTGCTTCAGCGCCGTCACGAAAGGATAGCCCCCTTCCGCGCCGCGAAGCCACGTCAGGCCGCGAAGCTCCGTGCCGAGCAGAAAGATATCCACGCCGCCCGCATCCGCGCAGAGCTGCGCATAATGCAAGACGAAGGCGCGATACTGCCTGACGAATGCTGCGACTTCCGCCTCGACCTCGGCCGACCTGTCCGCGGTGGCATAAGCCTTCGTGATGCGTCCGCGCCATGGATAGACCGGTTGACCCGCCCCGCCCCGAAGCGGGTCCGGCAGCGCGTTGCCCGCCGGGATGTCCATCAGAATGAACGGCGTGAAGGCGACTTCGAGCTTGCGCGCCTTCAGATCCTTGATGCAGGCGACAAGCGATGTGTCGTCCGGCGTGCCGCCGAAAGCCGCGTTGCCGTCCACCTGCGAGACGACATGCGCCTCGCCGCGCGACATGCCCGCGCAACTCCAGCGATCTGGCATGGTCTCGAAGCTCGCGCGCGTGACGCCGGGCACGAGTATGCATTCGCCAGCGCGCAGATCGGTGCCGTACCACGAAACGAAAAGGTTCACGAGGCCGACATTCGGCAACTGGCTTTGCATCACATTGAGCGAAGTGGCCCAGTCGCACGCCGCGCCGCCGATGCGCCCGGCCCTGTTTGCGGCGGCATGGGCGAGGAGCCACATATCGCGCTCATAAATGCTGAAGGCGTTTTCCGTCGCCACATATTCAGTGCCCGCCGTGACCTGGTCGCGCAAAACTTCATATGGCGCGTAGGCGAACTCGGTTGCGGCGGGGATCATGGTCACGGCGCGGACGGCGCTCGCATAGGCCGTTTCGTTCGAATCGAAGCCTTTTTCAGTCCAGCCTTGCGCCACAAATTCGCGGATGAGCGCATTTGCCGTGGCCGCGATCCCGGTCCACGAAGCGTCGCTTTCCAGATCGGCGATCGCTGGGCCGGTGCGTCCCTTGAACTTCGAGAGAAAGGCGCGCGTGTTGTTGTCGACGCGGCCCTTGCGATCGACCGAAAAGCCGAACGGACTGAATAGGTTGTCCTTTCCGGTCATGATGCCGTCCTCACGGTGCGATGGCGCGCACGCGCGCTTTCGCCGAGAGGATGCCGCGCATGACCGGCGACGACGATGCGAGGCGAAACGTTCGACCGCCGCGGGGCGCCGCGCCGAGCTGATGGAAACTCGCTACCGTGAATAGCTCGCCCACGCGGCCGAGGGAGGCGACACGCCCGCCGGTCCAGGTGACGCCGCCATCGTCCGACCAGTCGAGCATCAGCTTAGGGTCGGCGGTGTCCTCGTCGTTGCTCGTCATGCCGACCCCCGGAATGATGTCGACGTCGAGCTGGTCGACGATGAGGCCGTTCGGGAAAGCATGCAGCGGTGCCGACTGCGCAAGAAAGAGATAAGGTTGGCCGCTTGCCGTATAAGACGCATCGTCGAGCACGTGAAGGCTCGCATCGACGCCCGAACCGATCACCACCTTGCCGTTGAAAGAGGCATGCCCACGCGCCGTCCAGTGATCGAGTTCGCCGCTCGCCCGCTCGTGCCAAAGCCCGGTGGCCAGGTCGAATTCGAACGTCCAGTAGGGGCTCGTGACGGCATAGAAGTCATGGCCGTTGAAATGCGTGTAGACGGCATAAAGCGCGCGCCGCTCGTCCCACGACAGCGCGGCGATGGCGCGCTCGATGGCGTGTGTGGAGATGCGCTGCGGCTCCGACCCGGTGAGTTGGCGGACGACGCCGTTATGGTCCACGAAGAGGAGCGAGTCCCCGACGCTTGCGGCCGTGTGCTCCGCAATGCAGCCGATGTCGATATCGGCGCGGATCGGCGCGAAGGCGAACGGCGTGGTGCCTGCGTTTTCCCAGATTTCCAGGCTCGCCTCGCCGAGCGCGATGAGGGCGCCCCGGTGCGTGACGATTCGGCGAAGTCCATCCGAGCGGCTCGTGGTGGTCGCGAATGACAGGGCATTGACTGTCACCGCGTCGTTCAGCGCTGTGTGAAAGATGCGCCCGTCGGCGATGGAGAAGACGAGATAGCCGTCCAGGAAGGTCACGCTGTTCGGAGCGGGAAGCGTCGTGATATCGGGGGCGGCGATGGCGTTCGTCGCGGTGTCGAGCACGTAATAAACTCCGTCGGCGACGATGCCGATCTGCGGGTTCGTCTGCTGGTTCGCGGCCATGACGACCATGGAACTGCCCGCGATCTCGCCCGAGACCACTGCGGCGTTGCCTGCATCATCGAATAGCGCCGCACGCGTGCCCGCGACCACGTAAAGCCCCTTGCCGTAGACGTAAAGCATCCCACGGCAGGGGCCATCCAGGCCGGTCTCACCCCGGTCGAAGCGCCTTGTGCCTGGCACCGCATAGACCGGAAGCGAAGCCTTTGCCGCTTGCCCCATTGCCTCGGCGTAGCCGTTGAGGAGGCGCTGGTTCGACACGACGCCGCTTGCGCCTTTGTTCGATGTGTGACCGAATTCGACGGAAACCATGACATTACTCCGGGAGCGTTGAGCGCTTCTGCGGTGGAGGGTTGAGAGCGTTTCGAGCGAGGGGAGGTCGCGCTTCTGGAGCGCCGGAGCCGGTATCGAGGGACGGGGCAGGTCCGCCCCCTTTGCTGAGTGCGTCCGGCTGAAACGCTCCGCGTCGCGCACCAATCGGAGCGACACCAGTCGGATCCTCTAGTCTAGCGGCGCTGGCTCGGGAGCGCGGTGAGCGCACGGTCTTGCGATGCCTCAGGCGCGGCTACGAAGGCGGCGAGCATTGCCGCGTAAGCCTTCTTCGCACGGCTCTGGATCGAGGGTTGCGCCTCGATGCCGCTTTCGCTCGCCAATTCGACCGCGAGCAGCGCTTTCGCCCCTTCCACGAAACAAGGCGGAAGCGGGAAATCGTCGTCGAGGTCGGCGGTCTCCGGCGTCACGTTGCCCGCGACGATGCCATCGGCGGCCCATGCGCCGAGCATGCCACCATAGGCTTGCAGGCCGGCGACGGCGCGCGCGGGATCGAGGTTCGCGCCGAGCGGCAGGAGACCCAGCCGCCGATACGCGCCGGTGATGACGTCACGCGCCGTAGTCATGGAGAACCTCGCCGAGCGCTTGCCTGAGACGGGCTTTCGTCCAGCCCGGCTCGACCTTCAGACCGCAATCGCCTGCAAGTTCAAGCATGCGTCGGCGGGACATGGTGTCGAGGGCTTCGGCATCGGGCGCGCCCCCCTCGGGCGACACGTCTTCAGCTTCCCCGACGTCGGGGACGGGAAATCGCTGCCAGCCTTCCTCGCGCGGCACCTCGCCCGCGGCACCGAAAAGGCGAGCTTCGCCCTTCCGATACATCCAGAGGCGTGTGTCGGCGTGCATCACGAGCCCTTCATCAGGCCCAGCCCGACGAGCGTCGCGCGGATCTCGTTCAGAAGGGTGACGATCGCTTGTGCCTGCGCCTCGCTGAAGCCGTAAGGTGCGGCGTTGGTCGGCGCGGTCGCGGGCACCGCGGCCTGTGCGGAGCCAGAGCGCTGCGGCGTGGGCGTGGCGTTGTAAAACGAGATGAGGTCGCTCGGGCTCTGGCCGAGCACGGTGCCGTCAGGATTGCCGTCGGAGGGATGGCGAACGGGCATGGAATAGCTCCTCGGTTCTGGACAAGTGGTGCGCGGTCTGCCGGGGCTGTGCCCGGTTGCTGACGCTCGCGGCTTACGCCGCCGACCCGGAAAGGCGCGTGGCGAGGTCGGGGTAGATCGGCTTCACGCCGTAAAGGATGTCGAGCCGCCACATGTTGATGTCGTTGACGATGTCGTAGTCGCAGATGACGCGGATCGAGAGCCCGTTGTAGCTCTGCCGCGCCTTCTTGCTGGCCCCCTCGGGCAGTTCCATCGGCACCATGCAGAGCGCGAAGGCGTTCTCATGAAAGACGAGGTTCTGCGGATAATTGGCGCCCGCCGTTCCCGCGAATGTCAGCGCCGCGTTGGCTGCAGGCGCCGCGCTCACGGTCTGATACTGGCCGGATACGATGATCGCGGGCGAAATCGTAAGCGCGTCGGCGTTGCCGGTTGCCGTAACGGGCGCCTTCACGACGAACTGCTGGAGATAGGGAAGAACCTGCTTCGTGACAGGGTTCACGGCGTAAACGCCCGCGAGGGTGAAGACGTCGCCCGCATTGAGCGTGGCGCCCGGCGTCAGCCCGTCCACGAGGATCGCCGTCTCGTCCGAGTCCTTGGCGGCGAGCCACGTCGTGACGCCCGTATTCGTGACGCCGTTTGCCGAGGCGATGGCCGAGATCACCGGCGTGCCCGCGTGATTGCCGACCGTGTAGCTGACGACATTCTGCGAGGCGTAACAGTCGGTATTGCCGACGAGCGGAAGGCGCGACTTCTCAAGCGCGGTCTTCGCCACGTCCGGCACATGCAGGCTCGTGAAGCTCGACGCCATGCCGTAGAAATCGGCGGGCGAGAGGCACGCCGTGCGCGGGGTCGGCACCGCCATTTCATCGAGGCGCTGCGGCGCGGCGATGAACGACCTGTAGCCGTCGAGCGTTTTCCCCGGCGTGCCGACCCAGTTCCACACCGCCTTGTAGAGAGACAGCACGTCGAGATCGACCTGATTTGCCAGCGCGATCATCGGATGCTTCAGATAGCGCTCGGCGAAACGGTCGATGGACAGCGTCAGGTCTTTCGTCGGAAAGCGCAGGTCGACGCCGCGCTGCGTGTCGACCTTGATCTGCACCTTGCCTTCGGTCGCGTCCTGCATCTGCGCGACGGAGCCGGAGCGGACGGCGTATTTCACCGGCTTGCGGATGGTGAGCGTGTCGCCGATCTTCGTTTCGCCGAATTCGGCCTCGTAGGCGCGATACACCATTTTCGCGGCGACGAGGTTATTGTCGAGCTGCATCAAGCTTTCTTTGGCGATGAGGCTCGGCGTGAGAAGGGTAGAGGCCATGCGGGGAGGTTCCTTGGATTGAGGGAGGCGCGCCTGTCCGTTCCGCGCCGTGAAGCGGGCTCTAAAAAGGGCCGATTGCCGTTGGATTCGTCAGTAGCCGCGCGCGCGGCGGTATTCGTCGAACGTCATCTGGTCGAGCGGCTTGCCCGCGTTGCCGCCGCGCCCGGTGAGCGCGCCGATCGGCTCGGGCGCGCGGCTGACTGCGGCTTGCGCAGTGTCGAGCCGGGTTTCGAGCCGCGCGATTGCCATCACCTGACTGACGGGCGGAAGCGCCGCGATGCGCGCGGCCTCGCCGGGATTCTTGCCGAGGTAATAGGCGATCTCCGCGCCTCGCGGCATTCCGCGGATCGCCTCCGCCATGATCGGCGTGACGGCGAGGTTCGGATTGTGGGCCACCTCGTCGAAGTCCGGGACCTTTTCGCGGAATGCGGAGGTCGCTTCGCCCCAGGCGTCGTAAGCGGCGCGAGCCGCGATCTCGCGAGCCTGCTCGGCCTGCCGGGCGAGGATCTCCGCGCCGACCTCGCGCACGGCCTGCTCGGCCACGGCGCGGGTGTAGTCTTCGGGGGTGCGGTAATCCTGCGGGCGCCCCGCGTTCTGCAATCTCTGGCGAAGCGCCTCCGCCTGAGCCGCGCTCGTTTGAGCGAGGGCGTCGGCGACCTCCTTGTCGCGAATGAGGCGGTCGACGCGTGCCTTTCCGGGCGCGCCTTTGCGCCGTGCGGCGCCGCCTCTGTCTGCGGCCTCGCTCGCATCGTCGTGAAGGGCGGAAAAAGCCAAGGCGGCTTCGTCCGCCGACGGGGTATCGCCGGGGATGGTCATGCGCGGTCCTTTTGCTGATGGAAGAAACTAGAGGGCGGCGGGTCCTGCGGGAGCCTTGCCGCTCGCCTTGAGTTCTGCCTCGGCCTTCGCGGCGTCGAGTGCAGCCTGTTGAGCGACGGCCTCGGCCTTGGCGGCATCCGCGCCGGACTTGGCGGCTAGGCTCTGGGCGCGGGCGAGTTCGGCTTCGGCGAGCGCCTGTTGGCGTGCCTGCGCGGCCCGAACCTCGGGCGATGCAGCCTCTCCTGTAACCTCCGGGGGCGTGCGTTTCAGCCGCGCCGCGATTTCGTCGGCGCCCGGCCAGTCCATGGTCTTCGCGACGAGGTCGCCCGCGATCCCCGCCGCCTGCGGCACGGCGCGGATGAACTGAAGCATCGCGTCGGCAGCCTCCGAGCGTCGCGTGGCGTAGGCCGGTCCTATCTTCACGCGCACGTCGTAGACGCCTTGCGAAAGGTCGTTCAGCAGCATGGGCTTGCCGTCAACGCCCATAACGGCGGCATTGATGCGCACGGGCTCCTGGCTGTCGTCCTCTCGCATGATGCGAAGCGTCCGCTCGCTGTCGTAAATCTTCGGCACGAGGTCAATCAGCGCCTTGCCGAGATGATGCAGCGTCGCCATCAGGTTATCCTGATAGTGAAGCGCCGCGTTGCCGCCCTGATTTTCACGCGCCCGAATGGCCACGCCGGAAATCTCGTTCGACCGCGCCCAGAGCGCTGCGTCGTAGATGCCCGTCGTCGCCTTCATCTCGTCGGCGGCGATGGCACTTTCCTGCGTCAGCGCGGTCGGTACGTCCGGCGGCGGCTCGCGCATCGGGCGGCTGCCTGGTGCGTCGGGGTCCGGCTCGTAGAGAAGATAGGGGCGTGCGACACTGTTCTGCGTGTCCCACTGGCCCTTGAATTTTGCGATCATGGCTGGCGTTGCGAGGAACGGCGAACGCGGCGCGAGCGCGATGGCTTCCGCCGCCGCCGAACGCCAGAAATTATAGAGCTGTTGCGGGTCGCGCGCGGCGCGTATGAGGCCGCTGCGGACGGTTTTCGTCTCGAGCGCAGTTTCCGCGCCGATCACCGGAAAAATCGGGATGGTGCGCCCGGCCCAGGCGTTCGGTCCTTCGAGTACCTCGCTGCCCGAAAGCAGCCAGCGTTCCACCTTGTGCGAGCGAACCTTGCGCGTGGCGACGATCCCAAGCCGCGGCAGCTCCGCCGGGTCGACCTCGGTGATGTCCACTGTCTCGCCGCGCGCGAGCCTTGCGATGGCGCGCTCGACGGGCCGCTTAACCCAGTATTCGCAGACGCGCACGGCATCGCGGCTTGCCCAGAACAGGCCGCTTTCCGCGCTGCCATCGGCGGGCGTGTCGAAATCGGCGGGGGCCGCATGGGGGAAGCGCGCTTCGAATTCTTTGCGGCCGATCATCTCCGACACGAGGCAATAATCGGCATCGGCGCGGCTCGGCTCGATGGCAGCCGGGTCCCAGAACACCGAAAGCGGATGCTGGATGCGCTTGATCAGGATTTCCTGCTCGAAGGCGTTGTCGTCCACATAGTCGGTGGCGAGGCGGAAATGGCCGATGCCACACGCGACCGCGTAATAGACCGCATGCGCGAAGACGTGCGTCGCGTTCGAGCGATACTGGATGTGCCGGAACAGGCCGGAAAAGATCTCCGCCAGCGCTTCCGTCGCCGCGCCGCCCGCCGGGATGGCCTTGATCTGCGGCGGGTTCATGCGCACGCTGTTGGCGACTTGATGCACGAATTGCGGCAGGCGGTTGATGGTGAGACACGGGCGGCTCTGCGCCTCGCGCTGCTGGCGCACGGCGGCGGGCCACTGGTCGCCCGCGAGGAACTTCAGATCGGTGAACGCATCTTCGCGGTTCTCGCGATCCTGCAGCCATGCGGCTGCGAGGCGCTCCCGCGCCTCCCGAACGATGTCGATGTGGGGCAAGGGAACCTCTTTGGGGCGGTGACGCGCGTGCTTGCAGTTCAATGACGTTTGGCATATGCTGCTGGCATATGTCTGAGGGCAGTGTGAATGGAGCGTCAGGTCAAACTTTTCAAAAACGGGCGCAATCAGGCCGTCCGCATCCCGCGCGAATTCGAGTTGCCGGGAGACGAGGCGATCATGCGCAAGGAAGGCGACAAGCTCATCATCGAGCCGATGCGGAAACTCTCTCTTCTGGAACTCCTCGATACGCTTGAGCCGATCGAGGATGAGTTTCCCGAGATTGAGGATCTGCCTCCGGAACCAGTCGATTTCTGATGCAGTATCTTCTCGATACGAACATCGTTTCGGATCTCGTTCGGAACCCTAAGGGCCTCGTCCGAAAGCGGATTCGCCAAGTCGGGCAGACGAATGTCTGCACCAGCATCTTTGTCGCGTGCGAAGCGCGTTACGGAGCCGCCAAACGAAATTCGCTCCAGCTCACCCGGCAGTTAAATCTTATTCTCGCAACGATTGATATCCTGCCTTTCGAGGCACCCGCCGATACAACCTATGCCGCGCTTCGCTCAAATCTTGAACGGGAAGGCCGGTTGATCGGAAACAACGATCTCTTCATCGCCGCTCACGCTCTCACGCTTGGTTGCACGCTTGTGACGGCCAATGAACGCGAGTTCGCCCGCATCGACGGGCTTCTGTGCGAAAACTGGTTGCGCAGTTGAGGTGAAGTATTCAAGTAAGCCAGCTTCCGCCGCCCCCGCGCTCATCGTCCCACGTCGCGGCGTCGGGAACGGGGCGGATCATGCGCGGGAACAGGTCGGCCAGCGCCCACACCAGCGCATCGACGCGGTCGGCCGCGCCGTCGCCCTCGATGCCGAAGGGCGTGAACTGCACCATCTGATCTTCGAGTGTCGGCAACGCGCCAACATGGCTCACGCGGCCCTGCGCATAAAGCGCGGCGATGGGCTCGGCTCGCACGGTCTTGCCGCGGCTCGCGCGAACCGCCCGGATCGGCAGCCCGCCGCGCACCGCGCGCAGCACCGTCTCCACCATTGCGCCGCCCTGGTTTATCTCGACCACCACGGCGTCCGCTTCGTACCTGTCGAAGCCTGCGACCGCTTTTTGAGCCCAGCCCATTGGTCCTTGTCGGTTGGAGAGATCGTCAAGGACGTAACCGCGACCGTCTTCGCCGAGGGCACAGACGACAATCCCAGTTTCTGAAGTCTTATCACCCGCCCCGCTTGGGCGTGCCGCGGGGTCGATCCCCACCACAACACGGTCAAGCCGGGGAAGCGAAGCTCCCCGAGCAACGCGGTGCCGATCCAGCATAGATCGCGTCCAAAGAGCGTCAGCAACGTCGTCCAGGAGTTCTGCATTGATTTCCTGCCTCCCAAGTCTTGAACCTTCGTAACTTTTCACAACCGTATTAAAGTAATTTTGCGCCAGATTGGCGCGATTGTCATACGTGCTGCCGCGCGTCAAGACGACGCCATGCCCCTCTTTGGCGAGAAATTCGCGAATAATTGCAATGGGGCGTGGCGTCGTGGTCACAATCTGACGGGGGTCATGGCCGAGCCGGAGGCCGAACTGCAACATATCCCAGGTTTCGCGTGCATAACGCCACTTCGCGAGTTCGTCGCACCACGCCGCGTCGTGCTGCGGCCCGCGCAACTGATCCGGCTCCGTCGCATTGTAGAGCATCGCGACCGCGCCGTTCGGCCAGGTCAGCCGACGCTTGGACGGCTCGAATTTCGGGCGAAAGCCGCGCGGATGGATGGGGAGAAGGCCGCTCGGCCCTTCCACGATCACGTCGCGCGCGTCTGCTGCCGTCTCGGCCACCAGTGCCACGCGCGAATATCGTCCGCCCGAGAGCGGCGTCGGCCCGCAGACGCATGCGCGCACCCATTCGGCGCCGGTGCGCGTCTTGCCGGCACCGCGCCCGGCGAGAATGAGCCAGGTATGCCAGTCGCCGGATGGCTCGCGTTGTTCGGGCCTTGCCCAGAATGCCCAATCAAATCGGAGGCTTTTCAGCTCCCTTGCCGTCAGTTGCGAGAGGAAGTCCGCTCTCCGCTCCGGCGTCAGCGATGCGAGAAAGCTTGCGCTCCATTTCGTCCCGGAGTTGCTCGGCATTCACGCTGTCCTCCGGGTTTTCCTCACGCAGCGGCGGAAGCTTGTCGCGGAAGCGCTTGCGGAACCGGTTTCGCATCTGAAGCGCCCAGCCGCCCGCGTTCCACGTTCGCATGAACTGGCCCTTGCGACCGGCGGCGAGCCACCATGCATATTCGAGTTCCTTGGCACGGGTCATCGCGTCGCGAAACTCCTCATGTGTCTTGGTCCAGGCGGTGAGCGTCTTCACGCTGACATGGAGCGCGGCGGCAATTTCGGCCTTGCAGCAGCCCTCGGCGGCGAGTTCCAGCACCCGGTCGCAGTAAGCCGCGTTATAGAGAGTGGGGCGTCCGCGACCCCGCGGCCGCAAGATTTCGAGATCGGTGCCCATGTCACCTCTTGAAACGAAGCAGTGTTTACGGGGAAGTGGTGCAGAGCGTTATTGTCGAACTGTGTAACAGCGTGCCGTTTCTTCCGGCATCATCTGCAAGCGTTCTGCAACTATACTGATTGATAGGGGAAGTCACCGTCGCCGTGCAACGGCGGTGTATCCGACGTATCGCGAAGATGGTCGACATGGCTAAGAAACATTAAAAGCGACGGCACCCGGCACCGAAAGCCGCGGGGCGCGAAGTCTCATTCGCTCCAAAAAGACTTAAATGGGCCATCCGAGGTTGTCGTTTGTCCGCGACTTCCCCCGGTCGCTTGCGCCTGCCCCTTGCCAAATCGGTCGCAGCTTGCAACTTTCCATCCTCGCATCCGGTTGGGATTCGCGGCGCTTCGTCGGCGCGCCGGAAGGGGAGAAGGATGACCAAGCACAGCGCAGCGGCGACACGCGATCTTTTCGGCGAAGGCGGCGAGCCGGAAAAGCCGAGGGCGGCCGGAAGCGTGGCGCGTGGCGTTGCGCCTGCCGAAAGCTACACCGCAGCCGACATCGAGGTGCTGGAAGGGCTGGAGCCGGTGCGTCGGCGCCCCGGCATGTATATCGGCGGCACCGATGAGAAGGCGATGCATCACCTCTTCGCGGAGGTGATCGACAACGCCATGGACGAGGCCGTGGCGGGACATGCGAGCTTCATCGAAGTAGCGCTCGACGCCGATGGCACGCTTTCGGTCGCGGATAACGGGCGCGGCATCCCGATCGACCCGCATCCGAAATATCCGGGCAAGTCTGCGCTCGAAGTCATCATGACCACGCTGCATTCGGGTGGAAAGTTCAACTCGAAGGTTTATTCCACAAGCGGCGGCCTGCACGGTGTCGGCATCTCGGTCGTGAACGCGCTTGCCGAGAAGCTCGAAGTCGAGGTGGCGCGCAACGGCAAGCTTTATCGCCAGACCTTCGCGCGCGGCCTGCCGACCTCGAAGCTGGAAGAAGTCGGCGCTGTGAGGAACCGGCGTGGCACGACTGTTCGTTTCCACCCCGACCCCGAGATCTTCAAGGAACGGTCCACGTTCCGTCCCATCCGTATTTTCAAGATGGCACGCGCGAAGGCCTATCTCTTCGGCGGCGTTGAAATCCGCTGGAGCTGCGCGCCGGAGCTTCTGAAGGGCGATGCGGATGTTCCAGAGAAGGCCGTCTTTCATTTCCCCGGCGGCCTGCGAGACTTCCTGTCCTCTCGCATCGAGAAGCTGACCACGGTTACGAAGGATGTGTTTTCGGGCCGCGTTCAGAAGGAAGGCGGACATGGCAGCGTCGAGTGGGCCATTGCCTGGATCGCAGACGATGACGGCTTCATGCAGTCGTATTGCAACACCGTGCCGACACCCGAAGGCGGCACGCACGAGCAGGGCTTGCGGGCGGCGCTTACGAAGTCTCTGCGTGCGTATGGCGAACTCACGAACAACAAGCGTGCCGCGCAAATCACGGCGGACGACGTTTTCGTCGCCTCGGGCGCGATGCTTTCGGTCTTCATCCGCGAGCCGGAATTTCAGGGGCAGACGAAGGACAGGCTGTCTACCGCAGAGGCCGCGCGCATTGTCGAAAACACCGTCAAGGATGCGTTCGATCATTGGCTGACCGCATCGCCCCAGCAGGCGAACGGCCTTCTGGACTTCGTCATCGAGCGCGCGGAAGACCGTCTCAGGAAGAAACGCGAGAAGGAAACGCAGCGGCAGAAGGCGACGCGCAGGCTCAGGTTGCCCGGCAAGCTCGCGGACTGCTCGAAGAATGCGAAGGACGACACCGAAATCTTCATCGTCGAAGGCGACTCGGCTGGCGGTTCCGCGAAACAGGCGCGCGACCGCGCCACTCAAGCCATCCTGCCGTTACGCGGCAAGATCCTGAACGTTGCCAGCGCCTCGCGCGACAAGCTCGCCCAGAACCAGCTTCTTTCGGACCTGACGCTCGCGCTCGGCTGTGGAACCGGCAAGCACTACAACGACGCCGACCTTCGCTACGACCGCGTCATCATCATGACCGACGCCGATGTCGACGGCGCGCATATCGCGTCGCTGCTGATTACGTTTTTCTATCGGCAGATGCCGGATCTGATCCGCAACGGCCATCTTTTCCTCGCGGTTCCCCCTCTTTACCGTATCAGCCAGGGTGGCAAGACGGCCTATGCGCGCGACGATGCGCACCTGGCGGAATTGAAGCGCACCCTCTTCAATGGACGCGGCAAGCTCGAAGTCAGCCGCTTCAAGGGCCTCGGCGAGATGATGCCCGCCCAGTTGAAAGAGACGACGATGGACCGGAAGAAGCGCATGATGCTGCGCGTCGAGATTGCGGGCCGCGATGGCGATCTGACCGGCATCGATGCGAAGTCGGAAGAGGCGGCGGCCGCTGAGGTCGTCGAGCAACTGATGGGCAACAAGCCGGAAGCGCGCTTCCGTTTCATTCAAGACCGCGCCGCCTTCGCCGAGCCTGAAGCGCTGGACATCTGATCGTCGATGGAATGTGCTGTTGTGGGGCGTTTTTTCAGTTGGGCGTCGTCGGGGCAACAAGGCGCCGTCGGGACCGGACGATTGTCCTGATGAAAGCTCCAACGGCGTCTACAAGCCGGGCCAGGAAAAGCTGGCATTCGCAAACATGCTTTTCGTTTTAGGGACCGGCCGGGAAGCGCGCGGAATGGATGCACGCTTCGTTCTGGCTGCACTCGCGGGCCGTTCTTTTTTTGACGCACGGCCGCGCTGCGTGAGCGCAGGGCCACGCGACGCCTGACCAGAACGAGTGCGTATGCCTGCCGAAGGCGGAGGATAATCGCCGGATCGAAGATGAGACCCGGCCGCGATGTCGTCGCTCGTGCGGGCGTCGGCGATCTTCGCTACCGTGATCGCGACCGTTTGCGCGTTGATCGATGGAGGCGCATTGACTGATTTCTCGTCGCGCTTCACGGCTTGCAAGGCAGAAAGAAGAGCTGATGTCGGCTGGGGTGCCTTCGCTCCGTTGAAACGCCGCACAGCTGTGCGCATGGTCTTCGTCCAAGCTTTCGAGATCGGCCCCTGATAAAGGCCAAGCCGCGAGAGTTCCTTGCCGATCGCCTCGATCAGTTCGGCTCGCGTGTTCGGCACCGGCAATACAGCAGCCGCATCGCTCAATTTTACAGGAAGCGGACCGGTCGGAGCGGAAGCCGTCCCCGGGCGTTGTTCTGAACGCTCATTCACTTTCTGCTCCGCCGCAGCGTTCTTCAATGTCGCGGGTGCGGCGGCGCCCGTTTTATCAGGCGACTTCGACAAGTCCGCAGTTCTGAGCGCTCTCGGAGGGCCCGCGCGGAACTGATCCGCCAGCATCGGCAGCCCGATCAACGCCGCCGTGCTGCAAAGGAGCAGAACAAGTGGGCGCATTCCATAAACTCCTCGACGCAAGTTGCCAGTCGGCTACGGGGTCAACAAGGGCTCCGGGAATTCGATCCTGATACGGTAAATCTAATCTTCGGTTGCGGCACGACAGATCGCAACCGATTTTGTCACTTCTCGGCAAAATTCAGTGAACGGCGTGTGGAAATCAACATAAAGGTTCAGAGCTTCAACCTGTCCACCAGATCTTGTGCAGCGAAATTAATCCTCGCTTAACACTTCACGAATCACTAAAGCTGATGTCGGGGGCCTAATAAGCGCTTGATCTTGCGCCGGAAAAGACTGCGGACCAGCGGCGGAACGCAGCCTTGACGAGAAAGTCTCGTTCCGGCTCAGCGCGAGCGCACACGGACATGTGACTTCTGCCGGGTCTTGTCGGCGCGTCTTTGCGGGGCGCGCCACCCGGGATATTGTATCACGTCAGACCGACAGAATTCGCTGGCCCCCTTGCAATGGCGCCGCCAGCGGAGCGGCGCCCCATATGGGGGCAAGGCATGAGACACGTACTCGGTGTAGCAGGCGTTATGGCGGCGGCGATTCTTCTCATCGTCTCCGCAGCGATGAACTGGAAATTCGGATATACGCTCGGCAAGTCCGAGTTCGAGTCGCAGCTTTATGGCGGGGCGAGTGCTGCTGCCGACTGCTTCAAGGCACTGCTGCCGTTCTTTATCTTCGCGGCGCTGCGCAATCGCAGTTACAGTCAGGCGCTTGGCGGCGCACTGCTGTTCGTCGTGTGCTTTTCCTATTCGCTTTCGTCATCGCTGGGTTTTGCCGCGCTTAATCGTGCTGACACGACGAGCCAGCGCGTGCTGAAGGTCGAGACGCATGCGGATCTTCGGTCCGATCTCGAACGCGCGCGCGCCGCGCTGGCTGCTCTGCCCGAGCACCGCCCGTCCGGCACGGTTGCGGGTGAAATCGAGGCGTTCAAGCAGAATGGCCGCTGGATATCGAGCGGCGAATGCGCGAATGCGACCGCGACGAAAAGCATGACCTATTGCGAGAGCTACTTCAAGTTGAAGGCAGAGCTAGCGGTTGCAGAGCAAGCCGACAAGCTCGATGCGAAGGTTACGCAATTGCGCACGGAACTCGGCGACCTGACTTCGGAGGCGGCGACAAAAGCCAGCGATCCTCAGAGCCAGATGCTGGCCGGGCTTACCGGGTATAAGACCGAAGACGTGCAGACGGCGTTGACCGTGCTGATCGCGCTTCTCGTGGAGCTTGGTGCAAGCCTCGGGTTCTATACGGCCTTTTCCTATTGGCGGATCTTCGACGTCAAGGGCCTGCCCGCGCCTGAACCCGTTCGTGTCGTCGCGCCCGCGCCTGCCTTCGCGCCCACGCAGCGCCTTCCCGCTCTGGCCTTCGATGAGGATGCGGATCTGACACCGGCTCAACCCAAGACGGACGTCGAGCTTTATTTCGACGAACGGGTCGGCCGCGAGAACGGCTCCAGTGTGACGGCTCTCGCGCTTTACGACGACTACTGCCAGTGGTGCGAGGCGAAGGGCAAGCAACCGCTCGGTCTGCCGATCTTCACGCGCCGCTTCAGCGATCTCGGCGTTCAGAAAGCGAAAGTCGCCGGTCGCATCCGTTATATGGACGTGCGCCTGCTGTTTTCGGCGTCGGACGACGACGGACTGCGAGAGCTTTCGGCGGTTTCCTAAGGTACCGTTGCGGCAAGTCGAAAATAGCCGGGTTCACGCCCGGCTATTTTTTTGCCCGGGGATCGGGCTTCCAACCATCGGTTCGGCCAGGGCCGTCATGCCGTATGTCAGACGCGATACCACGCTTTAGATCTGCGTTGGGAAGAGATTGTCCGTATTCAATCGATGCCGCCAGGTCGATCCAACCAGGCTGGCGCCTATATGGACAGCTTTCCGCGCATGACGAGGCGGGCGAACCCGCCGATGCGGACGCGCTTGAGCTTGCGCGACGCTATTTCGATTTCGAGCCTGATTTCGCTCGGTCTTCCCATCTCGATGCCTTGTTCGATTGCGAACTCGGACGTCCCCTCCGGCAGGATATCGAAACGATGGATGACCGCCGAGAAGGCCGCGGCCGCCGATCCGGTCGCGGGGTCTTCAGCCACGCCCAATGACGGCGAGAACATGCGGGCATGAAATGCCGCGCTGTGCTGAATGGTCTCTCGGCAATAGAGGTAAACCTTGCCGCCCGAGCCGTGGAAGGCTTCATCCCAATGCTGCGCCACGATATGGGCGCGCCCGATCGCTTCGAGGTCGCGCACCGGGACGAAGGTGAATGGAGTCCCCGCATCGTATTGCGACGGCTTGTGATTGGCGAAGCCGATTTCGCCAGGAGCAAGGCCCAGCGCTGCCGCGATGCGGTCGTCATGGGCGGGCGCGCCGGAAAGCTCCGGCAATTTCGGCACGTCGAATTCCGCGTAAGGCGCGCGTCCCCGTCTGCCGACCACACCGACCCGAATGCTTCCGATCTCTTCTTCCAGAACGATGAGCGCATCGCAATCGGCTGCGGCCCCCGATATCCGGTCGTCGGCGAGCTGGATCGCCACGCCGACGGTCGGATGACCGGCGAAAGGAAGTTCGGCGGCGGGGGTGAATATGCGCACATAGGCGGTATGGGCCGGCAGCCGAGGCGGCAACACGAAGACGGTTTCCGAGAGATTGAACTCGCGCGCGACGGCCTGCATCTCTTCGGCCGAGAGGTCGCCCGAGTCGAGGACTACGGCCAGCGGGTTGCCCGATAGCGCCGAGTTGGTGAACACGTCCCACACTGCATATCGCCGTTCCATCAACCCGTCCCTGCCTGACGTTCCGTCTCGATTTTGAGCGAGAATAATCTATTTGGCGGGGCCGTGCGACCGGAAAAGGCGGATTTCTCTAGGGATTGCAAGGGATGAAATGTCGTGTTCAAGCCCGCAAATCGAGACGGCTTTTTCGGCTTTCGATGTCCTCATCTGAGTCGCGGGACACACCAAATGGTGGCGCAAATGGCCGCTTTTCTCGCATTTGGAGCGCGTCCGGCCTCAACCTGAGGAGCGCTTTGCTCGCCCCTGTTGCCTATATGCCACCCAAACCGATGCGCGAATTAAATGTAGGCGGATCGATAATATACGGAAAATATTGATATATTTTGTTCTATGACGCAAAAAGGCTTGGCATGCCAAGCATCCGGCTCCTTGCCGGTAGCTTGTTGCGCCGCACTGCCTCGGAGACTAGTATCCGCCTATCGAATGAAACGCAGGCACTGCCTAGGGCTGGTGGTGTCACGTGTGCTTTCATACGTTGACAACACAGAAGACTAGATGGGGAACTTGAGATGAAACTTCTTTCCGGCATCGCTGGCCTGACGCTCGCCAGCGTCGTGGCTATTGCCTCTGCAAATTCGGCTGACCTCTATCGCGGCCAGGCTGGCGGTTACAAGGACGGCCCGGTGGTTGCTCCCGTTGCGACCTGGACCGGCTTCTACGCTGGTATCAACGGCGGCTACGGTTGGGACGATATCGATTCCGACTCGAGGTTCGACGGCGACTTCAATGGCGGCTTCGGCGGCGGTCAGATCGGCTACAACTGGCAGGGCGCTTTCGGCACCAGCCCGCTCGTGATCGGTATCGAAGCTGACATCCAGGGTTCGGGCGTGGGTTACGACGCGCACAGCTACGAAGCTAACCTTGATTATTTCGGCACCGTTCGTGGTCGTCTCGGCTACGCTCTCGGTAACAGCCTCGTCTACGCCACGGGCGGTTTCGCTTACGGCAGCTTTGAGGTCAAGGGCAACGGCTGGTCGAAAGACGAGACCGAAACCGGCTGGGTCGTCGGCGGTGGTCTTGAACACAAGTTCACGCCGAATATCTCCGGCAAGATCGAATATCAGTACCTGAACTTCGAACTCGACGGCAACAGCAACTACAAGGATCTCGACTTCGGCGTCAACACGGTCCGCGTCGGCCTGAACTATCACTTCGGTTCCACGGGCTACGAGCCCCTGAAGTAGGCTTCGGCTTCTTCCGGAATGAGAGAGCGGCGCCTTCGGGCGTCGCTTTTTTTGTGTCTCGCGCAATCTGCTGTGCGGGTTGGCCGGGGCGGCAGGCCGGGCTTCTCATGGCTTCTTGATCGCAAGGCGTTCCCGGCGCCAGCCGGTGCCAAGGTTGCTCAGGCTGGAGCTTTCAGGACGCGCTTCAGCTGCGCCCGATGGCGAAGCGCGTTCATCGCGTTCGTCTCTTGCAGATGCCGTCGACGATAAATGGTGATGGCCAGCGATTTGCGCCTGCCGAAACCGCGATTTCGCTCAGCTTGTCAGCAAGCTGCGATAGAAGGCCAGTTCAAGGTCAAGGCATTCGCGGATTGTCTCCGCACGCCGGAAGCCGTGCCCCTCGCCCTCGAATTCGTGATATGCGACGCGGACGCCCTTTGCCCGCAGAGCGTTGGCGATGGCGAGCGACTGCGCCTTCGGCACCACCTTGTCTTCCGTGCCCTGAAGCAGGATGAGCGGCGTCTTGATCGCGTCGGCATGCGTGAGCGCCGAGCGCGCGCGGTAGAGCTGCGGGTCGGCTTCCACCGTCGCACCGAGCAGCGTTTCGAGATATCCCTGCTCGAACTTGTGCGTCGTCTTCTGCAAGCCGATAAGGTCGGCCACGCCGTAGTAACTCGCCGCGCCGCGAAAGACGTTCGACGTTGCAATCGCCATCAGCGCCGTGAAGCCGCCCGCGCTGCCGCCCGTTACGAAGATCGCGCGAGGATCGGCCAGCCCGCTCGCCGCCGCGTATTCCGCCGCCGCCACCGTATCGGCGACGTCGGCCACGCCCCACGCGCCATTGAGCCGGTCGCGATAGGCGCGGCCATAGCCGACGCTTCCCGAATAGTCGAGATCCAGCCAGCCGAAGCCGCGCGAGGTGAAGAACAGCGTTCTGGCCTTAAGCCCGCGTGGCGCGGCGCTGGTCGGTCCACCGTGCAGGTTGACGATGAGCGGCGGGGCCGCGCCCTCGGGACCGCGCGCATCAGGGTTGGCAGGCGGGTAATAAAGGCCGTAGACGGGGCCGGAGGGGCTCGGAATTTCGAGGCGCTGCGGTGGGGCGATGAAGCCGGGGATGATCGCGAGCGCGGAACCGCGCCGGATAATGCGCGGTGCGCCGCCTCCTTCCGCCTCTACCGCGATGCAAAGCGCCTCGTCGTCAGCCATGCCGATCAGCGCCGTGAGACCGTCGTCGACAGATACGGCGTTCACAGCGGTAAAAGGCGAAGCGAGCGGTGTCAGTCCTCCCGTTTCCAGGTCGAACAGCGCCGCGCGCGTCTCGCCGTTGTCGACATACGACAGCCGCGCCTTGCCGTCGCCGGAAAGCGCAAAGCTCGCCTGATTGAACACCCACAGCGGCAAAGACAGATCTCCGTCGAGCCGCGTGATCTGCACCGGGGCGGCCGCCTCCATCCAGCGCCACAGATTGCCCGTGCCGTCAGCGTCCCAAACGAAGAGCAGCGCCTCGCCGGTCCATTCCGGCTGGAAGCAGGCCGTGCCGCCGCCGCCCGCTACCTTCACCACGCCGGATAGCGTGCCATCCGGGGCAAGATGCCCGACGAACAGTTCTGCCGCGTCCCACGGCATGTGGGGCAGGTTCCAGGCGAGATAAGCCAGAAGCGAGCCGTCGGGGCTTATGCGTGGGCTCGCGTAGAAGTCATGTCCTTCGACGAGGACGCGAGGCCCGCTTCCATCGAGCGGAATCGACCACAGCGCGTTGGCGGGTCCGACGCCGTCGTGCGTCCGGCTCGCGCGATGCGTTTCGCCCACCGCGACGAGGCGATTGCGGCCTGCGTCGAGCGTCATGTCGGCGAAGCGCGTGTCCGGCAGTTCGGTGAGGCGGCGCGGCGGCGCATCGGCCCCTGCCGCCGTCAGTCGAGCCGCGTAAAGATCCTGATCGGCGTCATTGACGAAATAGAGCGCGCCACCCGCCACGGTAAACTCGCCGCCGCCATATTCATGCACCCGCGACCGCGCCGACCATGGCGCGGGCAGAAGCTCGGTGATGCCGCCCGCCGGCGTCCAGCGCAGCACGGGCGAGCGCCCCCTCTCGGCGGGGCGGCTTTCGCTCCAGTAGACGGCGCCGCCGTGCGCTTCGACGCGCCCGAAACGAAGCGCGCCCGCCGCGACCGCCTCGGCGGATATCGGGGACGGCCAATGGCCGAAGGGGATTGCCTGTTGCGTCATGCCGCACCTCTGGGCTCGAAGCGTGGTTAACAAAACTACCTATATTCACCCCATAGGCATTTTGATTGCGGGATTGAGCATGAGTTTTTATGAAGAAGCTGATTTTACCCATGCTGAAGCAAAGCTACTCGAATGCGTGCGAATGGGAGAACATTGCGTCCTTGGCGAGACGAAGCCTGACGTATCCACTCCGGAAAACACGATACGCGCCTGTGTGCTCCTCAACGTCCTGCTAAACAAAGATCTCTTTGAAGGGAAGCTGGAAATCCGCGGTGCCTATATCGATGGTGCCGTTATCCTCGACGGCGTCACTAAACTTCGCCCGCTCCACCTTACGCATTGTTTTATCTCTGAGCGTTTGTCCTTCGGGGATGCCGAGACCCGCTCCATCGCCCTTGAAAATGTGACGGTCGCGAGCCTATGCGGCAACAGCGCACGGATCGATGGCGATCTCTTCATTAGAAGATGCAACATCGCCGAGAGCCTCGAACTCTTCGGCGCGGAAATCACCGGCACCCTGTCTTGTACGGGAACAAGACTTGGCCTGAATCGCGACGATACATCGGTGAACCTGATTACGGCTTCGATCGGCGGTAAACTTGAGTTCAACGGAGGCTTCAGTGCAAATGGCACGATATTTATCGACGATTCCATCATAGAGGGGATCTTCGATTGCTCGCGCGCTTTTCTTTCCGCCTCCAAGTCGAAGCACGTTAACCCGAGCGCTCCTTGGGAAGTACCTGTGCGAGCTTTGAGTGCCTATCGCGCGCGGATTAGCGGCACCTTGAATCTCAGGGAAACAGTCGCGCATGGCGAACTTTCCTTTACGGGCGCTGAGATCGGAGGCGACGTCGACTGCCGCGGCGGGACTTTTGAAACTCCCTCGGAAATCGACCCGATTACACTCCGCTTCACACGCATAAAAGTGGGTGGGAATGTCTACATCGGACGTGGATTGCGAAGCTCGGGCAAGGTCGAGTTCAATGGCGCGAGCATAAGTGGCAATGTGAACTGTGCCGGTGGGCAGTTTTCAGTTCCGTACGACCCAAAACCAAATATTCAAAAGTTGCTTGGTAACGTAACACGTGACGCGCTTTCATTCGTGAACGCACGCATCGGAGGTTGCTTGTTCCTCGCGCCAGCGAGCGAGGAAGCCAACGTCGCTTCAAGTGAAAGCTCCTATGATACGCCTGCTGTTATCTACGGTTCACTGGATCTCAAGGGCGCGAACATCCGCATTATAGCAGATAGTAGGGCGGCCTGGCCCAAACCAACCAACCGGAAGAATCTTCACAACGTCATCTACCTGGATGGCCTGGAGTACGAGCGCTTTGCTGGGAAGGACATCACTGCAAAAGACCGCATCAGATGGCTGAAATATCAGCCGACTGCTCATCTTGGGCGAGATTTTCGTCCGCAGCCTTTCGAGCAACTGATGACGGTGCTCCGGAACATGGGCCATCGCCTAGAGGCTGGCCGCGTTGGTATCGCGCGCGAGAGATATTTTTTCAAGCGCGCTCTCTCGCAATGGCGGGAAGCGCCTCATAGCATTCCTCTGGTGGCAATTCTCTACTTAATTAAAGGCTTTTTTATCGACCACGGATACAGACCGCGCAAAGTAGTTGGCCGGATGCTCCTCGTCGCAATAATATGCGCTTTCTACTATAATCATGCCGAGAAACAGGGCGTATTCGCACCAAGCGATTCGCAGGTTCTGCTCGACGAAACATTGCACAGCTGCCGTGTCATCTCGCCTGAAGGTAATATAACGCAAGTAAAGGCTCTAGTTAGCGACCAGAAAACCGCTCGCAGATGGACGGCATGCCTTGAAGAAAAACTGCCGGAACACCCACGCTTCGATCCCATGATCTATTCGCTAAAAATTCTTTTGCCTTTTCTCGATGTTTTCAAGGAAAAGAGCTGGGTTCCGATGTGGAAGGAAGTGGAGATAACAGTCCCCACATTCGGCAAAATTGTCCTTCCGGCAAGCACCACCCAGATCGTCGTGCTTTTTGAAACGGTATTCGGTGGTCTTGCGAGCGTCTTTGCGATCGCGGCATTGACAGGGCTTATCCGTACGGATTGATGACGGGCGAGGCCCCTCAAGCCGCCTCGCCCGTCAGCGTATTCCGCCCCGGCTCGTAATTAAGGATGGGCGCGAGCCAGCGCTCTGCCTCGGCGAGCGTCCATCCCTTGCGCCGCGCGTAGTCTTCCACCTGGTCGCGCTCGATCTTGCCGACGCCGAAGTAATAGCTGTCGGGATGCGAGAAATAGAGACCGGACACCGAAGCGGGCGGCGTCATGGCAAAGCTCTCGGTCAGCGCGATGCCCGTCGCACGCGTGGCGTCGAGGAGATCGAACAGCGTCGTCTTCTCGGTGTGGTCGGGTTGCGCGGGATAGCCGGGCGCGGGCCGGATGCCGCGATAGGTTTCGGCCAGAAGCTCATGGGGCGCGAGCGCCTCGTCGGCGGCATAGCCCCAGAACTCGCGGCGCACACGCGCGTGAAGATGCTCGGCGAAGGCTTCGGCCAGCCTGTCGGCGAGCGCCTTCACGAGAATGCGGGAATAGTCGTCATTCGCGCGCGAGAAGCGCTCCGCGATGACGTCCTCGCCGATGCCCGCCGTTACCGCGAAGCCGCCGATATAGTCGGCGATGTTGGTCGCCTCCGGCGCGACGAAGTCGGAGAGCGCGATGTTGGCGCGGCCGCTGTCGCGCGCGATCTGCTGGCGGAGCGTGCGGAAGTTGGCAATCGTCTCGGTACGGCTGTCGTCGGCATAGATGGCGATGTCGTCGTCTTCGAGCGCGTTCGCGGGCCAGAAGCCGTAAACCGCGTTCGCTCGGAACCAGCGTTCTTCCACGATCTGCGCCAGCATCGCCTGCGCGTCGCGCCAAAGCGATGACGCGGCTTCGCCATATTTGGCGTCAGTAAGGATGCCCGGATATGTGCCCTTCATCTCCCAGGCCGAGAAGAACGGCGTCCAGTCGATATAGGGCACGAGCGTCGCGAGGTCGTAGTTTTCAAGCGCGCGGGCTCCGATAAACGTCGGCTTCGGCGGCACATAGCCCTGCCAGCCCGGATCGAAGCGATTGGCGCGCGCCTGCTCCAAAGTGAGGCGCGATTTCGCCGCGCGGCCGCGCTCGTGGGCGAGCGCCACCTTGCTATAGGTCTCGCGAATATTCCCGATATAGGTTTCGCGCTCGCCGCCGAGCAGGCTCGACACGACGCCGACGGCGCGGCTCGCATCCGTGACATAGACCGCTTGTCCGCGCGCGTAGGTCGGCGCGATCTTCACGGCGGTATGCACCTGACTCGTCGTCGCCCCGCCGATCAGAAGCGGTACCTCGAAGCCCTGCCGCTCCATCTCGGAGGCAACGAACACCATCTCGTCGAGGCTCGGCGTGATGAGGCCGGAAAGGCCGATCACATCCGCCTTGTGCTCGCGCGCGGCGTCGAGGATCTGCTGTGGAGGCACCATCACGCCGAGGTCGATCACCTCGTAATTGTTGCACTGGAGAACGACGCCGACGATGTTCTTGCCGATGTCGTGCACGTCGCCCTTGACCGTCGCCATGACGATGCGGCCTGCGGCTTGCGCTTCTCCACCGCCCGCCGCCTTCTCTTCCTCCATGAAAGGCATGAGCCAGGCGACAGCCTTCTTCATCACGCGCGCCGATTTCACCACCTGCGGCAGGAACATCTTGCCCGCGCCGAAGAGATCGCCGACGGCGTTCATACCGTCCATCAGCGGGCCTTCGATGACGTTGATGGGGCGGCCGAGCAAGGCGCGGGCTTCTTCGGTGTCGGCGTCGATATAATCGGTGATGCCGTGGATGAGCGCATGCTTCAGCCGATCCGCCACGGGCCGCTCGCGCCACGAAAGGTCCGGCGCCGCCTTCTTCGAGCCACCGCCCTTGAAGCGGTCGGCCGCTTCAAGCAGCCGGTCCGTCGCATCGGGGCGGCGGTTCAGCACCACGTCTTCGGCCAGTTCGCGAAGCTCGGGGTTCAAGTCGTCATAGACGCCGAGTTGCCCCGCATTCACGATGCCCATGTCCATGCCCGCCTTGATGGCGTGATACAGGAACACCGTGTGCATCGCCTGCCGCACCGGCTCGTTGCCACGGAAGGAAAAAGACAGGTTTGAGACGCCGCCCGAAACGTGGCAGAGCGGCATTTCCTGCCGGATGCGCCGCGTCGCCTCAATGAAGTCGACGCCGTAATTGTTGTGGTCCTCGATGCCGGTTCCGACAGCGAACACGTTCGGGTCGAAGATGATGTCTTCAGACGCGAAACCGATCTTCGCGGTGAGCAAGTTGAACGCACGGCGGCAGATCGAAACCTTGCGCTCCTCGGTGTCGGCTTGTCCGACCTCGTCGAACGCCATCACCACGGCGGCCGCGCCGTAACGCATGATCTTCCTGGCATGGTCGAGGAACGCTTCCTCGCCCTCCTTCAGGCTGATCGAGTTGACGATGGCCTTTCCCTGTACGCATTTCAGCCCGGCCTCGATCACGGACCACTTCGACGAGTCGATCATCACCGGCACGCGGCTGATGTCGGGCTCCGACGCGATGAGATGAAGGAAGGTCGTCATCGCCTTCTCGCTGTCGAGAAGCCCCTCGTCCATGTTCACGTCGAGGACATTCGCGCCGCTTTCCACCTGCTCGCGCGCAACCGAAAGGGCCGCGTCGTAATCGCCGGCCTCGATGAGCTTGCGGAATTTGGCGGAGCCCGTGACGTTCGTCCGCTCGCCCACGATGATGAATTGCTGGCCTGTCCGGGTCATGTCTCGACTTTTCCTTTTCGCCTGCACGGCGAGCAAGGAACCTTGGTGAGGCCCGCGCCAAGTTTCAAGCGAAATCAGCGGATGTGCTCAGCGGCTTCCACGCGCTTCACACGGAAAGAAAGAGGTCCGGGTTGCGGGTACAACCGACCGCGCCGCCGGGGCGGTCTTTCGGGATTCGATCGCCCGGACTGCTTGGCCGGCGGAACCTGTAACGCCGCTCCATGCGGACATGGCGACGGCGTCTTTTTCTTGCGAGCGCGACGCGCGCCGCTTTCGGACTTACTTTTGCTGCTTCCCGATCTCCGCCGCGCGGCCGAGGATCGCGGCGTGACTGAGAATGCCGTTCTTCAGGCATTTTAGCTCGAATTTCTCGTTCGGGCTGTGAATGCGATCGTCCGACAGGCCGAAACCGACGAGGATCGAATCGAGGCCCAGCCCCTTTTGCAGGAGCCCCACCACCGGGATCGACCCGCCGCCGCCGACCATCGCTGCGGGCTTGCCGAAAACATCCTGAAGTCCGTCGCGGGCCGCCTGCATGTAGGGCCCCTCTGCCGGCACAAGGATGCCCTCCGACGCGCCGAACTGACGGACGGTCCATTTCGCATCGGGCGGGGTGCGGGCGTCGAGGAACGCCTTCAATCCGTCGACGATCTTCTGCGGGTTCTGGTTCGGCACGGTGCGGAAGCTGACCTTGGCGGAGGCGCGCGCGGCGATCACGGTTTTCGAGCCTTCGCCGATGTATCCGCCCCAGATGCCGTTGATGTCGGCGGTCGGGCGCGCCCAGATGCGTTCGAGAAGCGTGAAGCCAGCTTCGCCGATCGATTGCGTGAGGCCGATTTCGCCGAGGAAGCCCTTCTCGTCGAACGGGAGGGAGGCCCATTCGCGGCGCTCAGCCTCGGAAAGCTCCGCAACGCCGTCGTAGAAGCCTTCGATCTGCACGCGGCCGTTTGCGTCGTGAAGCTGGCCGAGCACTTCGGTCAGCGCGTTGATCGGGTTGACCACCGCGCCGCCATACAGCCCGGAATGCAGATCGTGCGACGGCCCCTGAAGCGTGATCTCGACATAAACATTCCCGCGCAGACGGTAGGTGATGGCGGGCGTGTCGATGTCCCACGCGTTGGTGTCGCTGATGAGCACGGCGTCGGCGCGGCGAAGCGTGTCGGCATGCGCGGCGAGGAAGGCGGGAAGCGACACGCTGCCGCTTTCCTCCTCGCCTTCGAGCAGCACCGTAACCTCCGCGGGAAGAGCGCCATGCACGGTCTTCCAGGCCCGCAGCGCTTCGAGGATGGTCACCACCTGTCCCTTGTCGTCCACCGCGCCGCGAGCGACCACGCGCTTGCCGTGCGGACCGTCGACGATGGCGGGCTCGAAGGGCGGCGATGTCCACTCTTCCAGCGGTTCGACGGGCTGCACGTCGTAATGGCCGTAATAAAGGAGATGTGGCGCGTCGGCGCTCGCGGCCGCGTGGTGCGCTACGAGGATCGGATGCCCGGGGGTATCGTGCAGCGTCGCCTCAAAGCCGAGCGCAAGGAACTCTGCGGCGAGCCACTCGCCCGCGCGTCTTACGTCCTTCGCGTAGGCCGGATCGGTCGAGATCGACGGGATGCGCAGGAAATCGACATAGCGCGCGACAGCGTTGTCGAAATCCGCTTCGGCGCGCGCGAGCACGGGTTGAACGTCGAATCTCTTTGGCATTTTTGCCTCTCTTTTCCGGTTCGTTGCGGCGTCCGCTTCTGTCGCCTGCGCGGAAGCCGAAACTTTCCAAGCGCTGATCTGCTTAAGGAAGTGCCGTTACCGCAGCGGTCACGGCATTTGCGGGCGCTACGGTCGGCAAAGCTATCGCCAGGCCGATCAGTCTTACCGCCTTAGCCATCTGACCGCGATTGCGGAAAACCGCCCATACCATCGAACCGCTTACCTGAACCATGAACCTTTACTTGAGCTTATAGCAGCAGGCGGCGCGCCAAAAGCAAAATGGCCGCCCGAAGGCGGCCATCTCAGCAGGTATTCACTTGATCTTCTTCGCGGCAACGATGGACCATCGCCGCTTTTATTACGTCGATGGCTGAGGCTCCATGCCGCCGAGATCGTCCTTGCGAGGCGCGCGCCCGCCAGTCGTCGGAACCGCCGAGCGACGTTTCGGCTGATCTTCTTTCATAGTGAACTCGCGAACGGGCGGCTTGCCATTGAGAAGATCGCGCACTTCCTGACCTGAAAGCGTCTCATATTCGAGCAGCCCTTTGGCCAGCGTGTGCAGGTCTTCGAGGTGCTCGGTCAGAATGGTGCGCGCACGCTGCTCGCCTTCGTCGATAAGGCGGCGGATCTCGGAATCGATAAGCTGCGCCGTCTCCTGCGACATGTTTTGCGAGCGTGCCACGGAATGTCCGAGGAACACTTCTTCCTGATTGTCCCGATAGCGGATGCGGCCCAGCTTGTCGCTCATGCCGTATTCCGTCACCATCGCACGCGCCATGTTGGTGGCCTGCTTGATGTCGTTCGTCGCGCCCGTCGTCACGTTCTCCGGACCGAAGATCAGTTCCTCCGCGATGCGTCCGCCGAAGACCATCGCAAGATAGGCATCCATCTCGTGCTTCTTCATGCTGTAGCGGTCGCGTTCCGGCAGGTTGAACGTCACGCCCAGCGCGCGGCCACGCGGAATGATCGTAACCTTGTGGAGCGGATCGTTGCCGGCGGCAAAGATCGACACAAGCGCATGACCCGCTTCGTGATAGGCGGTAAGGCGCTTTTCATCCTCGGTCATGGCCATGGAGCGGCGCTCGGCGCCCATCATCACGCGATCCTTGGCGTCCTCGAACTCGTGCTGGGTGACGACGCGCTTGGAACGGCGCGCAGCGAGCAGCGCTGCTTCGTTGACGAGGTTGGCCAGGTCCGCGCCCGAAAAGCCCGGCGTTCCGCGCGCAATGACCTTGAGGTCGACGTCGGGAGCCAACGGAACCTTGCGCACATGGACCTTCAGAACTTTCTCGCGTCCGACGATATCGGGCGCAGCCACGACGACCTGACGGTCGAAACGGCCCGGACGCAGCAACGCGGGGTCGAGCACATCCGGTCGGTTCGTGGCTGCCACGAGAATGATGCCCTCGTTCGCCTCGAACCCGTCCATCTCCACCAGAAGCTGGTTCAGCGTCTGCTCGCGTTCGTCGTTTCCACCACCGAGGCCCGCGCCGCGATGGCGGCCGACCGCGTCGATTTCGTCGATGAAGATGATGCAAGGCGCGTTCTTCTTTGCCTGGTCGAACATGTCGCGCACGCGGCTCGCGCCGACGCCGACGAACATTTCAACAAAGTCCGAGCCCGAAATCGTGAAGAAGGGCACGTTCGCCTCGCCGGCGATAGCGCGCGCGAGCAGCGTCTTGCCGGTGCCGGGAGGGCCAACGAGCAGCGCGCCACGCGGGATGCGGCCGCCGAGCCTCTGGAATTTCTGCGGATCGCGAAGGAACTCCACGATCTCTTCAAGCTCTTCCTTCGCCTCGTCGACACCCGCCACGTCGTCGAAGGTCACGCGCCCCTGCTTCTCCGTGAGAAGCTTCGCCTTGGATTTTCCGAACCCAAGCGCGCGGCCCCCGCCCGATTGCATCTGGCGCATGAAGAAGACCCACACCGCAATAAGAAGCAGCATCGGGAACCAGTTCAAAAGCACACCGAGAAGCGACGGCACGTCTTCCGTTGCGGGCTTCACGTTGATCGCCACGCCCTTCGAGTAGAGACGGTCGACGAGTTGAGGATCGTTCGGAGCGATCGTGACAAAGGTCTGGCCGCTGTTTAGCGTACCGGCAATCTGGTTGCCGGCCAGCGTTACGGACCGCACGTTCTTGTTCTCGACGTCGTTCAGGAACTGGGAATAGTTCATCTCATTCGCGCGAGTACTGCGCGGATTGTTCTGAACCAGATTGAAAAGCGCCACGAGAAGCAGCGCGATAATGACCCAGATCGCCAGATTGCGGAAATTCGAGTTCATGGAGGCGTTGGTTTCCTCTGGTGCCGCCTGCGCGGCGTGAAGGCGCGACTTGATGACTGGCCTCAGTCTTCAAGCCACAAAGCGAGGCGGAGCGGCCAAGCCTTTCAAAGATAGGGTATGGGTGTGTCTTTGCCAAGCGCACTTGAGGTCGTGTTTGGCAAGCGGGTTAAAAACCGTGCAAGGGAGGGCGAAAGCGTGGCGGTGACAGATGGAATGAACGATGGATGATCTTTTCGCTGGAGGACGAGAGCGGCGACGAGCTTTCCGCCGCGCCAGAGTGCGGGCGTGGAAAGAGCTGCGAGCCGGTTTGCTTCGGCGGACAGGCCGGAGCTCTTGCATTCCCTGCGCCACAGCATCCAGCCGGTCTCTCCGAGGGGACGGATTTGCCCATCGCAGGCTTCAGCGGTCGAAGCCGAAAGCAGAAAACGCCCGTCCCATACAGAAGCGATGCGGGGTTCGAGAAGAAGAGGTTCCGGCTTCATGCGCCCAGGCTCGCGGTAGAAAGAGAGGCGTCCCGCGCGGGCAATCAGAAGCGCTCCCCCAAGCGTCGCCTCGCTTTGCCCGGACCGCAAACTTTCGAGAAGACGTTCGAGGCGCATCATGCGCGGCGGCTCGGACCGCCCGCCCAGCAGCCCAAACACGCGGGACAGCACGCGCAGCGCGATATCGTCGGGCAACGCGTCGAAGGCTTCGCGGTCGATCTCGCCATGTGCAAGCGGTGACACTCTCAGAAACCCGTCGAGGAAGCGCTCCGCGGCCTCGTCGAGCGCTGCGCGGGCGCGTCCGAGGCGGGTGGCACTGAGCGCGAGAGCGGCTTTCGATACCCCGGCATTCGCCAGCGCCTTCATGGCGATGCGAAGTCGTACGCGCTCGAAGGCGGTATTCTCATTGCTGGGATCGCGGACGAACGGCACGCCCGCCGCGCGAAGATACGCGGTAAGCCGCGTCTTCGAAAATCCGAGAAGCGGGCGAGCGAGACGCACCCCTTCCCGTGCCGATACGACGGCGATGGCGGCTAACCCGTCGACACCGCTGCCGCGCGCGAGCCGCATGATGAGCGTCTCCGCCTGATCGTCTCGGGTGTGTGCGGTGAGGAGGCTGGCTCCGCTGGCCCGCGCCTGTGCCGTGAGCAGGGCGTATCGGGCGCGCCGCGCTTCCGCCTGAAGACCGGCGGATGGCTTCTCGCCGCTCCAGACGAGCGTGACATGGTCGAAGCCGAGCGCCCGGGCGTGAGTCCTGACGAACGCCGTTTCTTCCGCGCTTTCGGGACGCAGCCCATGGTCGACAGTCGCGACGGTGATGGTGGCGGGGCTCCGGTTCGCAAGGGTCGCCCAGCGGCGCGCGAGATGCATAAGCGCCGTGCTGTCGGGACCGCCGGAAACCGCAAGAACGAGTGCGGGCGATGCCTTGACGCAGGCGAAGGCCTTCAGGATTTCGCTATCGCTTATAATCGTCGGCACCTTGTCCTGCGTCGTTTCCTGATCGCGCCGTCCGCCTGTCATTGCATGCAACAGGGTGCATGAGGTGCCGGACCGGGCAACGGCACGGGACCATTTAATCCCGTCGTCGAGCCGTGGCCAACTGAAGATGCGCGGCACGGGCGCGCATTCCATTAATAAACGGATTGAATTGAATTATATGCACAAATCAAGAGATGCCAAACACTTGGGGTTGCGCATCGAAGACAAATCGGCGATGGCCCGCCTAGCTGCATTCGGCTCGCTTCTTCTCGACTTCCGCGCGTTGCAGCACGGCTTTCGGGCCCTGCGGATAACGCCGCTGCAATTCGGCGAAGGAGTCGCACGCGGCGGCTTTCTCTCCAAGCCTGCGAAGCGAAATAGCCAGCTTGAGGAGCGCTTCCGGCGCCCGCTCGGTATTGGGATAGGACGTGAATGTTTTCAGAAAGCGGTCGGCCGCCGTCCGGTATTCGCCGCTGACGAACGCGGTTTCGCCCAGCCAGTAATAGGCCGGTCCGGCAACCGGATCGTTCGGATACTGATCGACCACCTGCTGGAAGTAGGTCTCGGCCGCCGAATATTCCCGCCGGTTGAGGGCGCCGGTGCCCTGATCGAACAACGCCCGCGCACCGCCAGAAGCGGGCAGCGCGGCGGGGGTGGCGTCCGTCCCCGTGCGTGGCGCGACAGGGGAGGCCGCCTGTCCCGCATTGGCGGTCTGGCGTCGCGGAAAGGCATCGGCCGGTTGCGAAGGCTGCGACGCGCCATATCGATCGGGCGCGGCGGTCGGTTCGCCGAGGGGCTTCAACGGTTCCTTCGCTTCGAAACCTGCGGCCGGCGTGAAGGTATTGAAAGCTGCCTCGCCCTTTGGCTGGGCCGGGTCTGTGCCCGGCGAAGCCGACGCAAGCCGCGCTTCGAGACGCTGGACGCGCTGCGCAAGATCCGCGATCTGAGCGGAAAGGCGGTTCAGATCGGCTGCGGTTGCCCCGCCGCCAGCCGTCGAACCATATCCGCCGCCCCCGCTTTTCGCGAGCGACTCGACAGCCGTGACGACGCTTTGCAGGTTGCTGATCTGTTCCTCAAGCCGGTCGACGCGCTGCGCCGTGTTATCGTTCGCTTGCGCATCGGCGGTTGCGAAGGATGCGGCTAAGGCAAGAGAGAGAACGGATGCAGCAACAATGCGTCTCATGATGGCGCTCTCGCTGGTTCGCGGCAGGCGATTTGCAGTCTTCTCTGACGGTGCGCGGGCGGGCTGTCAACCGCTTTGAGTTAAGCATTTTTTAATGAATTGAGCGCCTTGCAGCCAGCGCGGAGCGCAAAAAGGCGCTCCGAGCGCCTTTTCGAGAGGATTTGAGGCGGCGTCAATAGGACGCCACCGAGCCGCCCCCTTCGAGCACCGTGACCGTGCGCCTGTTCTGAGACCAGCACGAGATGTCATCGCAAACGGCGACCGGCCGCTCCTTGCCATAGGAAATGGTGCGGATGCGCTGAGGGCTGATGCCTTGGGCAACAAGGAAGTTCTTCGTCGTCTCGGCGCGGCGGGCGCCGAGTGCTATGTTATATTCGCGGGTGCCGCGCTCATCGGCATGCCCTTCGATGGTGATCGGGTAATTTGTGTACTGCCGGAGCCAAACGGCCTGAGCGTTCAGGATCTGCTGGCCTTCCGGCGTGAGTTCCGAGCTGTCGGTGAGATAGCGCACCGTGTCACCGATCTTGCCATTGAACTCCTGCTTGCTGCCCGGCGGATAATTTCCGCCACCAGCGCCGAGCCCGAGCCCCGCACCGGGAGCGTTCTTGTCGCAGCCGGATAGAGAGACTGCGGCAGCGATCATGAAAAGGACGGCAAACAGGGAACCGAGACGCGGTCGCATTTAGACTTTCCTCCAATCGCGGCACAACTTGAGCGCGAGTTTGCCCGCGAAATCGTAACGGAATGCTTACCAAACAAACCGTTTCTCGGGCCGTTTTGTGGCCTGCAACAAAATTCGATACAAAATGCAGGAAATTCTCAGCGTGCCGTTATCCGGCCAGGGCAGACTCGAGCATGATCGTTTAAGCTGGCCTTCATTTCAAAAGCGCGGACCATGCCGGATCGGATGCAAAGGACGGCGTCTGCACCTGCCGTTCATTATACCCGGTCAGATCGATGCTGTAGAGCTTCGCGCCCCCGTTCGCCCCGCCGCTTTCGCGGAAGAACAGGATAACGCGGCCGTTTGGCGACCATGTCGGCCCCTCATTATGGTATCCCTCCGTCAGGAGGCGCTCGCCGGAACCGTCAGGACGCACGACGCCGATGGCGAAGCCGCCGGGCACGCGCTTCGTGAACGCGATCAGATCCCCGCGTGGCGACCAGACCGGCGTCGAGTAGCTTCCCTCACCGAACGAGAGGCGCCGCTGACCCGAGCCATCCGCGTTCATCACGTAAAGCTGCTGCTTCCCGTCACGGTCGGACTCGAACACGATCTGGCGGCCGTCCGGCGAGTAGCAGGGGGCGGTGTCTATGGCGGAGCTTTGGGTCAACCGCGCGAGGCGGCGCGAGCGCAAATCCATTTCGAAGATCGCGGAATTGCTGCCTTCCTGAAGGCTCATGACGAGGCGGTCGCCCTGCGGCGAGAAGCGCGGGGCGAACGACATGTTCGGAAAATCGCCCAGCACCTCCTCCTGCCCGGTCATGATGTTGCGCAGCATGACGCGCGGCTCGCCGTTGCGATAGGCGGTGTAGGTGATCTCCTGGGAAAGCGGATGGAAACGCGGCGTCAGCACCAGTTCGCGGCCCTGCGTCAGAAGACGGAGGTTCGCGCCGTCCTGATCCATGATCGCGAGGCGCTTCACCCGCTGGTTCTTGGGGCCGGATTCGTCCACGAAGACGACGCGGCTGTCGAAATAGCCGCGCTCGCCCGTGAGGCGTTCGTAAACCGCGTCGGCAATGATATGCGCGAGGCGGCGCGAGGTGTTGCGGGGAATGAAGAACTGTTCGCCCGCGATGTGGCGGCCCGTTACCACGTCCCAGAGCCGGTATTCGCCCCTGAGACGCCCGTCGCCGGTATCGGTGACGCGGCCCACGACCAGCGCCTGGATGTTGAGAACTTTCCAGTCCTGAAAGCGCGGGGGTGTATCGACATTCGCGCCCCGCTCGATGAAGGCGGAGTTCGGGACGGGACGGAACAGGCCGGAGCGCTGGAGGTCGGCGGTCACGACCTGCGCGGTCTCCGCCGCGATCGGGTCGCCCGTGAAGTCGGCCACAGCGATCGGGATGGCGCGTACCTGCCCACGGCGGATCTCGACCTCCACCTGCGCGGAGGCGAATGAGGGCGCCAGCGTGGCAGCCGCAAGGAAGGCTGCGAGAAATGTCGTCAATCTGCGGGAAATCATATCAGCCGCCATACATGTCGCGGGGATTGAAACGAAGAACCATGTCGCGGCAGCGCTCATACTGCGCGGGCGGGATGGAGTACGGGGCGCCGCGCATGGCCGCGCGAATGGCGGCGTCGGCCATGGCCTGTCCGGTGGGCGATGTCGGCGCGTCCATGACCATGGGAGGCCGGATCAGGGTGCCGTCGCGGTTCAGCTCGATGTGGAGGCGCACGAGGCCCATTTCTCCCTGCGCCGCGCCGAGCGGCAGATCCCAATTCTGTTCGATACGGCTTTGCACGAGGTCGGCGCAACTGCCCGCATTCATCGAGCCCTGCGCCTGCGGCACGCCCATCGCCTGATCCTGAAGCGAACTTGCTGGACGCCACGGCTTGCCCGGCTCGAAATTTCCCGATGGAGCGCCGGCGTTCGGATCGCGGTTGAGGACGGCCGTCTGCCGGTCGGAATATGTCTTCGCTGGCTGCGTGTCCATGGTCGAGCGCGAGGTTTGCTGGCGCGGCTCCGCCGGCTGATCCTTCTTGATCAGGGAAGCGATATGATTCGGGTCGAAACTGCGTTCGGGCTGCTTCTCGGCGGCAGGCTTCGGTCGATCCTCGTTCTTTGCCGCAACCTCGGCCTTGGGCTTCGGCGGCGGTTCCTTCTTGACCACCGGCTTCGGCTTCTCGACGGGCTTCTCAGGCGCGGGAGCGGGCTGCGCCTTCGCCTGTTCCACGGGTTTAGGTTGAGGCGCGGGCGTCGGCTCCGCCTTCGGAGGCGGCGGCGCGAGCGCTTCCTTTTCTGTCGGCTTTTGCGATGGCTTCTGTTCGACTTCCTTTTTCGCGGTCGCGGGCGTGTCGGGCGCCTTCAGTTCGGCGGGCGGCGCGGGCGTTTGCGCCTTCGCTTCGACCTTGCCCTGCTGGCGTTCGCTGAAATCCTTCGGCGACATGATTTCAACCGAGACCGGCGGTGGCGGAGGCACATCCTTGTCCCCGCTGCTGGCGAAGTTGAAGATCACCAGCCCGAAGACCAAAAGATGCAAGATAACGGAGCCGATAAGGCCGTACCGCACGATGTCCTCTCGTCAGCGTTTGTCGTCGAGTTCCGTCACGAGCGAGAGCTTCTTGTAGCCCGCCGCCGCGATTCGTCCCATGACGCGCATCAACTCGCCGTAGTTCGTGGTCTTGTCGCCACGCACGTAGATCGCCTCGTCCATGCCTTTGCGCGCTTCCGTAATGGCCTGAAGCTTGGCCTGCAACCCGTCGAACGGAATTTCCGTCTCCTGAATGAAGATACGGCCCTGCGGATCGACGGTGAGCGTCAACGGCTCGGCATCGCTCTGAAGCGCAGCGCCCTCGCTCTTCGGCAGGTCCACCGGCACGCCGGCCGTCAGAAGCGGCGCGGCAACCATGAAGATGATCAGGAGCACGAGCATCACGTCGACGAAGGGCGTCACGTTGATCTCGGCCATGGGACGATGCTTCCGCCCCCGGCGCCGCCGCGCCCCGGACGGACCGCCCGCTCCCGCCTGCAATGACATACCCATGACTGGTCCCTCGTCGCCGCGCGCTTACGTTTTCAGATCAAGCTGACGCGAGACTATCGCGGAAAATTCGTCGGCGAAGCCTTCGAGCCGCTGAGCGAGCCGCGACGCCGATTGCTGGAACGCGTTGTAGAAAATCACGGCCGGAATGGCGGCGAGAAGGCCGAGCGCGGTCGCGAACAGCGCTTCCGCGATACCCGGCGCGACCACGGCCAGATTCGTGTTCTTGCTGGCCGCGATGCCCTGAAACGCCGTCATGATGCCCCAGACGGTTCCGAACAGCCCGATGAAGGGCGCCACCGCGCCGACGGTCGCGAGGAAGAGAAGTCGCGCTTCGAGCCGCTCCATCTCGCGCGTTATCGTCACCTCCATGACGCGCTCGATGCGCATCTGGACGCCCGGCAGCGGCTTCGCCGTGCCGTCGATGGAGCGGCGCCACTCGCGCATCGCCGCCTGGAACAGCGCCGCCATGGCGCTCGTCGGCTTCTGCGGCATGGCGAGGTAAAGCTCGTCGAGCGACTGGCCGGACCAGAACACGCGTTCGAATTCTTCGGTCTGTTTTTTCGCGCGGCGGAAGGCGATGGTCTTCTCGATCACGATGGACCAGCACCAGATCGACGCGAGAATGAGCCCGATCATGACGAATTTCACGACGGGGTGGGCCTGAAGGAACAGACCGAGGAATGAGAAATCGCTTGCTGGCGTCATATCCGATTGAATTCTATGGCCGCGTTCAAGGCAGACGTGGAGGCTTCAATCTCACGCTGCAACCTTGCTTGTGGGGTTTATCGAAGGGATTACCCCGAAGATTGTCCAAAGTGAGGATTCCTCGCCACAAAGCTGGTGACAGTTTTTTCGAACTGTCACGGCGCTAAATCAGCCGGTAGCGGAGCGGATGGCGGGCGTCTTGAGGTCCGAGCGCTTCAGCTTGCCGTTCGCGGTTTTCGGAAGACGCTCGACGAACACGTAATGGCGGGGCCGCTTGTAGGCGGCGAGGCTGCCTTCCGCGCGGGCGGCGAGGTCGGCGGAAAGATCCGCGCCGCCTTCGCGCGTGACGACGAACGCGGTGATCGCGGTTCCGCCGTGCTGTTGCGGCACGTCGATGACGCCGACCTCGGCCACCAGCGGATGCTCGCGAAGGACCGCCTCAACCTCCACAGGGGAGACGCGATAGCCGCCCGCGTTCATGAGATCCGACGCGCGGCCGAGATGAGCGATAGCGCCGTCAGCGTCCATCCTGCCGAGATCGCCGCCCGTGAACCAATCGCCGCGAAACATCGCGCGCTCTTCGTCCGGGCGCCGCCAATAACCGAGCATCAGGCCGGGGTCTGTCCGATGCACCGCGATGAGACCGGAAGCGCCCGGCGGCAACGGTGTCTCGCCGCCGTCTTCCGGCAGGATCGCCACGCAGCGGCCCGGCTGCGCGCGCCCCACCGTGCCCGCCTTTCGGGGAAAATCCGGCGCGTTTGAAAGATAGGTCGAAAGCTCGGTCTGGCCGAACCCTTCGTAAAGCCTTGTGCCGGTGCACGCGCGCCAGTCCGCTTCGAGCGCGTCGGGGAGCGTATCGCCCGCCGTGAGGCCATGACGCAGCCGCGCGATATCGAGACGACCGCCGTTCACATGCTTCAGGATCTGGTGATAGAGCCCCGGCACGCCTGCGAAGATGGTCGCGTCGAAAGCGCGGATCAGCCCGAGCCATATCGACGGGTGCCGTTCGCCCGTATAAAGCAGCGCTGTCGCCCCGTTCGCCAGGGGATCGGAAAGGCCCGTACCGATGGCGTAGGTCCAGTTGATGACGCCGGAATGCAGAAGTCTGTCCGCCGCCGTGATGCCGTACCAGCCGCGATACATCGGGCGACGGCCCCAAACGCTTCGATGTGCGTGCAGCACGCCCTTCGGATTCGCGGTCGTGCCCGACGTGTAGATCAGAAAGGCCGGATCGTTGGCGGCGGTGTCAGCGAAGGCGCCTTCCGGACCGCCTTCGATGGCAGTGATGAGTGCGGCTTCCGTCACCACCGCGAGCTCGATGGCGAAATTTCCGTGAGGAAGCGTGTCGTCAAGGACGATGGCCGCCGCTTCGCTGTCGTCGAGCAGGAAGGCAACTTCGCGCGCGGTGAGGTCGGGAGAAGCCGGGATCGGCACAAGCCCGCCCGCAATGGCCCCGAAGAAGGCCAGCGCATAGGCCGTGCGGTTCCTGAGCCGGATCAGCACGCGGCTGCCCTGCGCAAGACCCAGCTTCGCCCGAAGCTCGAACGCCACGCGACGCGCAGCGCTTTCGAGCGCGTGATAAGTCCACGTCTCGGCCTCGCGCCCCGCCGGATCGTGGATCACCACGAGCGCGGTCTTGTCTCGCGCCGCGGCGCCCGCGCGGAGCACATACCGCGCCATGTTGAGGTCGCGCGGCGGAAGTTCTCCGCGATAGCCGCTAGTGTTCACCTTCCGCTGTCCCCGCGCCCTTTGCCGCGCTTTTCGACGGCTCGGCCCACCACGTTTCGAGCCGCGCACCATAAAGCGTAGAAACCGGCGGCTGACGCAACTGCGCCCAGGCCGCGATCCACTGTTTCGGCGCGTAGTAAAGCGGGATGGCGTAACGTCCCGAAAGCAGCACGCGGTCGAGCGCTCGCACGGCGGCTACGAACTCAGCGCGGGTCTTCGCCGAAAGCATGGCCGCGATCATCGCATCGGCCCCTTTGCTCTCAACGCCTGCGTAGTTGAAGCTGCCGTCCTGCTTCGCCGACGCGCTCGACCAGCGGAAGCTCTGCTCATTGCCGGGCGACAGTGACGAGGCCCACGTCGTTTGCATCAGGTCGAAATCGAAGGACGTGGCGCGCCGCTGGAACTGCGCCGAGTCGATCATGCGGACGCGGCCCTCCACGCCGATCTGCGCGAGCGCGTGCGCATAGGCGAGAAGCAGCCGCTCCTGCTCGCGGCTGACGCAGATCATCTCGAAGGAAAGCGGCGCACCCGTCGCCTTCGACACCATGCGTCCGTCGCGCAGCTCGTAGCCAGCCTCGTCCAAAAGCTGGATGGCGCGCTTGCGGCCCTCGCGATTCGTGCCGGAGGCGTCGGTCTGGGGCTGGCTGAACGTGCCGTCGAGTATTCCCGGTGCGAGTTCGGCTGCGTAAGGCGCGAGCAGCGCGCTCTCCGCCTCCGTCGCGGCGCGGCCGTGCGAGGAAAGCTCCGAGCGGTCGAAGAAGCTTTCGGTGCGCGCGTACAGGCCGCGATACAGCATCTTGTTCAGCCATTCGAAGTCGAACACTTCGGTCAGCGCCTCGCGGACGCGGCGATCCGCGAACACCTCGCGGCGCGTGTTGAACGCGAGCGCCGACATCGGCGCGGGCACGCCGAGATCGAAGGCGAGTTTCTTCACAAGCCCGTTCTCCACGGCGGGGAAGTCGAACGAATCCGCCCAGCGCACCGCGTCGATTGGATCGCTGTCGCCCAGCACGTCGAACAGCCCCTTGCGGAACGCCTCCATCATGGTGGTGCGGTCCCGGTAATAGTCGATGCGGATGCGCTCGAAATTATACTGCCCGCGATTGACTGGAAGGTCGCGGCCCCACCAGCCGGGGTTTTTGCGGTAGGTGATGCTCGCGCCCGGCTCGATGTCTTCGACGACATAAGGTCCGCTCGCAACCGGCTTGTCGAAGCTGGTCTTCTCGAAGCTTTCGGGCGTCAGCGCATGGCTCGGAAGCACAGGCATCAGGCCCATGATGAGCGGCATCTCGCGGTCCGCGCCGTCAAAGGTGAACTTCACGCCGCGTTCGCCGACTTTCTCGGCTTTGACCACCTTCGAATAGTAGCCGCGATGATTGGGACGCCCCTTTTCCTTCAGCAGCTTCCATGAGAACAGCACGTCGTCGGGCGTAATTGGCTTGCCATCGGCGAAACGCGCCTCCGGGCGCAACTGGAACGTAACGGAACTGCGGTCTTCGGGCGTGTCCACGCTTTCAGCGATCAGACCATAGAGCGAGAACGGCTCGTCATAGGTTCGCGCGAGCAGCGTCTCATAGACGTATTCGCGCGCGCCCGCGACCGGCGCCCCCTTGATGATGAACGGGTTCACGCTGTCGAAGGAGCCGAGCACCGCGAGCCGGAGCGTTCCGCCTTTCGGAGCGGCGGGGTTCACATAGCCGAGGTTTGCGAAGCCATCCGCATATTTCGGCTGGTCGTGCATGGCGATGCCGCCGCGCGGTTCGGCGGCGGCAGAAGCGCTCGCCAGAACAGCCGCGAAAAGCGCCGCGACCAGTGCTTGGCCGCTGTGTCTTTTCGGTCGCGGTGCGCGAGCGAAACAATCGGGTTTTCCACATTGCAAGGCGTTCGGTTCCTTCGGTTACGTCTGCTCGCCCACCCCCTTCAGGCGCCGAAACTCCCAGAAAGAAAGCGTTTGGGCAACCCTTTCCGCGAAAAGAGCGACTCACGGCGGCCCTCCCCATTCCATCGCGGAACCTGTCACGGAGATGCCTCAATTCCGAGTATGCAAGCAACAGTCGGTCCGGGAGAGGGGCCAGCGGAATTCGGAACAGCCAACACGATTGAGTGAAAGGTTCGGGTTAATGGTTTTCACAAAGCTCGCGAAAGCGGCGGTGATCGGGGCCGTCGCAGCGTCGGCGCTCACGCTGGGCGTGACCGGCGCGATGGCGCAGGACAAAGGCAAGGCCAAGCCTGCCGCCACGGAACAGAAGCAGGCCGCCGGCGACCAGAAGCCCGCGGATATCTGGTACAAGCTCTGCATCGACGTGCCGGTGGCTGAGGCCACGAAGCCCGGCGAACAGCCGAAGCAGCAGAAGCCGGAAGATCTGAAAAAGGTCAACGTCTGCCTCACGCAGGTCGACGTGCGCGACAACGCGACCGCCATCCTCATCGGCAAGATTGCCGTCCGTCAGGTCGCCGGCCAGGACAAGCCGCAGCTTCTCGCCATGCTGCCGCTCGGTTCCGCTCTGCCGCCCGGAGCGCTGGTCAAGGTCGACGACAAGGAGCCCGTCAAGCTCGCCTACACGACTTGCGATCAGGCCGGCTGCTACGCTGAAGCCAACATCGAGCCCGCGCTGATCGACGACCTGAAGAAGGGCAAGCAGATCGCCTATCTCGGCATCGACGTGACGGGCCGCGCTCTCAGCATACCGCTGCCGCTCGAAGGCTTCGCCAAGGCTATCGAAGGCCAGCCGGTTCCGGTCGACAAGTACAACGCCGATCAGCAGAAGATCGCGGAAGTGATCAAGCAGCGTCTCGCCGCGCTTCGCGCGCAGCAGGAAGCCGCGGCGAAGAACCCGCAGGGCGCGGCTGCTCCGGCGGCTCCCGCTCCGAAGAAGTAATACGGCATCGAGACATGCGCCGCTTCTGCGGCGCATGACGGCGAGCCCCGCTCTGTCGGGGCTTTTTTTATCGGAAGCCCGCGCGCGAGAAACCGTCCGCGGTAGCCCGGTGGCGATTGGAATGTCGCGCGACGCCATGAAGGAGCAGCGCAGCGATCGAGCCACGAGAATCGCCGAAGCGCGAAACGCCGAAGCGCGCCGCAAATCGGACGCAGGCTGCTTTAGCCGCCCTTCTTCCTGGTCGGCTCCAGCCTGACGAGGACATCGATACGGGCAATCTCTGTGCCCGCAGGGGGCTTCGGCAAATTCTCGACCTTGATGTCGGCTGTGTCGATATCGACAAGCGAGCCGTTCTTTTCGAAGAAGAAATGAAAGTGATCGTTAATCTTCGTGTCGAAATACGTCTTCGAGCTTTCGATGGCGACTTCGCGCAGAATGCCCGCCTCTACGAACTGGTGGAGCGTGTTGTAGACGGTTGCAAGAGAGACGGGCACCCCCCTTTTCACCGCCTCGGCATGGATCTCCTCGGCGGTGAAATGCCAGTCTCCATGCCCGAATAGCAGCTCCGCGAGCGCGACGCGTTGACGCGTGGGGCGCAAGCCCGTGAGGCGCAGTCTTTCTATCGGCAGTTCCGGGATATTGTCAGACATCACTTGGCATTCCGTCGCGATCCACCTTGTAGTATAGGTAGCGACGCCTTAACTCGCAAGCGCCGCCCAAGGCCCGGAATTCCGAACGCAACGATTGGCATGGGTTGCGAGCACCGAAAGGTGTGATAGTTACGGTATATGACAGTTTAGCGACGGCCTGCCAACGAGCAGGCATGATGACTATCTAAAGAGGAAATATGTCCGAGCGGCGCCACAGCTACGACTATGAAGACTTGCTCGCCTGCGGTCGCGGCGAACTATTCGGGCCCGGAAACGCGCAATTGCCGCTTCCCCCCATGCTGATGTTCGACCGCATTACGAGCATCTCCGAAACGGCTGGAGAGCACGGCAAGGGGCAGGTTGTTGCCGAACTTGATGTCCGCCCGGATCTCTGGTTCTTCGACTGCCACTTCAAGGGCGATCCGGTGATGCCCGGCTGTCTCGGGCTCGACGGTCTCTGGCAGTTGCTGGGCTTCTTCCTCGGCTGGGGCGGATCGCCGGGCCGCGGCCGCGCGTTTGGCTGCGGCGAGGTCAAGTTCACCGGCATGGTCGTGCCGACGGTGAAGAAGCTCGAATATATCGTCGATCTGAAGCGCGTCATCCGCCGCAAGCTGACGCTGGGGGTTGGCGACGGCATTCTGAAGGCCGACGGTACCGTCATCTATTCCGCCAAGGACCTCCGCGTGGGCTTGTTTACCGACGCGAACGTGGGCATTGAAGCGGCGGCTGGCTAAAGCCTGTCCGCGCCGAAGCCTTTTGAACAAATTGCGACAACGTGGGGTCAAGACATGAGACGTGTTGCTGTCACGGGAATGGGCATCATCTCGTCCATCGGTAACAACACCCAGGAGGTGCTCGCCTCCCTGCGCGAGGGACGGTCCGGCATCGTCAAGGCGAAGGATTACGCCGAGCGCGGCTTCAGGTGTCAGGTGCACGGTGAGCCGACAATCGACTGGGAAGCCGCGATCGACCGGAAAGTTCGCCGCTTCATGGGCGCGGGCGCCGGGTGGAACTATATCGCGATGCAGCAGGCCATCGCGGACGCCGGTCTTGAGGAAAAAGACATCTCGAACGAGCGCACGGGCCTCATCATGGGGTCCGGCGGTCCGTCCACGCGCGCCATCGTTGCCGCCGCCGACACGACTCGCGAGAAGGGCCCCCGCAAGGTTGGCCCGTTCGAGGTGCCGAAGGCGATGTCGAGCACCAACTCGGCCACGCTCGCGACCCCGTTCCGCATCAAGGGCATCAATTATTCGATCTCGTCGGCCTGTTCGACCTCCGCGCATTGCATCGGCAATGCCGCCGAGATGATCGCCTGGGGCAAGCAGGATGTGATGTTCGCGGGCGGCGGCGAGGAACTCGACTGGACGCTGTCGGTGCTGTTCGACGCGATGGGCGCGATGTCGTCCAACTACAACGACACGCCCACGAAGGCGAGCCGCGCCTATGACGCGAATCGCGACGGCTTTGTGATCGCGGGCGGTGCGGGCGTGCTCGTGCTTGAGGAACTGGAGCGGGCCAAGGCTCGCGGCGCGAAGATTTACGGCGAACTCGTCGGGTTCTGCGCGAACTCGGACGGCTACGACATGGTTGCGCCGTCGGGCGAAGGCGCGGCGCGCTGCATGCGCGTGGCGATGAAGGGCCTCGACCGCAAGGTCGACTACATCAACCCTCACGCAACCTCGACTCCGATAGGCGACCTGAAGGAAATCGAGGCTGTCCGCGAAGTGTTCGGCTCGAAAGCGCCGCTGCTGTCCGCCACCAAGTCGCTCACCGGGCACTCGCTCGGCGCCGCTGGCGTTCAGGAGGCAATCTATTCACTTCTGATGATGAACAACGGATTTGTGTGTGAATCCGCAAATATCGTGGAGCTTGATCCCGCGTTCTCGGATATGCCAATTGTTCGCGAAAGACTCGATAACGTCGAGCTGAATTGCGTGATGTCGAACAGCTTCGGTTTCGGCGGCACCAACGCGACGTTGATATTCAACCGGTACGTCGCCTAGAGGCGTCGGCAATAAGCCGGATCAGGAAAGGCCACGATCTCATGACTGGGTTTGATGTAGCAAAGCCGCAGCCGTTGATGGCAGGCAAACGCGGGCTCGTCATGGGCGTGGCCAACGAACGGTCGATCGCTTACGGAATTGCCCGCGTGCTCGCGGGACAAGGCGCCGAAATCGCCTACACCTATCAGGGCGACGCCTTCGGCCGCCGCGTCATTCCGCTGGCCGAAAGCCTCGGGGGCAAGATCATCCTGCCGTGTGACGTGGTCGATCTCGCGTCGGTTGATGCCGTGTTCGACACGCTCAAGGAGAAGTGGGGCAAGATCGACTTTCTGGTCCATGCGCTGGCCTTCTCCGACCGCAACGAACTCAAGGGCCGCTACGCGGATACCACCCGCGAGAACTTCATCAACAGCATGGTGATTTCGTGCTTCTCGTTCACGGAGATTGCCAAGCGCGCCGCCGCGCTGATGACGGACGGCGGTTCGATGATCACGCTGACCTACGGCGGGTCGACGCGCGTCGTCCCGCGCTATAACGTCATGGGCGTGGCGAAGGCGGCACTCGAAGCGTCCGTGCGTTACCTCGCCGTGGATTTCGGTCCGCAGGGCATCCGCGTGAATGGCCTGTCGGCCGGTCCGATGCGCACGCTCGCGGGCTCCGGCGTGTCCGACGCGCGCGTCATCTTCAATTACCAGAAGCTGCATTCGCCTCTGCGCCGCACGCCGACGCTCGACGAAGTCGGCGGCGCCGCTCTCTATCTGCTCTCCGGCCTGTCCACTGCGGTCACGGGCGAAACCCATTACGTCGATTCGGGTTACAATATCGTGGCCATGCCTCGCCCCGAAATGATCAACGAGAAGGGCGAAGGGCTCGCCTCAGAGGCGCCGCAGCAGGAGCCACGCGCAGCCGAATGAGGCTTCGCGTTTCGGGAAAGGCATGCCGTGGCCATCACATATCCGTTGACCGCCATCGATCCGTCGGACCGTGACCGTCTTCTGGCCGAGGCTACCGAGATCTTCTTCGCGACGGCGAACACATCCGCATTCAACTCGCCGATCGTGAAAAAGGCGTTTTATCAGCGCTGGTTCGGCAATTATCTGGATTTGCAGCCGCTTTCCTTTTTCCTCGCGCTCGACAATGAGCGGCATGCGGTCGGCTATCTCGCCGGGTGCCTCGACAGTTTTTCCGATGAATCCCGCCCGATCCTCGACGGCATGGCATTCTACACGAAGAACTTTCGCGCCGCGCTTCAGGATTTTCCGTCGCATCTCCACATCAACGTGAAACCGGGGCAGCAGGGCAGGGGCATCGGTTCGCTGCTGGTCGCGCGGTTCTTCGAGCAGTGCATCGAGGCCCGTTCGCCCGGCGTGCACGTCGTGACGGGAGCCAACTCCCGTGCGGTTCAATTCTACGAAAACTGCGGCTTCCGCCGGTTTTTCCCGTTAAGGGAAGTGAGCCCGGATCTCGGGCTTCTCGTGCATCGCTTCGAGCCGAGCTAGAATCCGCTTCGAAACTTCGCGGCTACCTTTCGCCCTTCTCCACGGCGTCCTTGCTGAGCGGGTGAAAATCGAACACGGTCTGCCGCAGGCGGTCTTCCATGACGTGCGTATAAATCTGCGTCGTCGAAATGTCGGAATGGCCGAGCAGGGTTTGCAGCACGCGCAGGTCAACGCCCCTGTCGAGCAAATGCGTCGCGAATGCGTGGCGCAGGACGTGCGGAGAAAGCCGCTCCGCGTCGATACCGATGCTTGCGCCGAGAGCCTTCAGATCCTGCGCGAATTTCTGCCGTGTCAGGTGGCCGTCTTCACCCCAGGACGGAAAAAGCCATTTCGATGCAGAATTCCCGGCGGCGCCTGCCTTCCCGTCGGCTGACCGCGCGGCCGTATCGAGCGCATCCAACCAGCAATCGAGCACCGCGCGCGCCTTGGCATTGAGCGGGATGATGCGCTCGCGCCCACCCTTTCCCTTTACGGTCAGCATCTTGCGGTCGCCGAGGAAGGCGGCGCGCGGCAGCCCGACGAGTTCGGAGACGCGCAGGCCGGTGGCGTAGAGCAGTTCGAGCAGGCAGGCGAGGCGCAGCGCACGGCGGCCGCCCGGCGTTTGCGGATCGGCAACGGCCGCAGCCTGATGCGCCGCGTCGAGCAGAAGGTCCACTTCGGCGACGGTAAGCGTCATCGGCAGCACGCGCCGCGCCTTCGCGCCGTCGATGAGCCGCGCGGGGTCATCCTCGCGTACCTTCTCGGCGACAAGAAACAGCATGAATCGCTTCAGACAAGAGAGCTTGCGCGCCGCTGAATTGGCCGCGAGGCCGGCGGCGGCGCGATCCGAGAAAAACGCTTCCAGTTCGTCGCGCGCGCAATCGGCAAATGTCGAGTCGCGCTCATCAAGGAATCGCGACATCTCGCGCAGGTCCGCGGCATAGGCCGCGACCGTGTTGACTGACGCGCCGCGTTCGGCACGCATCATACTGAGAAACGCCTCGATCAGCGGCCCGTCTACCGGGGACGCGGGCGCGCTCGATGGCCGCCCCATGCTACTTGATCTTCGCGTCGCGGATCGATTTCGTCATCTCATGCGGCGACGGCTCGAAAAAGTTCGCCAGAACGAACATCGACCCGTAGAACAGCCCGGCGATCAAACCGACGATTGTCAGAAAGCGAAGAAGTGTCGGCATTTCTCCCTCCAGTCGGTCGTTCTCCTTATGGGCTGCCTCTCTTCGCACCCGTTGTCAAGGATGCGATAGAGGCTTAAGTTGCGCCCTGTCTCTTCCATTAAGCCAATAAGATGAGTGGTTCGTGACGTCGGAAAACGAAGCAGGCGGCTTGAAGCCGATGGCGAGGGCTGTGCGGCACGCGCTGGGGCGGCAGAGCGTCATCCTCGTCGGCATGATGGGATCGGGCAAGTCGTCAATCGGGCGGCGGCTGGCGACCGCGCTGGATCTGCCATTTCACGATGCCGACACAGAGATCGAAACCGCCGCCGGCATGACCATCGAAGAAATGTTCCGCATCCACGGCGAAGGTTACTTCCGCGATGGCGAGGAGCGAGTCATCCGCCGCCTTCTGCAGAGCGGCCCGCAAGTGCTGTCGACCGGCGGCGGGTCGGTCATCTCGCCCGCCACGCGAGCCGAGATCGCCAGAGGCGGCGTTTCGATCTGGCTCCATGCGCCGCTCGACCTTCTCCTCCAGCGCGTTTCGCGGCGCGACAATCGCCCCCTTCTCAAGACCGACGATCCGATGGCAGTGCTTCGTCGGCTTCTCGCCCAGCGCGAGCCCTTTTATGCGGAGTCGAATCTCAAATTCGAGAGCCGCGATGCGCCTCACGAGGTGATCGTGGACGAAATCCTCGACCTGATCTTTGCTTATCTGACAGCCAAAGAGTCCGGGGGCGCCGAAGCCCGACCGGCCGACCTGCAAGGGAGCGAACCGTCATGACGGCACAAATCAAGCCTTCCGCGCGCGTGGATGTGGAGCTTGGCGAACGCAGCTATCCGATCCTCATCGGCAACGGTTTGATCGCGGGCGCACCGCAGTTTCTCGCGGAGACATTGCCGGGCACACGCTTCGCCATCGTCGCGGACGAGGCAGTTCATGCCTACGCGGACCAGCTTGAGGCCGGGCTTTCGGGGGCGGGGCTCCTGCTTGGCCCGACGGTTTACGTTCCATCCGGCGAGGCGTCGAAAAGTTTCGCTTCTCTCGAACGGGTGACGGCGGCGCTGCTCGACCTTGGGGTCGAGCGCGACCACGCGGTCATCGCGCTCGGCGGCGGCGTGATCGGCGACCTTGCGGGGTTTGCGGCGGCGACGCTGAAGCGCGGCGTGCGCGTCGTGCAGGTTCCGACGACGCTTCTGGCTCAGGTCGACTCGTCGGTCGGCGGCAAGACCGGCATCGACACGTCGCACGGCAAGAACCTCGTCGGCGCATTCCATCAGCCTTCGCTCGTTCTGATCGACCTCGACACGTTGAAGACGTTGCCGGAGCGCGAATTTCGCGCGGGCTATGCCGAGGTGGCGAAATACGGCGCGCTTGGCGACTCGGTCTTCTTCCGCTGGCTGGAAGACAACGCCTCCGCGATCTTCGAGCAGGACACCTATCCGCTCACCGACGCCGTCGAGACGAGCGTGCGGATGAAGGCCGAAATCGTGTCCCGCGACGAGAAGGAGGCGGGCGACCGCGCGCTCCTGAATCTCGGCCACACCTTCGGTCACGCGGTCGAGGCGTGGGCCGGTTATTCCGGCGACGTGCTCCACGGCGAAGCTGTTGCGCTCGGCATGGTGCTGGCCGCGCGCTTTTCCGAGGCGGAAGGATTTTGCGCGGGTACTGTTTCGCGGCGGCTCGAAGACCATCTGGCCGAAGTCGGCTTTGCCACCACCTTTGGTGAACTGCGCCAGCGGCTCGGCCGCGGTCCATCGCTCGACGAACTGACGGGCTTCATGGAGCAGGACAAGAAGGTGAAGGACGGCAAGATGAACCTCATCCTGCTCAGCGGCATCGGCAACGCCTTCGTGGCGAAGGATGTTGCGCGCGACAAGATCCGCGCGTTCCTTGCCGCCGAGCTTGAGAGGTAGGCGACGTCGCCTTTCCGGGCGCGGAAACGCAGTACGCGCGTTATGGGCGCGCGTCCCTTTGCGCCTGGCGGATCTTCGTCCACTGCGACACCTGCCCGATCTTGGACGGGTGGACGGTCGTCCGGCGGCGGCGGCTTGGAAGCGGCGACATGCCTTCATGAGCTGTGACGCCGGGGGACGGACGGTGGAAGTCCCCGGACCGTTTGAGCGCAAGCGCGCGCCGCGCAGCCGCTCCAAGTTCTGCCTTCGCCTCGAACTTTCGGTGCCGCTCTATCTCCTTGTTCACGCGCTTCAGCGCCTGGGCGAAGACCTGCTTCCTGCGGCGCGGCTGCTCGGACGTGCCGGGAAAGCTTCCGCCGCGCGCCTCGCCCGTGCCCTTGGTTTCGCGACGCTTTGCCATGTATTGGGCCTTTTCCTTGTCGCGCAGACCGCGAAGCCGCGCCAGCGTGTCCTGAAGATCATCGCGGGCCAACTCGCAGATAGCGGGATAATGCGTCGCGCGCACCAGCTCGCGCTCGTCGTGGTTCAACAGTTGCAATTCGCTCTTGTAAGGGATCGCCATACGCTACTCCGGGCACTTTGGTTTCAAACGAGGCGGATGGCCTCGCGCAAGGTCATTTGGCCGAGGATAGCGGTTGTCTTCTTACCGACCCGTCACACGCCTGCCGGGCGTTTGTCCGGCGGAGCCATGAAGGCGGGCGAAACCGGCTCGCGGATCGTACGCTTCAGGATCGCGTCGATTTCGCGCTTCGCCTCCTCATCGATATGCCAACCCATGACTTCGCTCACAGTTTCGACCTGCGACGGCTTGCGTGCGCCCCATAGCGCGATGGTCGGTCCCTGATCGAGCACCCAGCGAACGGCAAGCGCGAGAACGGATTTGCCAAAGCGTTCCTGCGCCAGCGTCTTAAGCGCCTCCACCGCCGCGAGATAATCGTGAAAGCGCTCGCCCTGAAACTTGGGGTCGCTCCTGCGAAGATCGTCGCCGTCGAACGCCGTGTCGGCCTTCATGCGGCCTGACAAAAGCCCGCGGCACAGCGCGCCGTAAGCCAGCACGGTCAGGCCGTTTCTCTCGGCATAGGGCAACACATCCGCCTCGATCTCGCGCTCGAAAAGATTGTACGGCGGCTGCACGGCGTCGAGTTGCGCCGCCTTGCGGAATGAGTCCATCTCGGCAGGCGCGTAATTGCTGACGCCGATGGCGCGAATTTTCCCGTCGCGCCGCAGATCTTCCAGCACGCGTGCCGTATCTTCGAACGGCGTTTCGTGATCGGGCCAGTGCACCTGATACAGGTCGATGACGTCCGTGCGAAGCCGCCGAAGGGAGTCCTCGATCTCACGGCGAATGCGCTCTGGCCGCGCATCGCGCCACACCTTGCCGTCGCGCCAGTTCAGCCCGCATTTCGTGGCGATCTGGACCTTGTCGCGCAAACCACCCTCGGCGAGCGCCTTTCCGACGATCTCCTCAGACCGCCCGAAGCCGTAAACCGGCGCGGTGTCGATCAGCGTGATGCCGCGATCGACCGCCGCCCGGATCGTCGCGATGGACTGCGCCTCGTCGGTGCCGCCCCACATCCAGCCGCCGATGGCCCATGTGCCAAGCGCGATGCGCGAGGTTTCGATCCCGGATTTGCCGATTGCGATGGTTTCCATGATCCATTCTCCGCTGTTGTCTCAGTCGAGTCCCGCATCCTTGCGGGCAAGTTTCGCAATGGCCGACCAGTCGAGCGCATCGCCGCCTTCCGCCCGCAGACGGATGAAGCGGTCGCGCAGGATTCCGCCGACTGGCAGCGGCACGTTCAGCCCTTCCGCCGCTTCGAGCGCAAGCCGTACGTCTTTCTGCCCGAGCGGAACCGGGAACCCCGCCGGTTCGAACGCCTCGTTCGCGATAAGCGCGCCGTAGGTCTTGTAGACCGGCGCATTCCACAGCGTGGAGGTGAGAACATCGAGATAGGAATGCCGATCCACGCCCGCTTTCGATGTGAGTGCCATTGCCTCGCCGACCGTCTCGATAACGCAGGCCAGAAGGAAATTGTTCGCGAGCTTCACGATATTGCCCACCTTGGGGTCGTCGCCGAGGTGGAATGTCTTCTGGCCGATGGCGTCGAACAGCGGCCCTGCGTCCGCCACCGCATCCGGTGCGCCGCCCGCCATGACGAACAGTTTCGCGGCAGCCGCCGCTTCTGGCCGTCCCATCACCGGTGCAGAGATGAAGCGTTGCCCCGCCTCTGAATGCGCGGCTGTCAGTTCCTCCGCCAGAGCCACGCTGACGGTGCTCGACGAGATATGGATCGCGCCTTTCGGCAGGGCTTCGAGAACGCCGCCCACGCCGAAAGCGACGGCGCGCAACGCTTCGTCGTTCGCCAGCATGGTGAAGACGGCGTCTGCGCCAACGCATGCATCCGCGATGCTTTCGGCAGCCGTCGCGCCCAAGGCGACAAGCGGGCCTTCCTTGCCGCGTGTGCGGTTATAGACGCGCACCTCATGACCGGCCTTCGCAAGATTGGCTGCCATGCCCGAGCCCATTTGTCCGAGCCCGATAAACCCCGCTTTCATATGTTGCCTCCTGTTCCCCACCCCAATGCATGCATGGAAAACCTGTTCCGCGATCCTGGCAACCGCCCTGCCCGCGTCCGCGCAGGGGGAAGCCCTCGCTATCGGTCGCGGATTGCGATCAAGGCGGCGAGCGCTGCTTCCGCCGCGTGGAGATTGTCGAGGCAGGGTTCCCAGCCATGCGGCACCGCGACCGGAAGAGATGCCTCGAATGTGTCGTTGCGCGCGGCGTCGAGATCTTTCGCCAAGGCGGCGGCGAGGCGCGCGACATGGGCAACCCGGTCGCGAAGCCCGTCAGGCGGAGGGGCACTGCTTGTCCGCAGCGCCTCTTCGAGCGATTCCGCGAATAGCAGGGCCGAGGCGTAGAGCCGGATGGCGCGGCGGTCGTAGAGGGCCGCCATTTCACGCACCTGCAAGGCGACGAAGCGCCCGCGCAAGGTCCAGCGCACGAGGCTTCGGGCCCGGTTGATGCCGGAATTGAGGTTGATGAGGCTCGATTGCGTCTCTGTGAAAAGGGTCGTCGCGGCTTCGGCTTTCGCCCGGTCCCGATCCGAGATCGCCGCCTCGGCCTGCGCGAAACCTTTGGACAACCGCTGCAGCAGCGACTTCGCCGCCACGTCGATGAGGCGGACGGGGTTCGGTGTCATCAGCACCTGGCTGAACATCAGGCCGACGGAAGCGCCAACCACCACGTCCTGCATCCGCGCGACGCCTGCCTTCTCCGCTCCGAACGAAAGCAGCAGCACCGTTGAAATCCCCGCCTGAATCGGAACGACGGGCGCTAGGCCGAAAAGGGACGCGATCAGCAAAGCGACAAAGGTCGCCAGCCCCATGCGCAACAGCGGCTCCATCGGCGGCAGGAGCAGCGCAAGTTCGCCGACCACGATGCCCGTTGCCACCCCGATGAGCAGCCCGACGGCCTGTTGGCCACGGCTCGGCAGCGCCGGAGCGAGGCAGATGATGGCCGTGATCGCCGCGAAGAGCGGCGTCGTATGGCCGAAAAGACGGAACGAGACAACCCACGCGATGCATGCGGCAGCCGCAGAGGCAAAGGCGTCACGCCAGTTTTCGCGGGCGCGAGCTGAAAGCGTTTGCGTCCATGTCTGCATTCTGTCCCTCCGGTCGAAGGCATCGGCGGTCTCACAGAAGGAAGCGCGAGCGACATGGCATTTCAGTTAAGACCGCGGGCGGCAGCGAGCGCAATTTCGCCGGGTCGCCTGCTGCGCTCTGAATGCGACCGAGGGCGCCGACCCATCCGTAGTCGCATTTAAAGTGTATAAGGTGGTCTGGAAATTAAGGTTCTGGAGCGGCTTGTGAATTTGGGATCGACACCGCACTCGCTCCAAAAGGAAGGCCGATTTCAGATCCGCTCTAATATCCGCATAGGCTTTGCGCGGCACAATTTCACGCTATAGTTACGGCAAAGCCTGCATACTGCGCTCCCCGGCAACCCTCACGAATGTTCAAACGTCATGCGTCGATTTGATTTCCCGAGCCCGCGCCGCATTTTCCCGTCCGCTCATAGCGCCGCATCCGCTTCGGCGGCTCTCATGGTCGCGCTTGTCGGCTTTGGATTGGTGGCGCAACCGGCTGACGCGCGCCGCCGCTACTATCAGCCCGAACGCGAAGAACCGCAGGCGGTCGAGGATACGCAGAGCCGCGCGCCGGTCGGGCCGCTCTACGGCGTGGTTTCGCTCGCCGATCAGCATGTGACGTTCTACGACGCGAAAGGCGTCTGGGCGCGAAGCCGGGTTTCGACAGGGCAGCAGGGCTACGCGACGCCCGCCGGCGTATTCTCGATCCTTGAAAAGAACCGCTATCACCGCTCCAACATTTACAGCGGCGCGCCGATGCCGTTCATGCAGCGGCTGACCTGGACCGGCGTGGCGCTGCATCTGGGCGTCGTGCCGAACTATCCGGCGAGCCACGGCTGCGTGCGGCTTCCGGCCGCCTTCGCGCAGCGTCTTTTCGGGGTGACGAGCGTGGGCATGCGCGTCGTCATCGCACCGCAGGACGTCGCCCCGGTGGATATAGCGCACGCGAAGCTGCCCGCTCCCAAGCTTTTGCCTCTGCCGGACAAGGCCGACGACAGGACCACCGGCAAGCAAGACGCCACACCGGCTGTCGAACCGGTGGCACTTTCCGCCGGAAAGCCTGACCAAACGAAACCGGATCTCGTTGCGCCGGGCGAATACGCGGAGGCCCTGAAGGCTGCGGCCATCCAGAAGGGCCGCGCTGCCGCGCAGGCGAAGAAGACCGCCGTGGCTCTTGCCGGGAAAAAGCAGTCAGAGCTTAGGCAGGCCGACAGGGATGTCGCCTTGGCCGAAGCGGATGTGAAGCGCGCGAGCCGCGAGCTTGAGACCGCCACTCGCGCCGCCGAGAAGGTCGACGCCGACGAGGCGACATCGAAGGCCGTCGATCAGCGCCTCAGCGCGTTCGAAGCAAGGCTTGCCGATGCCGAAACGAAAGCGGGTGCCGCGCGCGACGCTCGCGCCGCGATCGAGCGCGATCTGCTCGCCGCGCAGGAAGCCGTTCGCGCGGCCATCGCCGACGGCGACGAGGCCACCGAGATGGCGAGGGACGCTGCTTCGCGCGCGACCCCGATCTCGATGCTCATCAGCCGCAAGACGAGCCGTCTTTACGTGCGGCAGGGCACGACCCCCCTGTTCGACGTGCCCGTGACGATCAAGGACGCGGATCGCCCGCTCGGCACGCATCTTTTCATTGCGACACGAACCGGCGACAACAAGGCCGCGCTGAACTGGGTCGGCATCACGCCGCCTGCCGCCGTCGAGGTGAAGTATCGCCGGCATTCGAGCCGCCGCGGCCGCGCGGTCGAACCGCTTGAACCGGAACGTGCCGCGCAGCCGTTCCCCGAGACCGCCCCCGCCGCACTCGACCGGATCGAAATCTCCGAGGAGGCGAAGGATCGCATCGGCGAGAGGCTCTATGTCGGCTCGACACTCATCCTCTCGGACGTCGCGTCGAACGACGGCAAGTTTCCGATGGATTTCCAGATCCTCGCGCGCACCATCGTGAGGGATTAAAATCGTCCGATCAGAGATCGAAGGCGGGAGCGTCGATGGCGAACGAAGGCAACATTTTTGCCGATCTGCCGCTCACTGGGAGCGCGGATGAAGACATCGCCGCGCTTCTCGATGTACCGGGGCTTCGCGTCGAACGCATCGTTTCGACCGGGCAGGCGAGCCCGCCGGACTTCTGGTACGATCAGCCGTCCGCCGAATGGGTGTTGCTGCTCTCCGGCGCCGCGCGGCTGCGGTTCGAGGGCGAGGAGGACGCTCGAACGCTGAAACCCGGCGACTACGTTTTCATTCCGGCCCGGCGGCGCCACCGGGTGGACTGGACGTCGCCGGACGCGCCCACCGTCTGGCTCGCGCTGCATTTCGACGACGGCGGCGAATCGAATCGAGATTGAGCGGTTCGTGCCCGCGCGGCGCGACCCCTGATGAATCTTGAGCGAAACACGCGCCAGGCGTGTCCGAGTGCGTCATGACAACCCCGAAATGCCCTCTAACCGGCCCACCTCTGTGGAGAAGCTGTGGCGGAATGTCGCATATCGCCCCAACGGCGCAATGCCGCTCACTTCCCATGATAAGCGGGGGTTGCGAAGGGATGGAGGATACCATGATGAGTGAAGCAGCAAATCTCTCGGCCGTGGAGGCCGACAAGACCAAGTCTGATGCCGCGCAGGAGCCAAGGAACTGGCCTCGCGCGGGTCTCTCACTTTTCTTTCTTGTTCTGTTCAGTGTCGGGCAGAGCCTCTTTTTTGCGTTGGCTCTCGTGCAGTTGGTCTGGTTTCTCGTCCAGCGGGCTCCGAACCCGTTCCTGTCTCGGTTCGGACCAAGCTTAGGTCAGTGGCTGGGTGACGCATCGCGGTTCATCTACCATGACACGGAGGAGAAGCCTTTCCCGTTCAAGGCCTGGCCGGCTATCAAATCTGACGCGTAAGCTTTGAAGAAGGCTGGTGTCCGTCCGCAGCTAAGTCGACACGGTGGACACCTCCTTGGAATAAGCGGGACAACCTCCTCCCTTCGCAATTGAGGAATTGCCCCGCTCCTCTTACCCGATCCGTTTGTTCTGAAATCCGTTTATTTCACCTTTTCAAAAGCCGCTTATTATTATCAGGCCGTTTCTTGCAGTTCCTCTCGTGAACAATTTCCCGTGCTCGCGCATTGGCCCTCATGCGAACGATTTCCGACCGTGGCATGGTACGGAAGACGCTGCCGGAGTTCGCACCAAAGGCGAATTCCCCCGATAAAGCGGCTCGACAGGACCGTTCAAGAGCGAGGGCGAACATGAAGCTTCTTCTGAAACGCGCTTCCGCGGGCTGGAACGATCTTCCGCAACTCATCCGCTTTCTCGGGCTGAACGCCGGTATCGGCATCCTTGCGGGCTGGCTCTTGCTCGTGCTCATCCTCGCGACCGACGTGAACGGCGTCGGCACCCTGATCGCGACATCGGAAGCGCCGCTCGTACCCATCGGCATGCTGATGGCTGGCTTCGCCGTCACGTTCGGCAGCGCGGCGGCGGGCGCGGCCGTGATGATGATGGCTCACGACCGGGACGACGCGTAACCGGCGAGCACACCCGCGCGCTTCCCAGAGGCAATGCTCAAGCCCTACCTAAACCGCATGCGTGGTATATGGCAGCAGTCAATAATTAGCAGGATTGATGCGCGGCCATATGACGGCTAGAACAGGCGCAAACAAGACAATAAATACCAAACTGCCGCTGCCTGCCGCATAGGATGCCCGCAATGTTCAAGAAGATTCTCATCGCAAACCGGGGCGAGATCGCCTGCCGGGTGATCAAGACCGCGCGCCGTATGGGCATCAAGACGGTCGCCGTCTATTCCGAGGCCGACCGAAACGCCGTGCACGTGGAAATGGCCGACGAGGCCGTGCTGATCGGTCCGGCTCCAGCCGCCCAATCGTACCTCATCGCCGAGAAGATCATCGAGGCGGCGAAAAAGACCGGCGCGGAAGCTATCCACCCCGGTTATGGCTTTCTTTCGGAAAATGCCGGCTTCGCCGAGGCGCTGAAGGAGGCCGGCATCGCCTTCATCGGCCCGAACATCGAAGCCATCAAGGCGATGGGCGACAAGATCGAGTCGAAGAAAGCCGCGGCGCAAGCGCGGGTCTCGACCGTCCCGGGTTATCTCGGCGTCATCGAAAGCCCGGAGCAGGCGATCTCGATCGCGAACGACATCGGTTATCCGGTGATGATCAAGGCCAGTGCGGGTGGCGGCGGCAAGGGCATGCGTATCGCGCGCTCGGCCGACGAAGTGCGCGAGGGCTTCCTCACCTCGACGGCGGAGGCGAAATCGAGCTTCGGCGACGACCGCGTGTTCATCGAGAAATTCGTCGAGAACCCGCGCCATATCGAAATACAGGTGCTCGGCGACAAGCACGGCAACGTGGTCTACGTGTTCGAGCGCGAATGTTCCATCCAGCGCCGCAACCAGAAGGTCATCGAAGAAGCGCCGAGCCCGTTCCTCGACGAAGCTACGCGCAAGGCGATGGGTGAGCAGGCGGTGGCCCTGTCGAAGGCCGTGAACTACGAGAGCGCGGGCACCGTCGAGTTCATCGTCGACCCGAAGAAGAACTTCTACTTCCTCGAAATGAACACGCGCCTTCAGGTGGAGCACCCGGTCACGGAGATGATAACGGGTCTCGACCTCGTGGAACAGATGATCCGCGTGGCCTATGGCGAGAAGCTCCAGTTCAAGCAGGAAGACCTGAAGATCAACGGCTGGGCCGTGGAAAGCCGCGTCTACGCCGAAGATCCGTTCCGCAAGTTCCTGCCCTCCATCGGCCGCCTCGTGAAGTATCGGCCGCCGGTCGAAGGGCCGCGCCTGAACGGCACCATCGTGCGCAACGACACCGGCACGGAAGAGGGCGGCGAAATCTCGATGTTCTACGATCCGATGATCGCGAAGCTCATCACCTGGGGACCGACGCGCGAAGCCGCCATCAATGCGCAGGCTGCCGCGCTCGACGCGTTCTACATCGATGGCATCGAGCACAACATTCCGTTCCTCTCGGCGCTCATGCAGCATCCGCGCTGGCGCGCAGGCAATCTCTCCACCGGCTTCATCGCGGAAGAATATCCGGACGGCTTCCATCATCGCGAGCCGGAGGGCGAGGAACGCGATATTCTTGCCGCCGTCGCCGCCTGGATCGACCACATCAATAACATCCGCCGCCGCCACATTTCGGGGCAGCTTCCGCATGCGGTCGGCCTGCGTCTCGGCGCGGCGCGTATCGTCAAGCTCGGCAAGTTCGAGCAGCATGTGGTGCTGGCGGGCGACTACAAGAACGGCACGACCGTTACCTTCACGGATGCCGACGGCAATCCGCAGAAGACGGTCGAGTTTGAAACCAAATGGTGGTTCGGCAAACCCATCTGGCACGGCAAGGTCGATGGCAAGGAAGTCTCGGTGCAGGTGCGCGTCATTCCGAACGGCTTCGACCTGTCCTATAATGGCGTGCGCACGAAAGCCCATGTCTACACGACCCGCGAGGCGGGTCTGATTGCGCTGATGCCCGAGAAGAAGGCCGCCGACACCTCGAAGAAGCTTCTCTGCCCGATGCCGGGCCTGGTCGTGTCCATTTCGGTGGAAGAGGGCCAGGAGGTGAAGGAGGGCGAGCAGCTCGCCATCGTCGAGGCCATGAAGATGCAGAATGTCTTGAAGGCTGAGCGCGATGTCACCGTCACGAAGCTTCGCGCGAAGCCGGGCGACAGCCTCGCGGTGGACGCGGTGATCATGGAATTCGCTTGATCGCGGCCGGTCCGCACGATTGCAGAAGCCGCTCCTTCGGAGCGGCTTCTTTTGTCTGCTTTCCGGCACTCCGCGCAGTCAAGTGACGGCACACGGCTTCTGACACGTCGCAGCTTTCCTGCGCGAGCCATGCGCAAGCGAGCGACGGCAGCCGGACTGGGATCTATTGAAAATGGTCTGCCGAGGGAAGCGCGCGTCAGCCCCGGACGTTCACATGCACAGTCTGCGCGCGGCCGGAGTTAGCCCCGCTCTCGTCCGAGACGAGCACATCGAAACTCGCGGTGTTGCTATCGCCGCCGTCATGCACGAAGAGGACGCGCCCCGCTTCGATGTCGGCCTGCGTAAAGCGGTCCACCGAAACGCCAGCGTTCGCCGCAAGCGCCACGATACCGTTCGAAGCGTTTGACACGGCATAGCTCAGCTCGTCCGCGCGGTCGTCGGGGTCGATAGCGGTAAGGTCTTCGGTGGTAATCACGACCGAGCGCCCGCGCTTGACCGTGACGTCGAGATCGCCTGCGAGCTTCGGCGGCACATTGCGCAGTTCGGCCGAGAGGTCGGCCCCCATTTCCATGGCAAGCTGGCCGTAACGCACATTGCCGTTCACGACACCGGAGCTTCTGATACTGATGAGGTTCTTCACGAAGACCTCGCCCTGGAGCGAGCCCGCGACATCGGCCTGATCGGTCTTCAGCGTGCCGAAAAACGTGCCACCCTGATGGACGATCACCGATTCGGCGGCAAGTTCGCCTTCGACATAGCCATGGATTTCCATCTGGCGGCAATTGCGGATCTTGCCCTTGATGATGGTGTCTTCCTGGATGATCGCCTCGCGTGCCACTGCCGCCTCGCTCTTGCTGTGTCAGCACTGCGGCGTCGTTTTCCGCCGCTGACGATAAGGTCGCGGCACCATAGGCCGCCGAGCCCAAGCCAAGCAATCGAAATCAGGGTGAACGGCAGATTGCGTGCGGCCTGTTGCAACCGCACCGCCATCATGAAACTTCAGCGCGGTAATGAGCGCGAGGCGGAGCGCTACAGCGTCGTGCCGTGAAACCGGACGCGGCACGGCGCTTGATCAGATTGTCTGCGTCAAATCGGAGCCGATTTGACGCAGACTGGAGCCTGATCCAATCAGGACGATCCAATCGATCGGTGAAGCCGCTTCCGGTTTCTATAACTGATTATGGAAGAGACCATCATGCCGCTCTGACTGCGATCCAATCAGAGCGAACCGGCTTTAGTCGATAACCTTCTTGCAGGCCTGGCTGAGTTCCTTCCGCTTGGACTTCAGACAGGCGAGGATCTTGTCTTCCTGAGGCGGCATCACGTATTCGGGGCAGAGGCGATAAACGTCGGGCTTGCAAGCTTCCTGTTCGTCCTTCGTGCCCCGATGGCCGTTATATTGGGCCATTGCGCCCGCGCTCGCTGCCAAGAACGCCGCCGCCACGGCTGCGCACACTGCATTCCGCATTGTTAAGTCTCCCTCTGAGGTGCTGTTGAAGCGGCAACCGGTCACCTTTGACGCCGCACGGCTATAAGCTAGGTGATTCGCCAAATGTGCGCCGCTTCTCCCGAAGTTCTGGCACGGATCGCTTTGTTTTGCGTCGTGAGTGAGGCGCTTTCCCACCAAAAGGGCGTGAACGTTTTTCCGTTCCGGCGAAGCACTTACTTGCGGTCGTTGTACCAGTCGTAGATCTGCTGAGCCATGGCGGCGCTGATGCCGTCGACCGCCTGAAGATCGGAGAGTCCGGCGCGGCTGACAGCCTTCGCCGAGCCGAAATGCTTCAGGAGCGCGCGCTTGCGCGTCGGCCCGATGCCCGGAATGCCGTCGAGTTCATTCTCTGTCATGGTCTTCTTCCGTTTCGCGCGATGCGAGCCGATGGCGAAACGGTGCGCTTCGTCGCGAAGCCGCTGCACGAAGTAGAGCACCGGATCGTTGAGCGGAAGAGAGAAGGGCGGTTTGCCCGGCATGAAGAAGCGTTCGCGTCCCGCATTCCGGTCGGGCCCCTTGGCGATGCCCGCGATGGCGAGCCCATGCAGCCCGAGTTCGGCCAGCACCTCCTGCGCGGCGGAAAGCTGGCCCGCGCCGCCGTCGATCAGCAGGAGATCCGGCCACGCGCCGACATCGCCGCCCTGCGCAACCGCCTCGCCGTTCTCTTCCTCGGTATATTCTTCTTCCGCGGGCGAAGGCAGCGACGAGGTCTCGCTTGCGATTGTCGCGGTCGCCGGGGCTTTCCCTGCCGCCTCCGTCTCCGCCTCGATATCGCTCGCCGCGGCGTCGCCAGCCGGAAGGCCGTGCTCCTTGATGAGGCGTTTGAACCGCCGCGTCAGAACCTCGCGCATCATGCCGAAATCGTCGCCCGGCGTGAGGTCGGCTGCCCGGATGTTGAACTTGCGATAGTGGTTCTTCGCGAAGCCTTCGGGCCCGGCGACGATCATGCCGCCGACCGCGTTCGTGCCCATGATATGGGAGTTGTCGTAAACCTCGATGCGGCGCGGAACCCGTTCGAGACCGAAGACCTGCGCGACTCCCGCGAGCAGCCTCGCATTGCTCGTCGTCTCCGCAAGCTTGCGGCCCAGCGCTTCGCGCGCGTTCTGATGCGCGTAGTCGACGAGTTCGCGCTTTTCGCCCCGCCTCGGCGTGACGACCTCTACCTTGCGGCCAAGCTTCGTGGAAAGCGCCTCCGAGATGAGCGCCTGCTCAGGCACCTCCTCGGAAAGAAACACGCAGCGCGGCACGAGCTTGTCGTCGTAGAACTGGGAGATGAAGGAGCCGAGCACCTCGGCGGGCGAAAGGCTCTTGTCCGCGCGCGGGAAATAGGCGCGGTTGCCCCAGTTCTGGCCGCTGCGGAAAAAGAAGACCTGAATGCAAGTCTGGCCCCCTTCCTGCGCGATGGCGAAAACGTCCGCTTCCTCGACGCCCTTCGGATTGATGCCCTGATGCGCCTGGACATGCGCCAGCGCCCACAGCCGGTTGCGATATTTCGCGGCGCGCTCGAACTCCAGCGCTTCGGCCGCTTCCTCCATCAGTGTGTTGAGCTTTCGCTGCACGGCGTCCGTTTTGCCGGACAGGAACGCCGTCGCTTCTTCCACGAGCTTTGCGTATTCGCTGAGCGGGATTTCGCGCGTGCACGGTCCCGCGCAGCGCTTGATCTGAAACAGGAGACAGGGCCGCGTGCGGCTGTCGTAAACGCTGTCGGCGCAGGTGCGCAGAAGAAAGGCGCGCTGAAGCGTGTTGATGGTGCGATTAACGGCGCCCGCGCTCGCGAACGGACCGAAATAGTCGCCCTTGACCGTGCGCGCGCCGCGATGCTTCGCAATTTGCGCCGCTTCCTGATCGCGCCGGATAACGATGTAAGGGAACGACTTGTCATCGCGAAACGACACATTATAGCGCGGCTTGAAACGCTTGATGAGGTTCGCTTCGAGAAGCAGCGCCTCCGCTTCGGTGCGCGTATTCACGAATTCCATCGTCGCCGTCGAGCGGATCATCGCTGCGATGCGGTTCGTGTGGCCGCCCATGCGCGTATAGTTCTGCACGCGGGCCTTCAGGTTCCGGGCCTTGCCGACATAGATCACCTCGCCCGCGAGATCCATCATGCGATAGACGCCGGGGCCGGTGCCGAGGTTCTTCACATAGCGATGGATGACGTGCGGGCCGGTTTCGGGCGCGCTCGCGGCGTCCTCCGCCGCGAGGTCCGACGCCACTTCGATTGTGTCCTCGATGTCGGGCATGCCGGTTATGTAACGCGGATGTCCGGCGTTTGCCACATCAGATGCTGGCCGCCGTCGACGGCGATGGTCTGGCCGGTGATGGACGGCTGGTCGAGGAGAAAACCGACCGCGCGCGCGATCTCGTCTGGCCTCGCGCCGTGGCCGAGCGGCATAGCGGCGTCCTCGCGGGCAAACTCGTCTTCCGTCTGATGGATGCTTTTCAGCGTGGGGCCCGGTGCGACGGCGTTGACGCGGATGCGTGGCGCGAGCGCTTGCGCTAGGGTTTTCGTCGCGGAATGAAGCGCGGCCTTGCTTACTGTATAAGAGAAAAAATGCGGGTTGGGGCGCAGCACGCGCTGATCGAGAATATTGACGATATTGCCATCGGCGCCGGCTGGAAGCTGCGCAACGAAAGGTTGCGCGAGAAAGACGGGCGCCTCCAGGTTGACGGCCATATGGCGCCGCCAGCTTTCGGGCGTGAGCGATGCCAGATTGTCATCGGCGAAGGTCGACGCGTTGTTGACAAGGCATGTGAGGCGGCCGACTTCTGCGACCACCCTGGGGATAAGCTGTGCAACGTCTGCGTGAGATTCCAGGTCGGCCTGAAAACCTGCGGCAACGCCACCCGCAGCCGTGATCTCCGCGACAGTGGCATCTGCGTCAATCTTCGACTTATTGTATTGAATCGCAATGATAAATCCGCGAGAGGCGAGGTGGATCGCGATCGATCTTCCGATCCGCACAGCCCCCCCGGTGATCAGCGCAACCTCCGCCATCAACCCCCTCACTGTGTCCGCGCCGCAACTTTTAGGCGAATCAAACGAAAACGCACGTAAAAGTAGTTGCGCCTTATCCTTTCTCGCTATAGTTGTATTTCCAGCGAGGCAAGAGAGAAACGCGAACTTGTAGCTCAGCCGGTTAACAAGATCGATAGCTCAACTCATTGGAGAGCAGCTCTCGTGCATCGTTAATGATCCCTGTCTATCCACGCCCAAGGATAGCTTCGATCATTTCCCTCTCAAGTGCCCAGAAGGCCGGACCCCTGCCCCACCCGGGTCCGGCCAACTCTATTTTAAACTGTGCACAACTTCAAGCTGAAATTGGGCTGATCGTCTCCCGCTTTGGGATGATGCATAATTTGCTCCCGCCGTGGCGAGCGATGGGTCAGGCCGCGTTCGCGGCACCTTTACCACCTCCGGTTTATCATCGGCACCATAGTCGAATGTTCGGCTGTGACCGCGAGAGGTGCAAGGTGATGATGAGAATGATCGCTCTTCTTCTTTTCGGTGCGCTGCTGGCGGCGATATCGCCCGGCATTCTTGACGGGGCCGACGCGTCGGGATGGCGCTCGCACCATGGTGCGCGTGCGGCAATGACATACCGCGCCCCCGCCGCGAGACCGCTCTATTGGGTCTATCGCAGCCCGCGCTTTGTTCCGCCTCCGCCAGCGCCGGAAATTTTTACGTTTGCATGCTGTCCCACAAATCGCGTCAACACGCACATGTATTGACGAGAACGCGACGTTTCTGGAGCGCGCGTCTGATGTTGCTGTTCGTGCACGGAAGCCGGGTGCGCCGGTAAGCTCCGGCGGCGGAAATCCTGACGACGGATGCCGCGGGTATGGGCTTGCTCCCCCACTCCGGCGAGTGGGGTAAGTTTAGGTCCTGCGAGTTTGGCCAAGCTCAAGGAACGTGTGGGATCACGAAGATTACACACTGTCCTGCCCGCTCACCCGATATGAGGAGCAGCCCGACATGATGTGCGCTCGATCGAATGGGCTGCAGTCGCGACTTACAGCGTCGCGTCGTGGAACTGACGAGGCACGACGCTGTAGATTTGCGTTGTCGATCAGCTTGCCTTGCGTAAATCGAGTTCGATTGCGTAGGCCGCTCTAGTGGAGCTTTTGAATTTGACATTTGAGTCCCGGAGGCTGCGCGCTCTCGCTCAAATGTCAAATTCAAAAGCTCCACTAGAATCATGATGTTGCTAGTGGTCTTTTCGATTCCGACATTTGCTCGCAAGCGTGCTGCAAACGGATGCAAATGTCGGAATCGGACCGCTAGTAGCGCGGGCCGTCGAAGCGGCGAATCGGCACGCGTTCGTCGTCATACGGGCGCTCGTAACGCGTCGAGCCGTAATCGTCGTAGCGCGGGCGGGAGCGATAGAAATAGGGCCGGGGATATTCAACCGTGCGATAGCCGGTTTCATAGCGGACGCGCTCGCGATAGTTTTCGCAACCATGGCCGCAATAGCCCGACCTCACGCGCTTGTACCAGCAGAAGACGCCGCAATCGTTACGGTACGAACTCTCTTCATAGCGGTCGCGCCAGCGATAAGACCTGTAGTAAGGACGTTGATACTTGCGGCGCTCGCCGTTCGAATACACGTTCACGGTGCCGTAGTTGTTCTTGATGTAGACCTGCGAATTGCCGCCGCTGAAATAGCGCTTGCCGTATGAAGGGCGCGGTTCGCAAGGATAGTCCCAGCCGCAGCCGCGGCGGCGCGTCCAATAGTAACGCGGTTCGCCGTAACGATACGCGTAGCCAGAGCCGTAACCATAGCCGGATGCGTTGTTGTAGCGATAACGGTAATCGTATTCCTCATCGACCTTGATCACCGAAGACTTGGCGTCAATTGCTTGCGCAAGGCTCGATGCCTGCGACAGAGGAACGGCGTTCGCTTCGACCGTCGACTGATAGGCCACGGCCAATGCGAAGAGCGTCAGCGCAGCAAATACGCGCCTGATCATGAAACCCTCCGAACATAATTCCAACTTTTAACGATTTTTCCTAAAACTCGAAGCGAGTGCCAGCTTATTTCGCAAACTCGGTTAATTTTCGGAAGCGCCGCGCTCTTGCATATTTCCCCGGCACCCCATTTCCGCTATTCAGCGCTCTTAGTCTCCTGGTCGGGCGAATTCGGGGAAATCGAGATAACGTTGCCGCGCGCTCGTTAGAACGCTCCGCCAGAAAAGGAAAGCTGATAGCGGCCTTCGTGCTTCCGACATTTGCGCACGAGATGCCGGAATTGCTGCAAATGTCGGATCGGACCACCAGGAACAAGCCATGTCACAGCATTCGGTCATCCGGCGCGTTACGGCACCAGACATCCGCGCGAAGAAGGGAGGCGACAAGATCGTGTCGCTCACCTGCTATCACGCGCACACCGCGCGGCTTGTCGATCCGCACATGGATTTTCTGCTCGTGGGGGATTCGCTGGGGATGGTGATGCACGGGCTTGAGACGACGGTGCCGGTGCCGCTCGACATGATGATCATGCACGGTGCGGCTGTCGTGCGCGGCTCACGCCATGCGCTCGTCGTCGTGGATATGCCGTTCGGCTCCTATGAGGAGAGCCCCGCTGTAGCGTTTCGCAACGCCGCGCGGGTGATGAAAGAAACGGGCTGCGGCGCCGTGAAGCTCGAAGGCGGCACGCGGATGGCGGAAACGGTCGCCTTTCTCACGCAGCGCGGCATTCCCGTCATGGGACATATCGGCCTCACGCCGCAGTCGGTGAACATGATGGGCGGCTTCAAGACGCAAGGGCGACGGCAGGAAGAGTGGGCCGCCATCGAGGCGGACGCAGCGGCTGTTACCGAAGCGGGCGCGTTTGCCGTCGTGCTTGAAGGCATGGCGGAACTGCTCGCCGCGAAAATCACGCGCGCCATCCAGATTCCGACCATCGGCATCGGCGCTTCGGCAGAATGCGACGGGCAGATCCTCGTGCTGGAAGACATGCTCGGCCTTTCACCCGCTGTGCCGAAATTCGTGAAGAAGTTCGCCGAACTCGGCGCGGCCATCGAGGACGCGGTCAAGGATTATGCAACGGAGGTGCGGGCGCGCCAGTTTCCGGCAAAGGATCACGTCTACGCCATGGCAAAGCCTGCGGACGAGAAGCCGCGAGTCACGAAAATGTCCAAAACGAAGCCCAGGTGATCAGGCAGTTTTTTCGTGGAGAAGCGCGCGTTTTTGACCGATGCGACGGGCATGCGCGGAAAGCCGCTTCCGCTGAAGCGGGCGCTGCCCTATCTGTTGCAAAACGGTGACATCATAATGAAGGCAGAAACGCCATGAGCAGTGACGAAAGCTTTATCCGCGAGGTCAACGAGGAGCATCGCCGCCAGCAGGCCGCGATCTTCTTCAAGAAGTACGGCATTTATCTCGGTATCACGGCGCTGGTGATCGCCGCCGGTGTCGGCGGATATAAATGGGATCAGGCTCGTCGCGCGGCCGATGCGGCCCGTGGTGGCGATGCGCTCGTTACCGCGATCACGCTTCATGAGGACGGCAGGGAGGCTGAGGCCGAGAAGGCGCTCGCCGACCTCGCGGGTTCAGGCCCCGGCAATTATCGCGTTCTGGCGCGTCTGCATGCGGCCGCCGAATCGCTCGCCCAGAAGAAATACGAGCAGGCCGCCGAAGACTATCGGGGCGTGGCCAGCGACGAGGGCGCACCGGCGACGCTTCGCGATTTTGCGCGCGTGCAGATCGCGGCGCTCTCTGTGGATAAGGAAAGTTACGAGTCGCTGTCTCAGACCCTTGCTCCCTATCGTTCGGGAACGAGCGAATGGCGATTCGCTGCCAAGGACGTGCTGGGTGTCGCCGCCTTCAAGGAAGGCAAGCGCGATGAAGCCGAACGTATTTTCGGCGAGATCGCTAGCGATGGTGCGGCGCCTGCGGGAATGCGGCAGCGGGCTCAGATCATGCTGGCCCTTCTCTTCGATCAGCCGAAGGCGGCACAGGCCGGACAAACGGGGACAAAGGACGGAGCGAATGAAGCGAAAACACAATAGCGCGCGTTACGGCCGTCGGTTTTTGCTTGTTTCATCCGTAAGTGTTTTATCAGCCGCCGCGCTTCTCGGCGGATGCGAGTCCATGGGCCTCAGCGAACCGAGCATGCCCAGCATCTCCTCCGTCACGTCGGTTTTCGACAAGAAGCAGGAGAAACTGCCAGGCAAGCGCGTGTCCGTTCTCGGCGGTGTCGAAGACAAGGGCAGCATCGCGGCCGCCGAGGTCGCAAGCCCGGTGTCACTGCCTCCGGCTGTCATGAACGCATCCTGGAGCCAGCCGGGTGGCGTGCCGACGAATGCGCCGGGCCATCTCGCCTTTGGGCAGGATCTGCGCACCGCCTGGACCGCGTCCGCGGGCGAAGGGTCGTCGAAGCGCATGCGCCTGACCGCCATCCCGATCGTCTATGACGGCAAGGTCTTCACGCTCGACGCCGAAGGCACCATCCGCGCTATCTCGATGGAGAGCGGCGCCACCGTCTGGAAGATGAGCACCGTGCCGGAAGAAAAGGCCGGGTTCGACATCTTACGTCCTTTCAACAGCAACAACCATTCCCGTGCCGGATTCGGCGGCGGGCTCGCGGCTGATGGGGGAAAGGTTTTCGTGGCGACCGGCTTCGGCACGGTTCTGGCGCTCGATGCGGGCACCGGCTCGCCCGTCTGGACGAAGAAGATTCTCATCCCGATCCGGGAAGCACCCACGGCAGCCGACGGGCGCGTCTATATCGTCAACGCGGAGAGCGAGCTTTTCGCCCTCAATGCGAACGACGGATCGGAATTGTGGACCCAGAAGGGCCTGCCTGAAAATGCCGCCGTCCTGACGAGTGCGAGCCCGGCCGTTTCCGGCAATCTCGTCTTCGTGCCGTTCCCGTCTGGCGAAATCACCGCCATCGACGTGAAGACCGGCCAGCCGAAATGGACGGAGACACTTTCGAAAAACGATATCACGAGTTCGTCGGCGGCTATCGGCGAGTCCGCGCGTCCTGTGGTGGATCGCGATACGCTGTTCGCGATGAGCCGGGGCGGGCAGTTGATCGCCACGTCGAAGGACAAGGGGCAGCGCATCTGGACGCGTGATATTCGTGGCTCTCAGACGCCATGGGTGGCTGGCGATTCCGTGTTCGTGGTGGACGTGACCGGCAAGCTGATCGCGCTGAACCGCAAGGACGGCAAGGCGCGTTGGGTGACGCAGCTTCCCGGCGACGGGCGATGGAGTGGCCCCGTGCTCGCAGGCGGCAAGCTGTGGCTTGCGTCCTCCAAGGGGCTCTTCGCGGGCGTCGACGCTTCGACCGGCGCGATCGGCGCGCAGACCGATCTCGGCTCGCCGGTGATGATCCCGCCCGTTGTCGCGAACGGCAAGCTGTTCGTGTTGACGGACAAGGCGGATCTGATCGCGATGAACTGATCTTGGGTTCGGAGGGGGGGAAGGTCTGTCGCTTCCTCCTCTCCCACAACGGCGCGGCGATGTCGGCGGGGCAATCATCGCGCTTTTTTCGACCTAAAATTATCCTGCCGGTTTCGCATGACATGCTATGACGTTGACGATCAGCGCGCGCATGCGCAGCATTGCATGGTCAACTCTCTGAGGCAGTCACGCCGATGGCCTACACCGTCGCCATCATAGGCCGTCCGAACGTCGGCAAATCAACGCTTTTCAACCGGCTCGCCGGCAAGCGGCTCGCGCTTGTCGACGACATGCCGGGCCTGACGCGCGACCGCAAGGAAACCCAGATCCGCATCGATCGCCGCGATGTGGTGCTTACCGATACGGCGGGCCTCGAAGACGCCGAGCCGGGCAGCATCGCCGCACGGATGCGCGAGCAGTCCGAGCAGGCCATCGCGGAATCGGATCTCATCCTGTTCGTGATCGACGCCCGGGCCGAGCTGACCTCGGTGGATCGCGGCATCGCCGACCTCGTGCGCGGTTCCGGCAAGCCCTTCATTCTCGTGGCAAACAAGAGCGAAAGCCGCGCTTCGGACGCCGGCTTCTACGGCTCTTACGAACTCGGCCTCGGCGAGCCTTTGCCCATTTCGGCCGAGCATAATATGGGCCTCGGCGACCTCATGGCAGAGGTTGCAAGCCGCCTTGAGGAGATCGCGGTGGCGCGAGGCGACGAGCCGGAGCCCGAAGACGACGAACTGACCGAGGAGCAGGCGCGCGCCCGCCCGCTGAAGCTTGCCATCGCGGGGCGTCCGAACGCGGGCAAGTCCACGCTCGTGAACGCGCTTCTGGGCGAGGAACGCATGATTACCGGCCCCGAGGCGGGCCTTACGCGAGACGCGATCGCCGCCGACTTCCAATGGCGGGGCCGGAAGGTGCGGCTCTACGATACGGCGGGCCTGCGCCGCAAGGCGCGCATCACGGTGCGCTCCGAGACACTCGCTGTCGGAGACGCGCTGCGCGCCATCCGCTTCGCCGAAATCGTGGTCCTGCTGCTCGACGCGCAGTCACCGTTCGAGAAACAGGATCTCACCATCGCCGACCTCGTCGAGCGCGAGGGCCGCGGTCTTGTCTTCGCGATCAACAAGTGGGATCTCGTGCCCGAGCCGCAGGCCTACCTCGCCGAACTCCGGAAGCATGCGGAGCGCATCTTGCCGCAACTTGCGGGCGCGCCGCTGGTGCCGGTAAGCGCCTTGTCGGGGCGCGGCCTCGACAAGGTGATGGACGCCGCGTTCAAGGTGAACGACGCCTGGAACAAGCGCATTTCGACCGCCGCGCTCAATCGCTGGTTCGCCACAGCGCTCGAAAAGCACCAGCCGCCCGCCGTGGCGGGACGCCGCCTCAAGCTCCGCTACATCACGCAGTCGAACGCGCGGCCGCCGACCTTCATCGTGTTCTGTTCGCGCCCCGAGGCGCTGCCCGATTCCTATCTGCGCTACCTCGTCAACGACCTGAAGAAAGCTTTCGGGCTCGGGCCATCGCCAGTCCGCATCCACGTCCGCAAGACCGACAATCCCTATGTCGACGACGGCCGGAGGCCCGGCAGGAAATGAGCGACGGCGGCGGGGCGGATGCTTGCCCCGAGTTCTGGTTCTATCATCTGGAGCGGCAGCCGCTCCAGGCGGTGTTGCCGGTTCTGGTCGAGAAGACGCTGGCGCGGGGCTGGCGCGCTTCGCTCCGCTTTTCAAGCGCGGAACGGCTCGATGCCATCGATACCACGCTCTGGACGTATCGCGACGAGTCCTTTCTCCCGCACGGCACCGCGCGCGACGGCCACGCCGACCGCCAACCCGTGTTCCTCACGCTCGAACAGGCCAATCCGAACGGCGCCGAGGTGCTGTTTCTGCTCGAAGGAGCGCGCGAAGACGAGCCGGAGCGCTTTGTCCGCGTGATCCGGCTTTTCGACGACGCCGACTACGAGGCGAAGGCCATCGCGCGCGAGGAATGGCGCCGCGCGAAGGCGGCCGAGCGGCCCGTCAGCTACTGGCGGCAGGATGAGAGCGGCGGGTGGAAGAAGTTTGCCTGAGGCGGGGCTTCGCGCCTTGACAGGGGCGGGCGCCTGCGCCTAAATGAGCGTCGAAGGGGCCATAGCTCAGTTGGGAGAGCGCTGCAATCGCACTGCAGAGGTCGTGAGTTCGAATCTCATTGGCTCCACCATTACCCTCCTAAAAACGGGATAACAGCGGCAGCGCCTGAAGGTGCCCCCGCCGTCGTCTTTGCGCAAAACAAAGCGGCCCGCCATCGGCCTGAATAGGCCGACCTGAGGAGCCGCCTCCCTGCGTCAGGAAGCGCCGCGCCCGGCCTTGTCGAGCGCCGCAAACTCTGCCTCTGAAAGCCGGATCGCGGCCCCCGCGACGTTCTCATCAAGGTGCTTGACCTTCGATGTGCCGGGGATGGGCAGCATGACGGGGCTGCGCGCCAGAAGCCACGCAAGCGCGATCTGACCCGGCGCCGCCCCGTGGGTCTTGGCCACCGCGTCCAGTGCCGAGCCGGATTTCGCCAGATCGCCGGAGGCGAGGGGAAACCACGGAATGAAGCCGATCCCCGCGCTCTCGCAATAGGCGAGCACCGTTTCGCTCGTGCGATCCACGATGTTATAGCGGTTCTGAACGGTGGCGACCGGAAACACAGCTTGCGCCGCGCGGATCTGCTCCACCGAGACCTCGCTCAGTCCGGCGTGCCGGATCAGGCCATCGTCGAGCAACTGCCGGATGACGCCGAATTGCTCGTCACGCGGCACTTTCGGATCGATGCGGTGGAGTTGCCAGAGTTGCAACTGCTCGACGCCAAGCTGGCGCAGGCTTTTCTTCACATCGGCGATCAGAGCTTCCGGCCTGCCATCGGGCACCCAGACATTCGGGCCTGGGCGCGTCAAGCCGCCCTTCGTCGCGATCAGCAGGCCGTCATACGGATGGAGTGCCTCGTGGATCAGGCGCTCGGACACGTCCGGGCCGTAGGAGGCCGCCGTGTCGATGAAGTTCACCCCGAGTTCGGGAAGGCGCTTCAGCGTGCGGATGCTCTCGGCGTGATCGGACGGCGGACCGAAAATGCCGTCGCCCGTGATGCGCATCGCGCCGTATCCGAGGCGGTTTATCTCGATCTCGCCGCCGATTTTAAACGTTCCGGCTGCGGCTGCATTGGGAGTTGTCATGATTGAAACTCACTTTTTTCATACCGACGCCTTAGCACTGTTCCGGCGCGAACTCTCGTCGCCAAGTGTATCGACTTCGTCCAAACCGCTCTTGTGCTTATGCGCTTATCGGATTGAGCGGACCGGCGCGCAATCCGACTTCTCGCCGTGAACCCGAGCGCCAGACGCTTGCTCCCCTGCAAATGCGCATGGCTGTCATTACGAGCGGCGCGCGGAGGCGTCGGAGCGGCGCCGCAGGCGGCCCGTCAGGCGAAGGCCATCGCGGAAACTCAAGCCGATCAGCACGATATTCACGCTTCCAGCAATGAACTCGATCGTTTGCAGCGCCGCGAAGGTGGCGTCGAACTCGCCCGCATCGGCTTTCCAGAAAAGGAATATGGCGGCAGGCACCAGCACGAGAATGCCGTTCGCTGCGATCACGCGCATTCTCGCAAGCTTGCGCGCGGCGAGACCACGCGGCGAAGGCCCGGCTAGCGCGAAGCCGGTAGCGCCCGCGATTGCAAGCGCGACGATCAGAACCGGAAGACGCCAGACGATCCACGACTTGACAGCCAGAATGGCGGCGGGGTCGCCGTAAAGCTCGGCATAGGCGGTATTGCCCAGGAAGCGAAGTATTATGACAAGGCTCACAAAGCCCGCGATGGCGTGGAGAAGGCGAAGCGGTGTACGCATGCAGAAGCTCCTTGTTTTCGGATTAACATAGTATGCTATGTAACACATGATGGAAAAAGATAGCAAGCTATATAATATCGACCGCAAAACCTCGGCTGGATATATGACGAACTGGGCGGCGCGACTCTTCGCCCGCGAGATGGATCGCAGGCTCAAGCCTTTCGGCTTGTCGACCGGCCATTTGCCGATTTTCTTCGCGCTGGGGGACGGGGGCGCGCTTTCGCAGAAAGCGCTGACCGAATACGCCGCCATCGAGCAGCCGACCATGGCGGCCACGCTCTCGCGCATGGAGCGCGACGGGCTGATTCACCGCGAGCCTGACGCAAGCGACCGGCGAAGCATGCTGATCTCGCTGACACCGCTCGCGATGGAGAAGTTTCCTGCGGTGCGTGAGGCAATCGAGACACTCAACGAGAAGGCGCTCGGCGCTCTCAGCGACGAGGAGCGCAAGGCGTTGCTGGCAAGCCTCGCCAAGATCGTGGCGGCGCTGGCTGACGAGTAAGGAGAAATTGCCTACGGCAGCGGCCTAAGTTATGCACCTTTGCGGATGCCAGCCCATATTTGAGATCGCGTTTTTACGTTGAAGGGAGATCGCACGATGCCGCTTTACAGCTATGAATGCCCCGACTGCGGCAAGCAAACGGAATTGCTCGTCGCCTTCGGCGACAATCCGGCCTGTCCCGCCTGCGGGAGTACGGCAATGAAGAGGTTGCTTTCGCGCGTGGCTCCTCATGCCAATGCGGACGCGGCCGGAACTCCATGCGCTCAGGCGGCGCGCGACGGCGCGCTGAGCAGCTTCAGCCCCTCGGAATGCCGAGGCTGCGCCTGCCACTAAAAGCCTGTTTGAGGAGAAGGGTGCGGCGTCCCATGCGCGCTCTCCTGGCGTAAGGGATGTGTGATGCGAGGCCATCGTTTCGCGGATAGCTGCGGCGCGCTCCGCTCCGTGGATTGAGAGCCGCAATTACAAAACACCGCGCGCGGTTGCAAGTTGTGTACATGTGCCGTTAGAGGCTTTCGAGTGTTCTCCGCCAGTCGACTGGAAACAGCGACTCATGCCCTGATGGGCTTATAGATGGAGGACACATGAAGGTCTGGTCAAAACCAGTCGCTGCCGCAGTCGAAGCTGGCTTCGAAGTGACGCGATACCTTCCCTCGACGCTGGACGTCGCGGCGAAGCGCGCCTGCCGGGAGTAGTCCGGTCGTGTTCGTCAAGGTGCTTGGATCGGCGGCGGGCGGCGGCTTCCCGCAGTGGAACTGCAATGCCCGCATTTCCCGCCTCGCGTGGGACGATCCGGCGCTTCGGCGAACCCAGTCAAGTCTCGCCGTCTCGCCGGACGGCGAACGCTTCGTCATCGTCAACACCTCTCCCGATTTGCGCACGCAGATCCTCGATAATCGCGAGCTGTGGCCCCGGCGGCGCGGCTCGGTTCGCAATTCGCCCATTGAGGCAATTTTCCTCACCAATGCCGACGTCGATGCCATTGCCGGATTACTCACCCTGCGGGAACGTCAGCCGCTCCGGCTGTATGCATCGGAAGCTGTGCTCGCGATCGTCGGCGAAAACCGCATCTTCGACGTGCTGGCGCTGGATCTCGTGGAACGCATCGCTGTCAGGCCGGGAGAAAAGGTGACGCCGCTCGATGGGCTGACGTTCGAGCCCTTCGCGGTGCCGGGCAAGATCCCGCTCTATCATGAGCAAGGTGGCGAAACTCCAGAGACGGGACTGATCACGGGGGAAAATATCGGTCTGCGAATAACCGACCGAGAAGGCGCCACGCTTTTCCACATCCCGGGTTGCGCCTCCATCGACGAGGATCTGCTGGACCGAGTTGGCGGCGCAGCCTGTCTCTTCTTCGATGGGACCGTTTATAATGACGGCGAACTGCGCGATGCGGGGGTGGGGGAGAAGACCGGGCGCCGCATGGGGCATGTGCCCATCATGGGGCCGAACGGCTCGCTCGACGCGTTCAGCCGCTCAAAGATCAAGCGCAAGATCTACATCCATATCAACACAACGAATCCCATTCTCGACCCGAACAGCTCCGCCGCGATGATGGTTCGCGAAGCCGGTTGGGATATTGCCGCCGACGGAATGAGCTTCACACTTTAGAGCCGGATCCGAACTTCAAGATGAAACCGTTTACCGATCCGATTGTGTTTCAATCAGATCGGCTCGGGCTCTGAAAGTGTGGATTGCGCTCCGGGGCCGATTTAGGCTTCACAGCGTCGCGCGAGCTTCACGCCGATTCGAACAAGCCGCCTGCCGCGCCCGCCTGAGCCTTCGCAGGCTGGGGCGATGGTTGCGTGACGCCGAAGAACGAGAAAAGGCGGCGTCTGCGGCCGTCGCGCTCCTGCTTCTCCTGCTTGCGCAGATGCTGGGCGAGCGCAATGAACGGGTTGGCGATGGCGCGGTCGTCGGTCTCGCCCTTCGCCACGCGATGCAGGATGACGCCGAGGGGCCGCCGCGTGCGAACCTCTACCGCGCCCATCACCAACACGGCGATGAATGGAAACAGACGCCGGAGCGTGGCGGCATCGACCGGCAGCACGCGCGCGCGGTTTTCGACAATCTTCTGAAGCCTCGCCTCGCGCTCGAACAGGAATTCGAGCAGGCGCTGCCCCTCCTTCGCGATCTGCGGGTGACCGAAAATGCGAGGGTCGTCGAGGAAGCGGTCGTAGCGGCGCGAGCCAAGCAACTCAAGGAGCGAGATCACTCCCTCGGGCGTCTGCGAACGCTTTTCGATGGCCTTGGAGATCGGGGGAATGAAGTAGCGGACGGTTTGCGCCATGATCTCGTCGCTGAAGCCGAATACCTGCCCCATATTGCTGAACGCCCGCATGTTCTGAGCGTTTGCTATAATATGAAAAAGCTTCATGCTTCGCCTCGTACAGCCAGATCAACCCGAGGAAACGACCCTTCGGATTCGGAAAGTGCTCTACGCAGGACTGTCATCGCCCGCATCGCGGGAAGCGACGCGAATCAACGCTACTCATAAATTGTAAAGGATCGCGGCCGCTGGAGCGAAGACCGCGCAAGACGCTTCATGGGGAAGCGCGGACTGTTCGACCACATCTGTGGCTAAAAAGCATCAGCCCTATCGAAGGGCCGGACGGGTGGAACCGGCGTCTTCGGCAACGCCAGCGGAGCGACTTTGCCGTTTGAGTCCCGCTTGCTGCTGCGGCTCTCGCTCAAATATCAAACTTAAAAGCTCCACCAAATCATAGTATCGCCGGAAGTCCTTTCGATCCTGACATTTGCTCGCAAGCGTGCTGCAAACGGATGCAAATGTCGGAATTGGACCGCTAGAAAGACCACTCGCGCGACTTCTCGACAAGGAAGTCGCGGAACGCGTTCACGCGTTTGGTGTCCTTGAGGTCGGCGGGATAGACGAAGTAGGTATCGAAGATCGGCATCTCGGCCTCTTCCAGGACATTGACGAGACGCGGATGATCTTTCGCAAGATAGTCCGGCAACACCGCAATGCCGACGCTCTGCAACACGGCTTCGCGCAGCGCAAGAAGGCTGTTGATGCGCACCGATGGCTCTCGCAGGGTGCGGCCGTCGCGGCCTGCTGTTTCAAGCCAGTTCATCTCCTTGAAGGGGCTGGGCAGCACGCCTCCATAGGTCAGGATGCGATGGCGATCCAGGTCTTCCAGATTGCGCGGCCGTCCGTTCCGTTTCACATAGTCCACCGAGGCGTAGACGTGGAAATGCACGGTGAACAGCTTGCGCCGAACGAGATCCTGCTGGGACGGCGGGCCAAACCAGATGGCGACATCGGCCTCGCGCATGGTGAGATTCAGCGTTTCGTCATCAAGGATGAGCTGAAGCTGAATGTCCGGATAGAGCTTCATGAACTCGTTGAGGCGGGGTGTGAGCCAGCCCGTGCCGAGCGCCATGGTCGTCGTGACCTTCAACTGGCCGTTCGGCTTGCCCCGGCTGTCGGCGAGCAGGATTTGCGTCGTGGCGAGCTTCGAGAACACCTCCTGCGCCGTGCGATAGAGAAGTTCGCCCTGCTCGGTGAGGACAAGGCCGCGCGCGTGACGGTGGAACAGCGGCACGTTGAGATCGCGTTCGAGCGAGGCGATATGCCGGCTCACGGCGGACTGGCTGATTGCCAGCGTCTCGCCCGCATGCGTGAAGCTTCCAGCCTCCGCCGCGGCGTGAAAAATCCTGAGCTTGTCCCAATCCATGCGGAGTGCCGGGCCCTTTTATACGCGCCGCGCGGCCTTACTCGGCCGCCTGCGCAAGTGTTTCCAAACTCGCGAGATAACGCTCCGCGTCCAGAGCGGCCATGCACCCCATGCCCGCCGCTGTCACGGCCTGGCGATAGGTGTCGTCCGTCACGTCGCCCGCCGCGAAAACGCCGGCGATATTCGTGGCGGTCGACTTCGCTGCCGTGACGAGATACCCGCCGGACGTGGTATCGAGCTGTCCCTTGAATATTTCCGTCGCCGGAGCATGGCCGATTGCGATGAATATTCCATCCACCGGCAACAGCGTTACCTCATCCGTTACCGTATCGCGAAGTCGCGCGCCTGTCACCGCCTTGGGGTTGTCGTTGCCCACCACCTTGTCGAGCACGGTGTTCCAGAGCACCTTGACTTTCGGGTTCGAGAACAAGCGCGTCTGGAGGATCTTCTCGGCGCGGAAGGAATCGCGGCGATGCGCCACGGTGACGCTCTTCGCAAACTTCGTGAGGAACAGCGCTTCTTCTACCGCCGTGTTGCCGCCGCCGATCACGAGCACATCCTTGCCCCGATAGAAGAAGCCGTCGCATGTGGCGCAGGCCGACACGCCGTAGCCGCGAAAATCCTGTTCGCTCGGAATGCCGAGCCAGCGGGCCTGGGCGCCCGTCGATATGATGACGGATTCCGCGCGATAGGTTGCGCCGCTGTCGCCGTTGAGCACGAGCGGAAGACGCGAAAAGTCGACCGACGTAATCAGATCCTGGACGATCTCCGCGCCGACATGCAATGCCTGCGCCCGCATCTGCTCCATGAGCCAAGGCCCCTGGATCGGCTCGGCGAAGCCCGGATAATTCTCGACCTCGGTCGTGGTGGTGAGCTGGCCGCCGGGCTGCATGCCCTCGATCAGGAGCGGCTTCAGCATGGCGCGAGCCGCATAGATCGCCGCAGTGTATCCCGCAGGACCCGACCCGACAATGATCACCCTGTGATGACGTGCCGCCATTGCAAGCTCATCCCTTCTGAATTAGCATTTCGCATCGCAAAATAGGCGCTGGGGCGTCCGCTGCCAAGGCGATTCGGTCAAGCCCGTGCTGACGGGACCAAACGCGAAACTGCCGCTGACATTTTTGCTGCTGCGCCAACGTTGAGATCAAAAACTGTTGCGTTGCAACAGAGCAGCCACCACATATCCTGCTGGGCGGGATTGGCCAACAGCCCGAGGGAATCCCAATGGCGTCGGTGCGAACACTGGATGACTCGACTATTCCAACGAAACTCGATGCGACCGATTGGAAGATCCTTGCCGAGTTGCAAAGGGACGGTCGCATAACCAATGTCGAACTGGCTGCCAGGGTCGGACTCTCCGCTCCACCGTGTCTCAGGCGCGTTCGGGAGCTGGAACGCTCCGGCATCATCGCCGGTTATCATGCCGTTTTCAATCTTCCGCGCCTTGGTTTTCATCTGACGGCCTTTGCCTTCGTGCGTCTTGAAAGCCAGTCGGAGGCCGATCTTTCAGCCTTCGAGGCCCGCATTCGCCAGTGGGAAATCGTGCGGGAAGCGTTCATGCTCTCGGGCGACACCGATTTCTTGCTGAAATGCGTCGCGCCCGACCTCGTGACCTTCCAGAACTTCATCATCCGTGAATTGACCGCGGCGCCCAATGTCAGCTCGGTGAAGACGTCCTTCACGATCAAGACGGCAAAAAGCGAGCCCGGCGCCGCGATCGAATAAGCGCATACTCGTTCCAGACATCCGTCTTCCACATGCATTTTCCGAGAGAACGACGCACGGCGATCATGCGGGTTCTTCCGTGGTGAGAAATCCGCAAAGCCGGTAGATGCAAATCTCCGTACCGAATTGACTTCCATCCATATCGGAGGCTTAATGCCTGCCTCTCATGGAGGCTGGATGCTGGAGATTGTCACAGGCCGCTGATTGTTCGCGCTGAAGCGAACATCAAGCGCTTGCCGAAATAGTCGGGCTGCTTTTGCAGTCCTGGCGCGGCGGGCTATTGCGGTCTTTGCATCGAGTCTTCCAATGAATATCTCGAAATACGAGCAGCGGACGCTGCACGCCTTGGCACAAGGCGGATATATTCGTCACGTCCGAAACGGCAAATCCATAATCTCGGTCGAGTGCATCACCCGCGACGGGTATCGTCTTGTCGATTGCTCACTCGACGTCTTCAATAAACTGCGTCGCCGTGGCCTTATTCAGTCCGTGGCCGGGCGGCCCTATCGAATCTCCGCGTTGGGGCTGTCGGCCGTTCGCTCTCAGCCGGATAATCGTTAAGCCGGAGCCGATCAGGTTGAATCAACCTGATCGGTGAATCCGCCTCGTTACTTTGAGAAGTTTGCCGATCCGATTGCGGCGAACCAATCGATCGGAATCAGCGTGCGTGAAATCGGACCCGATTCTCGCACCCCGATCGACGCATGAAATGGACGCCGTCGAGCCGGTGCCCGATTTGCGGACGACGCCGAGCAAAAGCTATCGATCCTTTCGCCCGGAATGCTTCAATTCCGGGCGAAGGGTCCAACAAATGCGTTCCCTTGAAGATGATGTGCGGCCCTTGCTTATGCCGCAAACTCCACGGAAACTCCCGCCGCGCGCAGGATGATCGCCACCTCGTTCGCGCGGCGGCGGAACTCGCCTTCCGCGTCCTCGGTGTTGGCAAGGTCGGAGCAGAGACCGCGCCACAACAGCTCGCTCGACAGCAGGAACGCGCCCTTGTCTGCCGCAACGCCCGCGCTCACTTCGCGGATGACGCCGCCGGCCACGGCAGCGCCGGTCACCGCGTCGACGAGCACGAATGCGCCCGTACCGCGATGGTCCGTGAAGCGATCGGCGGCAACGGCCCGCGCGAGATCGACCTGCACCTTGGCGATGTCGTTCGGTTCAAGTGTCGCGGCTTCGTTCAATTCCAGCGTGTCGAGGTCAAGGCGGCCGAGAATCTTCAGCGATGCGACCGGAACCATGTCCGTGGGAGTTCGCAGCAGATAGCCCTGCGTCGGGGAATAGGCCTCGTTAGCGAGCCAGACGATGCGCGCTTCGAGCCTGCGCCCTGTCCGTACCTCGCCCTTTTCGGTTGTCAGCACACTGCCCCGGCTGACATCGATATGATCGGCAAGTTCGATCACCACGGATTGGCCGCTGCGCGCTGCCTCCAGATCCCCGTCCATCGTACGGATGCTGGCAATGGTACTCGATCGGCCGGAGAGCGCATCGGAGACGGCGTCTCCGACATGGATCGTCCCCGCCGTGATGCGGCCGGCAAAACCGCGAAAGCCCTTGCCGTCGCGCAACACAAGCTGCACCGGCATGCGAAACGACTCGTGTGCGTTGTCCGCGCGGGAACCGACTGTTTCGAGGTGCTCGACGAATGTCGGCCCCTTGTACCATTTCATCGCCTGCGAGCGCGTCGCCACGTTGTCGCCGTTCAGCGCCGAAACCGGGATCGCAATCCAGGACAGCCTCGGGAAGCGCGCCACGGAACCCGCGAAGTCGTCGACAATGGCGTCGAAGCGCTCCTTGTTCCAGTCGATCAGATCCATCTTGTTGACGGCGAGCACGACCTTGCGAACGCCCGCGAGGTCGAGGATCGCCAGATGGCGGCGCGTCTGCCGCTTGACGCCTGCCTGCGCGTCGACGAGCAGCACGGCGACATCGGCATGCGAAGCGCCTGTCGCCATGTTGCGGGTGTATTGCTCATGACCCGGCGAGTCGATGATGACGACGCGGCGATGCGGCGTGTCGAAATAGTGCCAGGCGATGTCGATGGTGATGCCCTGCTCCTGCTCTGCGACGAGCCCGTCCACAAGGCGGCTGAAGTCGGGGCGGCTCGCGCCGTGGAGGCTCGCGGTCTCCTTGAGGAGCTTCTCGCGTTGATCGTCGTAAAGCGGCGAGGCATCCCACAGAAGGCGGCCGATCAACGTGGACTTGCCGTCATCCACGGAACCGCAAGTCAGAAGGCGGACGATGCCGTTCAATTCCTGGGCTGTCTTGCGCTCTGTCACGGGAGGCTTCCTGTAGGCTTCTGTTTCTGAAGCCGGCTCGGCGCCGGCAAACGCATCGGATGTGTCCAGGCGCATCAGAAGTATCCCTCTTCCTTCTTGCGCTCCATCGCGCCGACTGCGTCGTGATCGATGAGGCGGCCCTGACGCTCGGAATTGCGCGCATTCAGAACTTCGTCGAGAACGGCATCGATATCGGACGCTTCCGACTTGTCGGCTGCGGTCACGGGCCAGCAGCCGAGCGTGCGGAAGCGCGTCTTGATGAGGCGCGGCGTTTCACCCGGCTTCAGGAAAGGCCGATCGTCGTTGATGACGAAAACCTGCCCGTCGCGCTCGATCGCGGGGCGCTCCTTTGCGAAGTAGAGCGGCACGACATCGAGCTTCTCGCGGGCGACGTAGCGCCATACGTCCTTTTCGGTCCAGTTCGACAGCGGGAAAATGCGCATCGTCTCTCCCTGACCGAGACGGCCATTGAGGATGTTCCACATTTCGGGGCGCTGCTTGCGGGGATCCCAGCGATAGCCGGGCGAGCGGAGTGAAAAGACACGCTCCTTGGCGCGGCTCGCTTCCTCGTCGCGGCGCGCGCCGCCGATGGCCGCGTCGAAGCCGTATTTGTCGAGCGCCTGACGGAGCGCGACCGTTTTCATCACGTCGGTGTAGACCGAGGGTGAATAGTCGACGGGGTTGATGTTGCGCGCGACGCCGTCCTCGTTGATATGCACGAGAAGATCGAAGCCGAAGCGCTCGGCGCTACGGTCGCGAAACTCGATCACTTCCTTGAATTCCCAGGTCGTATCGACGTGGAGCAGCGGGAAGGGCGGCTTCTGCGGCCAGAATGCCTTGCGTGCGAGATGAAGCAGCGCGGTCGAATCCTTGCCCGCCGAGTAGAGGAAGACGAGCTTCTTGAACTGCGCGGCAGATTCGCGAAGGATCGCGATGCTTTCCGCTTCGAGCAGGTCGAGATGGGATAGAGGTTTGGTCATCGGGCTGAAGGTCTCTCGAAGCGAATTAAAGATTTCTCGACCCGCCAGGTCGGTTGTGCAGACCGCATTCCTTGCGGTTTTCGTCTTCCCACCACCAGCGGCCGGCGCGGATGTCTTCTCCCGGCTCGATGGCGCGCGTGCAAGGCTGGCACCCGATGGACGGGAAACCGTGCGCATGAAGCGCATTCACCGGCACGTTGTGCTCTGCGACGTAGGCTTCCACCCGTTCGAGCGTCCAGTCGGCGATCGGGTTGATCTTGATCAGGTTCTGCTGTCCGTCGAACGCGGCGAACGGCGTTTCGCCCCGCGTCGTGGACTGCTCGCGGCGAACGCCCGTCACCCACCCGGCCGCGTTTTCGAGCGCGCGCTGAAGAGGCAGCACCTTGCGAGCGTCACAGCACGCCTTGCGCTGGTCGACCGAATAACGGAAGCCGAAAATGCCATCGCGCGCGACAAGTTCCTCGACGTCGCCAGCATCGGGAAATACGACGCGGATACGGGTGCCGAAAACGCGCTCGCTGCGCGAAAGGATATCGTAAGTCTCGGGGAAATGCCGGCCGGTATCGAGTGTGAATGCCTCGATACGAGACCGCGCCTTGGCGATAGCGTGAAGAAGGACTTGATCCTCAATGCCGAGGCTGGTTGAGAATAAAATTCGGCCATCGATAGAATTTTCAATCGCGGCGATACGTGTCGGCAAGTCCTCGATGGAGAACAAAGCGTTATTCAGCGCCTCGGCGAGCTTTTTTCGCTCGGTCGGACGATCCAATTCTTCTACAGGTGCAGACATATTTTATTCAGCACTTTCGTGGGGCAAGTCAGCCGGGGCCCGGTATGTAGCGCCTAACATACACGCAAAAAACGTCTTCGAACGCCCGAATTGGAAATAAAGATCATTTTGTTTCGTGGGGCGGAAGCATGGAAAATATCTGTTATCGGGTGGCGGTGCGTATTATGTTTCTTTCAAAAAATCGCAAATTCATCGAATGTCAGTTCGCGGCCACTCAGAACTGAGCGGCGTGCAAAATGGAAAATTTGTAGCGCAAGGGGCCGATGTCGCGAAGCGGCACGTTTAGGCAAGAGGCGCTCGCGACATTTGTCGATCTGGAAATGCGGGCTGTTTTCCGTTTGCCGGGTCGGCTTTCGTGACGCCTCCGGTCACTGTTTTGCATTCGATTGGTACGGCCGTCAGATGCAAATCGGAACAGCACCCGGAGTCAGCAAGGTGCCGGTGCTTTCAGGGCGCGCGCCGGTGGTGTCATCGCTTCGCGTCGAAAAAGGCGCGTCATGATCCCGACTGGCGTAAAATGGCGGGACGGGGTATGCAAATCCCGATCAACGCCCTGCGGAGCCGATATGGAAATCCAGCGAATCGCAACCACCCCGATCGAGGGCATGAAGCCCGGCACGAGCGGGCTGCGCAAGAAGGTGACCGAGTTCGCCAAAGGGCACTACCTCGCGAACTTCGTGCAATCGGTGTTCAACGCGGTCCGGCCTCCCGAAGGCTTCGGCGGCGTGACGCTGGTGGTGGGTGGCGACGGGCGCTTCTACAACGCGCAAGCGATCCAGACCGTCATCCGCATCGCTGCCGCCAACGGCGTCGGGCGCCTGCTGGTTGGCGCGGGCGGTATCCTGTCCACCCCCGCTGCCTCGTGCGTCATCCGCAAGCACAAGGCGTTCGGCGGGCTGATCCTGTCGGCCAGCCATAATCCAGGCGGGCCGGACGGGGACTTCGGCATCAAGTTCAACGCCGCGAATGGTGGCCCAGCGCCGGAAAAGATCACCGACGCGATCTATGCCGCGACACTGTCGATTGATGAAATTCTCACGCTCGATACGCCCGACATCGACCTCGACCGTATCGGCAGCCATCGGCTAGGCGATACCAAGGTCGAGGTGATCGATCCCGTCGCGGACTACGTCGAGCTTATGCGCGAGCTGTTCGACTTCCCCGCACTTCGGGCGGCGTTCGCATCGGGCCTGACGCTTGCGTTCGATGCCATGCACGCCGTCACCGGCCCCTATGCCCACGCCATCTTCGAGCGTGAGCTTGGTGCGGCCCCTGGTACCGTGCGCAACGGCACCCCGCGCCCCGATTTCGGCGGCCATCACCCGGACCCGAATCTCGTGCACGCCAAGGAACTGCTCGACCTGATGATGAGCCCCGACGCGCCCGATCTTGGCGCAGCTTCGGACGGCGACGGCGACCGCAACCTTATCATCGGGCGCGGCATTTTCATCTCGCCTTCGGATTCGCTCGCGATTCTCGCGGCAAATGCGCATCTCGCCCCGGCCTATCGCAACGGCATCGCCGGCGTCGCCCGCTCCATGCCAACGAGCGGTGCGGTGGATCGCGTCGCCGAAAAGCTCGGCGTGGCCTGCTACGAGACGCCCACCGGCTGGAAGTTCTTCGGCAATCTGCTGGACGCCGGGCGCATCACGATCTGCGGCGAAGAAAGCGCAGGCACCGGCAGCAACCATGTGCGCGAGAAGGACGGCATCTGGGCGGTTCTTCTGTGGCTGAGCATTCTTGCCGTGCGTGGCCAGAGCGTGGCCGAAATCGCGAAGGATCACTGGGCAACCTACGGGCGAAACTATTACACACGCCACGACTATGAGGGGCTCGATACGCCCGCCGCGCAGGGGTTGATGAGCGGGCTTGAGGCACGCCTGGGGAGCCTCGCGGCGACTACAGTGCACGGTCGTCGCGTCGTCAAGGCAGACAATTTCAGCTACACAGATCCGGTAGACGGCAGCGTTTCCGGGAACCAGGGGCTGCGCGTCTTCTTCGAAGACGGGGCCCGGATCGTCTTTCGGTTGTCGGGGACGGGCACGACAGGGTCGACGCTCCGCGTATACATCGAGCGCTATGAGGCCGATCCGGCCCGTCTGGCGCTGGATACACAGGAGGCGCTCGCCGACCTCATCGCGACAGCCGATGAACTGGCGGATTTGCGCGAACGGACCGGCCGCGCGCAGCCGGATGTCATCACCTGAGGCCGTTCCGAGCCTCCACCAGCATCAACGAACTCAGAGCCATGTCCTTGCGGTCGCCGAGGTCGCGACCGCCTCCATGACGTGCGAGTTGCCGTCCCCGACATCACCAAAAAGCACGTGCAGATCGCGACGCTTGCGGCCGCCAGCGAGACCGCGCTCGATGGCACGCCGGGGCTCAAATACACCCGGTCGCTTTCGCGCCATGGCCTCTCGCAGGTGACCGCCGTTTCAGCGACCGGACGGATGTTTATTTCGCGCGCAAGCAGGTGCCGGAGCGGCGGTGGCGCGCGAAAGGCCATGCGCCTCGGTGTCGAGCGAAGCCCGACTCTATTTCGACGCGACGCTTCTGACGCTCGTCGTGCTTCCGGCGCTTTACGCTTGGCTCGGCAAGGCTCGGCGACAGCGAACAGGGCGCGAGATGCGGGCAGCAGGTGGCGAAGGCCCGTAGAGATCGCGTTTCGACCTGAACCCCCGATCCGCGCGCGGCGAGGGTTAGTCGTCCAGGTTCTGATGCCGCCGGGGCGCGGCGCAGATCGAAGCTTTTTTTGGCGCTGTATACCAGTGCGTGATCCAGATCAACACGAGCGACTCTCCCGTCCGTCATCCACAAAAATATACCGGATGGTGCACAATGGGCTACCCTTTACTCGCCAACATCTGTAAGAGGCGTCAAGAACCCGATGACAAAAACTGGCGCGTACAAAATAGATATACTTTCGCGCCAACAGCACAAGCCTGGGACTCATGGTAGACAGCAACGAAATCGAACTGACCTCATTCACGGCAGATGTGGTGGCGGCCTATGTCGCGAACAACGTGATCAGCGCCGACAAGCTTCCGGACTTTATTGGTTCGGTGTATGCGGCGCTCAGCAAAGCCGCGACGCAGGCCGTTGAACCGGTGAAGCCGGAATTGACGCCCGCTGTCCCGGTCAAGAAATCCGTGACGCAGGATTTCATCATCTGCCTTGAAGACGGCAAGAAGTTCAAATCGCTCAAACGGCATCTCAAGACTCATTACGACCTCTCGCCTGAAGAGTATCGCGAGAAATGGGGCCTGCCGCACGATTATCCGATGGTGGCGCCGGCCTATGCGGCAGCGCGCTCGAACCTCGCCAAAAGCATGGGCCTCGGCCAGCGCAACGCGGCCAAGCCCGCAAGCCCCGTTCAGTCGGCTCCTGCGGCCGCACCGAAAACAGCCGCCAAGGGCCGGGGCAGGCGTCCCAAGAACGCGGCGTAATCGTGTTGAGGACTGAGGCCCCGCCGAGGGCCTCAAGACTCCCCTCCGGTCCGCTCACGTGGGAGCCTTGGACCCGAAGGATGAAACCGCTTCGCGGTATTTGCGCCGGCAAACGGCCACCCAGAACAGGCCTGGTGCCTGCGCCCGCCAGGGCAATACGCTCCGGCCACGCTCGCGTCATAAAGCTGAGGCTCGCTTGCCTGCATGGCAAGTTGCAGAGCGTGCGAGGAGCGTTCGTCCTCGCGGAAAGTTAAAGTCGCGGCCGGGTTCGTTTCCTGGCTTCTCGTTTTCGGCGTGTTCGTCGCCGCGGCATCCTTTGCGAGGCAAGCGTCGGCTGCGGCCGACGGTGCCGTGATCCGTACCATAAACGTGGTCGGCACAAGCAGGATCGAGCCTGAAACCGTCCTGCATTACCTTTCGTTCAAGCCCGGCGACCGCTACGACCCGGCCAAGGCCGACGACAGCGTGAAGGCGCTGTTCCAGACGGGCCAGTTCCGCGATGCATCGCTCGCCATGCAGGGCGGTGCACTCATCGTGAAGGTTGCCGAAAATCCGCTCGTGGCCCGCGTCGCCTTCGAGGGCGCGAAGGACGTCACGTCCGACACGCTGGCGAAGGAGGTGCAACTCAAGGCGGGCGGCACCTTCTCGAAAGCGCGCGCCGAAGTCGATGTGCAGAACGTTCTCACCGTCTATCGCAGGCAGGGCTATTACGCGGCGCAGGTCGAGGCCAAGACCATCGACCGCGAGCGCGACCGCGTAGACGTGGTGTTCGAGATCAACGAGGGGCCGCAGATCAAGGTCGTCGGCATCAACTTCATCGGCAACGCGTCGATCTCCGACGCGGAACTTCGAAAAGAGATCACCACAACCGAGTCAGGGCTTCTCGATTTCCTTCGCAATTCCTCCGTCTACGATCCCGACCGCCTCAATCTCGACCGCGAGCTAGTGCGCCGTTTCTACGTGAAGAGCGGCTTCGCCGATATGCGCGTGCTTTCCGCCACCGCCGACATGGACGCCGAGAAGCAGGGCTTCTTCCTCACCTTCACGCTCGACGAGGGCGCGCGCTACACCTTCGGCAGTCTCGACGTGGAGGCGACCGCGCATGGCTTCGACGCGAAGGCGCTCGCCGCCGCCATCAAGGGCAAGGCGGGCGACATCTACAACGCCGAACTCGTCGACAAATCGGTGGAGGCGCTGACGAAAGCCGCAGCCGAGGGCGGCGCGCCGTTCGCGCAGGTGCGCCCGCGCATCGACCGCGATCCTCTACTGCGCACCATTTCGGTGGCATTCGTGGTGGAAGACGGCCCGCGCGTCTATATCGAGCGCGTCGAAATCAGCGGCAACACCGCCACGAAGGACGAGGTCATTCGCCGCGAGTTCCGCGTAGCGGAGGGTGACGCCTATAACAAGCTCATGGTCGAGCAGGGCCGTCAGCGCGTGATGCGCACGGGCTTCTTCAAGGATGTGAAGGTCGAGAGGCAGCCGGGCAGCGCGCCCGACCGCGTCGATCTCGCGCTGAAGGTGACGGAGGCCGAGACGGGCAATCTCGGTTTCGCGCTGGGCTATTCCTCGAACGACGGCATCATCGGCGAGGTGGAATATACCGAGCGTAATCTGATGGGCACGGGCCAGTATCTTCAGGTCAAGCTGTCGGGCAGCCTTTCGGGCAACGGCGCGTTCAACGTGAGCTGGACGGAGCCGCGCTTTCTCGACCGCAACGTCTCGTTCGGCCTCGACGCCTTCGCGAAGTCGGCGGACTACACCGAAAGCGCGGGCTACACGGTCGCGGGCTACAAGGATTTCCGCGTCGGCGGCACCACGCGCTTCGGCTTCCCGATCACCGAGGAATTTTCCACCGGGATCAACTACACGCTGATGATGGATCGCGTGTATGGCGTGGACGACGACGCCTCGCTCGCCGTGAAGCAGATCAAGGGCACGTCGGTCATCTCGTCCATCGGCTACAACATGATCTACGACACGCGCGACAGCAAGAAGAAGCCCACGCGCGGCTTCTACTTCAAGGGCGTGCAGGATCTCGCGGGCGCGGGCGGCGACGTGAACTACATCCGCTCCACCAGCGAGGCGCGCGCCTATTATCCCATCTCGCAGGAGATCGTGCTCGCGGGCCGCGCGCAGGCTGGGAACATCACCGGCTGGGGCGGGCAGAGCGTGCGCGTGGTCGACGCGTTCTACAAGGGCAGCGAAACCATCGCGGGCTTCAAGAGCTTCGGCCCGCGCGACGCGACGACGGGTTACGCGCTCGGCGGCACGCAGTTCTATTCGGCGACGGCGGAACTGCGTTTCCCGATCCCGTTCCTGCCGACCGACCTCGGCCTGTCCGGCGCGGTGTTCGCGAGCGCGGGCACGATGTTCGGCACCGACGCCGCCAGTTTCGCGAAGGCGTATGCGGCGGCGAACGGCACGTCGAACACGCTCGTCACCACGAATTCGTCGAAGCTGCGCGCCTCCACCGGCTTCAGCCTCATCTGGGATTCGCCGCTCGGGCCCTTGCGCGCCGACGTGGCGACCGTGCTGTCGAAGGCCAACGGCGACAAGACGCAGACCTTCGGCTTCGGTTACGCGGGCTGGTGAGGGGTCTATGCCTAGAATAGCGGCCTGAGTGCCATTTCGCTTCCGAGAAGCAAAAGGCAAACCAGGAACCCGCGGCGGAACGTCCGGGAGCTAATCCTGTAACGCACGATCTGGCCCGTCCACATACCAGCGAGCGCAGGCACGACGGCGAGTGCCGACAGGCCGATGTCATTCAGCTGGAATGCGCCACGCACAGCGAGACCCGCCGCCAGCGCAAGGGTGGAAACCGTGAAGGACAATCCGAGCGCCTGAACGAGATGGTCTTTTCCTAAACCGAGCGCTTGCAGATAAGGCACGGCCGGGATGACAAACACGCCGGTTCCGCCAGTGACAATGCCTGTCGTCCCGCCGATCACGGGCGACAGCCAAGGTTCGATGCGTCGCGGAACATTGAACTGGCGGGCCAGAAGCGTGTACGCCGAATATATAACCAGCGCGACGCCAAGGAGGGGACTCGTAAGATGCGTGTCCCCGCTTGCGATCCATGATGAGCCGATCGCGGTCCCTGCGACGATCGCCAACATCATCGGCCAAAGTCTCCAAGCGAGTTCCCCGATACCGGGCCCGGCCAGAAGCTGCCAGACATTGGTAATGAATGAAGGAACGATCAGCAGGCTCGCCGCCGCCAGCGGTGAGACGAGGGAACCGAGTACGCCCATCGCCACAGTAGGCAAACCCATCCCGGTGATGCCTTTAACGACACCAGCCACAAAAAACGTCGCAAGGATTGCAGCGAGAGAGTGTTTATCGAACATGGCGTCGGTTTAATTCTCCGGAGGAAAACGGCAATGCGGATTTCCCGATGGCTGACTTCGGCTGGCCCGAAGGCTGATCGTGGGATATGCTTGATGGATGCGGTTCGACCTGACCGATCTTCGCCTGTTTCTCGCTGTGGTGGATGCCGGCAGCATAACGCATGGCGCGGCGAACGCCGGCTTCTCTCTCCCGGCGGCAAGCGAGCGGCTGCGGGATATGGAAGCGGCAGGCAAGGTAACGCTGCTAACGCGGGGCCGACGAGGCGTAACGCCAACGGAAGCCGGTGAAACGCTCACCCACCACGCGCGTACGATCCTGCACCAGATGGCTCAGATGCGGGGCGAACTCGGCCAATACGCGCAAGGGCTGCGCGCCACCGTTCGTGTTTTCGCCAACACGGCGGCCATTACCGAGTTTCTGCCCCGGCTGCTGGCGCAGTGGATGGGCGCGCATCCTCAGGTCGATGTTGAGTTGAAGGAGCGACAGAGCAGCGAAATTGCCCGAAGTGTCGCGGCGGGCTTTGCCGAAATCGGCATTCTCTCGCGAGCGGTCGAAACCGGCGACCTCGTTTTGCGGCCGTTTGTGATCGACCGGCTCGTGGTGGTGGCCGCCCGGGGGCACGCCCTTGCCAAAGGGCGGCCAGTCTGTTTCGCCGATCTGCTCGCCCACCGCTTCATCCGCCTTGCTGACGGCGCCTTGCAGGATCATATCGACGCTCAGGCGATCAGGCTTGGAACGACACTCAAGAGCCGTGTGGCGCTCCGCAGCTTCGATGGCATCTGCCGCATGGCTGGCGAAGGTGTGGGGATAGGCATCGTCCCCGAGTCAGCCGCGCGTCGATACAGGCTTTCTGCGAAGATTTCCATCATTCGCCTTCAGGACGAATGGGCCACGCGCAGACTCTCGGTATGTGTGCGCCGCGAGTGCGATCTGACACCGCCCGCTCGAAGTCTCTTTGAGCATCTGACGGCAGGCGGTTAACGCCATAACGGGCATCATTCGCCTTCCGGAACGAGCCCCTTTCTACGGAGTGACACTGAGCGTTGCCAATCCTCTCGCGAAGCTTGCGGCGCGCGGCCCCGAAGGCGCAGGCGTGACGCGGTGTTCGCTATCAAGAACTTTCTATCCCCCGGGTGGTTGACAGGCGGCCACGGGCGGGCGACTTAAGATGTGCTGACCGATGCATGCGGGAGAGACCAGCCCAGGCTGGCGCCGAAGGAGCAACCGCCCCGGAAACTCTCAGGCAAAAAGGACCGCGCGCAGACAGCACTCTGGAAAGCAGCCGCCCGCCAAGGCGGCTCACCGATGGGGTAAAGACCGGCCTTCCGCCTCGCGGCCGTGCCGGTGAAATCTCTCAGGTTCCGTGACAGAGGGGGCTCATGACCGCGCAAGCGGAGCCTCGAATACACGGAGACGCCAGCCATGAGCGCTGCCCCCGCCACCACAGACCACGAAGCCGCGCCGCCGCTGCGCCAGACGCCACTTGCCGCGCTCCACCGCGAGCTTGGCGCGAAGCTTGTGCCGTTCGCGGGTTACGAGATGCCCGTTTCCTATGCAACCGGCATCGTGAAGGAGCATACGCATGTGCGCGAGCGCGCGGGCTTCTTCGACGTGTCGCATATGGGGCAGGCGCGGATTACGGGGCCGGACTTTGAAACCGTTGCCGCCGCGTTCGAGCGGCTCGTCCCCGGCGACATCGCGGGGCTGAAGTGCGGCCAGATCCGCTACACACAACTTCTCAACGACGAAGGCGGCATCATCGACGATCTGATGGCGACGCGCGAGGCGGACGGCACCGGTCTGTTCCTCGTCGTGAACGCTTCGCGCAAGGAGGTCGATTTCGCGCACATCGCCGCCCATCTGCCGCCGACCGTGACGCTCGCGCCGCTGGCGAACCGCGCGCTCGTCGCGCTGCAGGGCCCCGACGCCGCGCGCGTGCTTGCGCGGCAAATGCCGGAAGCGGCCGGTCTTGCATTCATGACGGCGGCTCCGCTCGATTGGCGCGGCGCGGCTGTGTTCGTGTCGCGATCCGGCTATACGGGCGAGGACGGTTTTGAAATCTCCGTGCCCGCCGATGCCGCCGAGGCCTTCGCGCGCAGCCTTCTCGCTCACCCCGAAGTCGAGGCCATCGGTCTTGGCGCCCGCGATACGCTGCGCCTCGAAGCGGGGCTTCCGCTTTACGGGCAGGACATGGACGAGACGACATCGCCGATCGAGGCCGCGCTCGACTTCTCGATCGGCAAGCGGCGTCGGCGCGATGGCGGTTTCATCGGCGCGGAACGCGTTCAGCGCGAGCTGGCCGATGGTCCGGCGCGTGTCCGCGTCGGGCTTCGCCTCGAAGGTCGCTCCGCCGCACGCACGCATATGAAGATCGCAAGCGAAACGGGCGAGACCCTCGGCGAAATCACCAGCGGCGCCTACACGCCGACCGCCGCCGCGTCCGTCGCTTTCGGCTATGTGCCGCCGCGCTCAAGCGCCCCTGGCACGCCGGTTGCTGTCGAAATCCGGGGAGCGTTCCAGCCCGCGCGCGTCGCGAGCCTGCCCTTCGTGCCGCATCGTTACGTCCGCAAAGCATAAAAACCCAAAGGTCAGAAGCCATGACGCTCATCAGATACACGGAAGACCACGAATATATCAGCGTCGAGGACGGCGTCGGCACGGTCGGAATTACGGACTACGCGCAAGGCAAGCTCGGCGACGTGACCTTCGTCGAACTGCCGAAGGTCGGCGAGAAGGTGAAGCAGGGCCAGCCCATCGCGGTGGTCGAGTCGGTCAAGGCCGCGAGCGACATCTACTCGCCCGTGAGCGGCGAGGTGGTCGAAATCAACGAAGCGCTTAACGACAAGCCGGAACTCATCAATCAGGAGCCCGAGACGGGCGCGTGGATCTACAGGCTTGCGCTTTCTAACGCCGGCGAACTCGACAAGCTCATGGACCGGGATGCCTATCTCGCCTATGCGGGCGCGGAGGGCTGATGCGCTATCTTCCCCACACGGACGCGGATCGCCGCGCCATGCTCGCCGCCGTCGGCCAGAGCGACATCGACATCGACGCGCTTTTCGCTGCCGTGCCCGAAGGCGCGCTCCGGCGCGACCTGCCTGATCTGCCCCGCGCGCAAAGCGAACTCGCGGTTGAACGCGTGCTGTCGCGGCTTGCCGCCCGCAACGTGCCCGCATCGTCGGTGCCGTTCTTTGCGGGCGCGGGCGCCTACCACCATCATGTGCCGGCAACGGTTGATCACATCATCCAGCGCTCGGAGTTCATGACGGCCTACACGCCCTACCAGCCGGAAATCGCGCAGGGCACGCTGCAATATCTGTTCGAGTTTCAAAGCCAGGTCGCTGCGCTGACGGGCATGGAAGTGGCGAACGCCTCCATGTATGACGGCTCCACGGCGGCGGGCGAGGCCGTGCTGATGGCGCATCGCGTGACGCGGCGCGGCAAGGCGGTGGTCGCGGGCGGGGTGCACCCGCATTACCGCGCGGTGATCGAGACGGTTTCGCGCCTTGGCGGGTTCGAGGTCGATGTGCGGGCGGTGGATCCCGCAACGAGCTTCGAGGCGGACGCCGACAAGGACACATCCTGCATCGTCGTGCAAATGCCCGACGCCTTCGGCCGCGTGGCGGACCTCTCGGCGCTTGCGGAAAAGGCCCATGAGGCGGGCGCTCTGCTCGTCGTCGTGGTGACGGAAGCGGTGTCGTTCGGGGCGCTGAAATCGCCGGGCGCGATGGGCGCCGATATCGTGGTGGCTGAAGGCCAGAGCATCGGCAACGGCCTCAATTTCGGCGGCCCCTATCTCGGACTGTTCGCTGCGCGAAAGAAATTCGTGCGCCAGATGCCGGGGCGGCTTTGCGGCGAGACGGTGGACCACGACGGGCGGCGCGGCTTCGTGCTGACGCTGTCGACCCGCGAGCAGCATATCCGCCGCGAGAAGGCGACGAGCAATATCTGCACGAACTCGGGGCTTTGCGCGCTCGCATTCACGGCGCATCTGACGCTGCTCGGCGAAGCGGGCCTGCGGAAGCTCGCGCGCATCAACCACGCGAACGCGGTGGCCTTGGCGAAGGCGCTCGACAGCGTGGACGATGTGAATGTGATGACGCCCGCATTTTTCAACGAGTTCACAATCCGCACGCCGAAACCCGGCGCGGCGGTGATCGATGCGCTGGCCGACCGCGGAATCATCGGCGGCGTGCCCGCATCGCGGCTCTGGCCGGACGCGCCGACGCTCGCGAATGCCATCGTCGTCGCGGCGACAGAAACGACAACTCCCGACGACATCGCCGCCTTCCGGGCCGCGCTCGAAGAGGTGCTCCATGGTTGAGATGCCGAAAGTGATCCTTCCCGCCGTCGAGGCGGCAGCCGCGCCCGCGCCGACCTTCACCGGCAATCGCGCGCTTCAGATCGAGGAGCCGCTGATCTTCGAGATCGGCTCGACGGAAACCACCGGAGTCGATTTCGAGGAGGTGGCGGAAACGGAAACGCGCCTCGGCGGCCTTGAGCGAGACGACGCCATCGGGCTGCCGGGGCTCTCTGAGCCGGAGACGATGCGTCATTACGTGCGCCTCAGTCAGAAGAATTACTCCATCGACACCGGCATATTTCCGCTCGGCTCCTGCACCATGAAGCACAACCCGCGCCTCAACGAGAAGATGGCGCGGCTGCCGGGTTTTGCGGACATCCACCCCCTTCAGCCGGAGAAGACCGTGCAGGGCGCGCTCGCGCTGATGACGGAGCTGTCGCGCTGGCTGCTCGAACTCACGGGCATGCACGCGGTCTCGCTGTCGCCCAAGGCGGGCGCGCATGGCGAATTCTGCGGCATGGCGGCGATCAAGGCGGCGCTCGAAGCGCGCGGCGAGGCAGACGCGCGCCGCGTCGTGCTGGTGCCCGTCTCGGCCCACGGCACGAACCCTGCGACGGCGGCGCATTTGGGCTTCACCGTTCGCGCGGTCGAGGCGGGGCCGGACGGCACCGTGAGCGTGGACGCCGTGCGCGCGGCGCTCGGGCCGGATGTCGCCGCGATGATGCTGACGAACCCGAACACCTGCGGGCTGTTCGAGCCGCATATCCGCGAGATCGCCGACGCGCTGCATGAGGCGGGCGCGTACCTCTATTGCGACGGCGCGAATTTCAATGCCATCGCGGGCAAGGTGCGCCCCGGCGACCTCGGCGCGGACGCGATGCACATCAACCTTCACAAGACGTTCTCGACGCCGCATGGCGGGGGTGGGCCGGGTGCCGGGCCGGTGGTTCTGTCGGAAGCGCTTGCGGCTTATGCGCCCGTGCCGTTCTTGCGCCGCGATGGCGATGCGTTGCGTCTCGTGGAACACGAAGCCGATGCGCCGGACGGGGCCGCGCCGTTCGGCCGTCTCGCAGCCTTTCATGGCCAGATGGGCATGTTTGTGCGCGCGCTCGCCTACATGATGAGCCACGGCGCCGACGGCATCCGTCAGGCGTCCGAAGATGCGGTGCTGAACGCGAATTACGTGCGCGCGCGCCTCGCCGACGTGCTGACGCTGCCATTCCCCAAGGGCGCGATGCATGAGGTCTTGTTCGACGACGGCTTCCTGAAAGGCACGGGCGTCTCGACGCTCGACTTCGCGAAGGCGCTGATCGACGAGGGCTTTCACCCGATGACTGTATATTTCCCGCTCGTCGTTTCCGGGGCGATGCTGATCGAGCCGACCGAGTCCGAATCGAAGCAGGGCCTCGACCAGTTCATCGAAGCGGTGCGAAGCCTCGCGCTCGCAGCGAAGGCCGGAGATGCCGCGCGCTTCACGCAGGCGCCCCGCTTCGCGCCGCGCTCGCGCCTCGACGAAACCCGCGCCGCCCGCGAGTTGGTGCTGAGCTATCAGGAGAAGGCGGCGAAGTGAACAGTCTTCAATGGCCCAAAGGCCAGGAGTTCCCAGCCTTTTGGCCATTGACGTTTTATCGCTATAAGCGATAATGCGGCATGCTGGCTATAACCTTCACCAGAGAGGCGGCAAAGGCGCTCAAACGAATGCCTGCGAACGTTGCTGCAACGATCCGAGCCAAGATCGAGCACTATGCGACGGACCCGGATTCGTTGGCGAACAATGTAAAAACGCTGAAGGGCTCAAACGGATTGCGAAGACTTCGCATCGGGGACTGGCGCGTTATCTTCACCGAGAACGGCGAGGTGCTTGCAATCCTCAAGATTGCTCCTCGCGGAGAAGCTTACGAGTGAGAGAATGAATACGCAAACCATCGTAACCCCATCCGGCGAGCGTCTGGTGATCCTTCCGGAGACAGACTACAACCGCCTTCTTGAAGCAGTGGAAGATGCGGCCGATATCGCCGCGGGCGATGAAGTCCTCCGCAAGCTTTCCGCTGGCGAGGAAGAATTGCTTCCATCGGAGTTTGTCGACCGGCTTCTTGCCGGTGAAAGTCCGCTGCGATTGTGGCGCGAGCATCGGCGGCTTACGAGTGCGGCGCTCGCCGAGAAGGCGGAGGTCGCCCAGTCCTACATTTCCGAAATCGAAACCGGAAAAAAGGAGGGGGGCCTTAAGACCATGAAAAAACTGGCCGACGCTCTCGGTATCGGCCTGGAAGATTTAGTCTGACATCATTACCGCAAGCCACGGAGAGGCCGCCCTTTACGGCTCTCCTCCGAAAGTATCCTTGCAAAGCGCAATGTGGCTTCTTGTCACTCCGCCGCGAGCTTCGTGTAGCCGAGATGCGCGTTGAGCTTGGCCAGAAGGTCGGTCGACGCATCCACGATGTTCGTGCCAGGGCCGAAGATCGCCACCGCGCCCGCCTTGTAGAGCGCGTCGTAATCATCCGGCGGGATGACGCCGCCAGCGACGATGAGGATGTCGGGCCGCCCCTGCGCCTCAAGTTCGCGCTTCAATTCCGGCACGAGCGTAAGATGGCCCGCCGCCAGCGACGACACGCCGACGATGTGCACGTCGTTTTCCACCGCCTGCCGCGCCACTTCGGCGGGCGTCGCGAACAGCGCGCCGATGTCCACGTCGAAGCCGAGATCCGCGAAGGCGGACGCGATCACCTTCTGGCCGCGGTCGTGGCCGTCCTGACCGACCTTGGCCACGAGCAGACGCGGGCGGCGCCCGTCTTCCTTCTCGAACGCCTCGCACAAGGCGATGACATGTGGAACCTTGTTTTCCATCGAGCCGACCTCCGCCCGGTAAACCCCCGAGATGGCGCGTGTTTCCGCCCGATGGCGACCATAGATCTTTTCGAGCGCATCTGAAATTTCGCCGACGGTCGCTTTCGCGCGGGCCGCGTCGACCGCGAGCGCGAGCAGATTGCCGCCGCCGCTTGCCGCCGCGTTGGTGAGCGCTTCGAGCGCCGGCGCGACAGCCGCGCCGTCGCGCTCGCCACGCAGACGCTCCAGCTTCTCGATCTGGGCTGCGCGCACCGCCGAATTGTCGACCTTCAGCACCTCGATGGGCGCTTCGTTCAACGGCTGATATCTGTTCACGCCGACGATGACCTGCTTGCCGCTGTCGATGCGGGCCTGCGTGCGTGCGGCGGCTTCCTCGATGCGAAGCTTCGGAACGCCCGCGTCGATGGCCTTCGCCATGCCGCCGAGACGCTCGACTTCCTCGATATGCTCCCACGCCTTCTTCGCAAGCTCATAGGTGAGCCGCTCGACGTAATAGCTGCCGCCCCACGGGTCGATGGTGCGGGTCGTGCCGGTTTCATATTCGATGAAAAGCTGCGTGTTGCGCGCGATGCGGGCCGAGAAATCGGTCGGCAGCGCGAGCGCTTCGTCGAGTGCGTTGGTATGGAGCGATTGCGTGCCGCCATGCGTCGCCGCGAAGGCTTCCACGCAGGTGCGCGTCACGTTGTTGAAGACGTCCTGCGCGGTGAGCGACCAGCCGCTTGTCTGACAGTGCGCGCGAAGGCTCATGGACTTCGGCGACTTTGCGCCCTCGGCCTTCATGAGCCGCGCCCAGAGCGCGCGGCCCGCGCGCATCTTGGCTACTTCCATGAAGTAGTTCATGCCGATGGCCCAGAAGAACGACAGGCGAGGCGCGAAGGCGTCGATGTCGAGCCCGGCGGCCTTGCCCGCGCGCGCATATTCCACGCCGTCTGCCAGCGTGTAGGCGAGTTCGAGGTCCGCGGTCGCGCCCGCTTCCTGCATGTGATAGCCGGAAATCGAGATCGAGTTGAACTTCGGCATGTTCGCGCTCGTATAGGCGAAGATGTCCGAGATGATGCGCATCGAGGGCAGGGGCGGATAGATATAGGTGTTCCGCACCATGAATTCCTTGAGGATGTCGTTCTGGATCGTGCCGGAGAGCTGCGCGGGCTTCACGCCTTGCTCCTCGCCCGCCACGATGAACAGCGCGAGGATCGGCAGTACCGCGCCGTTCATGGTCATGGACACGCTCATTTCCGAGAGCGGGATGCCGTCGAACAGCGTGCGCATGTCGTAGATCGAATCGATGGCCACGCCCGCCATGCCGACGTCGCCGCGCACGCGCGGGTGATCGCTGTCATAGCCGCGATGGGTGGCGAGGTCGAAGGCGATGGAAAGACCCTTCTGGCCCGCCGCGAGATTGCGGCGGTAGAAGGCGTTCGAGTCCTCGGCGGTCGAGAAGCCCGCATATTGGCGAACCGTCCAGGGCTGCTGGACGTACATCGTGGGGTAAGGCCCGCGAAGGAACGGTGCGAGCCCCGGATAGGTATTCAGGAAGTCGAGGCCTTCGATGTCGGCGGGGCCGTAGGCGGGTTTGAGTTGGATGCCCTCCGGCGTCTCGGCGGCCTCGCCGAAGGGGGCGCCCGCAAGGCTCGGCGTCTGCCACTCGATCTTCGAGAAATCCGGCAACGGAGAATTCGTCATCGTTCGCTTCCAGTGTCCCGCCCGGCCAACGCCGCTGCGGGTCGATCACCCCAGCGCGTATTGACCGATGCATTGAGTTCGGCTCCTCGGCGCGTCTTTTGACCGAAGGCAGGCCGATTGAAATCTGTTACCGAAGCGTCGTGCTCTTCAGAAAAGCGCGACGCTTCATCGCCATCAAGCTTCGTCGAATGCACCGAAGTTTTCATCCTCCGCCTCAAGACCGGCGGCCTCCGCCAGTTCCTCGACACGCAGGATGCGCTGCGCTTCTTCCAGGATGGCCAGCGCATTGCAGCCTTCATAGACGAGGCGGTCGACGGCCGTCCGGTCATGCGGATCAAGCGTCGAGAGCAAGGCCGCCGGGCCGGCGAGATAAACGTGGCTCGCGCCCGCACGCTTCAGCGCGGCGGCTGCTCCCTTCAACTCGGCATAGGTCGCGTTGGACGAGCACAAACAGGCGATCGGCGCCGGACTCTGCTTGAACGCAGCCGCGAGTTTTTCGACATCGGTGAAGCCTTCCTCGGGCACGATGGTCTCGATACCGCCCGCAGCGAAGAAGCTCTGGACCCAGAGCGACCGCGCGCGGTAGTCCGACGGCGAGCCGAGAAGCGCGAGGAACAGGGGCGGTCTGGAACCGATGCTGGCGAGTGCGAAGTCGGCGCGCTGGCGCAGCACTTCGAAAGGTTCTGCGTCGCGCCGGGCGACGTCGAGCGGGCCGGTCGCGATCAGGTCGCAGACGACGCGCGAAGCGGAGCGCAGTTCCGGCAACGGCACGCCGCGTGCGGCCGCCGCAACAAGCGCCGCAAAGCGTTCGCCCGTGCCGGGGGCGGGAAGCGCGAAATCGACGGTGGGATGCGCTTCTTCCGCGATGATGGAGGCAGGTTCTTCGAAGGCGATCTTCTCGTTGAGGTTCGGGAAGACCGAAACGCCGGTTATCTTTTCCTTGCGGTGAGCGATGGCACGGTCGCGCTTGTCGGCGGTTTCTTGCAGGCGAGCCGAAACGAAGCCGCTTTCGAGCGCCTTGAGCAGGCCGCCCTTGGCTTCAACCTCGCGGAAGAGCGCCCAGGCCGACGCCGCGAGGTTTTCGGTGAGCGTTTCGACATAGGACGAACCGGCGGCGGGGTCGGCGACGGCGGATAGCCAGGCTTCGCTCTGGAGCACAAGCCCGGTATTGCGCGCGATGCGCCGTGAAAGGGGCGTGGGCTCGGTCGCGGCCTCGTCGAATGGGTGAACTTCGATGGCGCTCGCTCCGCCGATGGCCGCGCCGAAAACGCTCGCGGTCGAGCGCAGCATGTTTACGTGCGGATCGTAGACGGAGAGGATACGGGGCGGTGTCTTCGCGTAGAGAAGAATATGCTCGTTTGGCGCCACGCCTGCCGCTTCATGGGCGCGGGCCCAGAGAAGGCGGATGGCGCGGAAGGCCGCAATCGTGAGGAACAGGTCGGCGGAGGCGGACAGCTTGAAGCCGATGGCGCGCGAGGCGTCCTCGCGCGAAAGCCCGGCGGCTTCGAGAGCGCGCCAATAGGCCACCGCCGCGGCGAGCGTGAAGCCGAGTTCGTCCACAACGGAACCGCCCGCGCCGTTCCAGGCCCGGCTCGACGCAAGGAACGGGGTTACGTTCGGGAAACGTTCGCGAATGGCAAGCGCCGCGTCGACCGTATCGGCGAGTGCGGCTTTCCGGTCGGCAGGAACCTCGCCCGCAACGGCGAAAGCGGTGATCGGGTCGAATCCGGTGGTGCCGACAATTGTCTTGTCCGCTTTCGCGAGAAGGAACGCGGCATCTGCGGGGGTGCTGCCGCCCGCGAGAAAAATCGGCACGCCCGCATCCAGTACGGCCCCAAGCTCGGCGGCCTTGCGAATGGCGGGACCGTTGGCGAGATCCAGGCTCAGCGCCGTCGCGCCGTTCGCAAGATCGTCGGCCAGTTGCCGCTCTGCGTCGGCAAGCGATGCCCCCGCGAGAGGCTGCACGATGAGCCAGCCGCGCTGGCCGTGACGCGCGGGCGACGTGGCTGCGCCGGTATAGAGCGGCGACGTCGCGAAGCCTTCATAAAGCTGGTTTTCGAGCACGCGGAAAGGCGCGCCCTTCAGCGCCTTTTCCACAATGGCGCGCCAGTCCGCTTCGGAGGCTGGCGGAAATTCTTTGGCGAGTGCGAAATGTTCCATGGCGGCGCATGATAGTGATGCGGCCCCTGTCAGTCCACAGCCGCGGGATCGTTTTTTTGCCTTTTTCGGGGGCGCAGCACCGCGCCTTAAGGCCGCGCTCGCGGCTAGTCATTCACAAAAGAGGGAAGACGCGGGAATTGCGAAACAAGGCGGCTATTCGGTGCCGCGGCGGCAGCATGGCTGCCTCCAAAATGCGCATTCGTGTAAGCTCGCTTCCACGCTGTTGTTGAATCGTCGCCCGCTTCCTTTATAACGCGACGAAACCCGAGCGCCAGAAGTATGCCCAAACGCACAGATATAGACTCCATCCTCATCATTGGGGCTGGCCCGATTGTTATCGGCCAGGCCTGTGAATTCGACTATTCCGGCACGCAAGCCTGCAAGGCTCTGCGTCAGGAGGGATATCGAATCATCCTCGTGAATTCGAACCCCGCCACGATCATGACCGACCCCGATCTGGCGCACGCCACCTATATCGAGCCGATCACGCCCGACATGGTGACGAAGGTGATCGAGCGCGAACGCCGCGAACATCCAGACGAACGAATGGCTCTGCTGCCCACCATGGGCGGCCAGACCGCGCTCAATACCGCGCTGAAGCTCGCGCGTGACGGCGTGCTCGACCGCTTCGGCGTCGAGTTGATCGGCGCGAACGCCGACGCCATCGACAAGGCCGAGGATCGTCAGCTTTTCCGCGAGGCGATGAAAAAGATCGGGCTCGCGACGCCGAAATCACGGCTTGCGCAAACCCTCCAGGAGGCCATCGAGGCGCTCGAACACGTTCCGTTGCCCGCGATCATCCGCCCGTCCTTCACGCTCGGCGGCACCGGCGGCGGCATCGCGTACAACCGCGAGGAATATCTTCACATCTGCGAGCGCGGCCTCGAAGCGTCGCCTACCACGCAGATCCTGATCGAGGAATCCGTCCTCGGATGGAAAGAGTTTGAGATGGAGGTCGTCCGCGACAAGAAGGACAACTGCATCATCATCTGTTCCATCGAGAACGTGGACCCGATGGGCGTGCATACGGGCGATTCGATCACGGTCGCGCCCGCGCTGACGCTGACCGACCGCGAATATCAGGTCATGCGCAACGCCTCCATCGCGGTGTTGCGCGAGATCGGCGTCGAGACCGGCGGCTCCAACGTGCAGTTCGCGGTCAACCCGCAGGACGGCAAGCTCGTCGTCATCGAGATGAATCCGCGCGTGTCGCGATCGTCGGCGCTTGCGTCGAAGGCGACGGGCTTCCCCATCGCGAAGGTGGCGGCGAAGCTCGCCGTTGGCTACACGCTCGACGAACTCGACAACGATATCACCAAGGGCGCGACCCCGGCTTCCTTCGAGCCGACCATCGATTACGTCGTCACGAAGATCCCGCGCTTCGCCTTCGAGAAGTTCCCAGGCGCTCCGACGACGCTCACCACGGCGATGAAATCGGTCGGTGAGGCGATGGCCATCGGCCGCACCTTCCATGAAAGCCTGCAAAAGGCGCTCCGCTCCATGGAAACGGGGCTCACCGGCCTCGACGATTACGTGCTCGAAGGGCTCGGCAAGGGCGACGACAAGAACGTCATCCGCGAGGCACTCGGCACGCCGTCGCCGGACCGGCTCCTCAAGGTCGCGCAGGCACTCCGCCTTGGCGTCGATCACGAGCAGATCCACACGATGTGCCGGATCGATCCGTGGTTCATTGAACGGCTTCAGGAAATCGTCGACGTCGAAACAAAGATCCGCGAGCATGGCTTGCCCGGCACGGAACGCGCGTTCCGCGAATTGAAGGCAATGGGCTTTTCCGATGCCCGCCTTGCGTCGCTCGCCGGTCTGACGGAAGCCGAGGTCGTGGAGAAGCGCCGCGCGCTGAAGGTGTTCCCCGTCTACAAGCGAATCGACACCTGCGCGGCGGAATTTCCCTCGCCGACGCCTTACATGTATTCGACCTACGAGAGCCCGATTGCCGGGCAGGCAAGCTGCGAGGCCGCGCCGTCCGCGCGCGAGAAGATCGTCATCCTCGGCAGCGGCCCGAACCGCATCGGTCAGGGCATCGAGTTCGACTATTGTTGCTGTCACGCGGCTTTCTCGCTGTCGAAGGCGGGCTACGAGACGATCATGGTGAACTGCAACCCGGAGACCGTCTCGACCGACTACGACACGTCGGACCGCCTCTATTTCGAACCGCTGACACCGGAAGACGTGCTTGCGATCATCGAAAGGGAAGCGTCGAACGGCAAGCTCAAGGGCGTGATCGTGCAATTCGGCGGCCAGACGCCGCTGAAGCTCGCGCAGACGCTCGCCGACAAGGGCGTGCCGATCCTTGGCACATCGCCCGACGCCATCGACCTCGCCGAGGACCGCGACCGCTTCAAGGCGCTCGTGGAGAAGCTCAATCTGCGTCAGCCGCAAAACGGCATCGCCTACTCCATCGAGCAGGCTCTCGCCGCGAGCGAGGAAATCGGCTTCCCCATCGTGGTGCGGCCTTCCTACGTGCTGGGCGGCCGGGCCATGGCGATCATTCCGCATCAGGCCGCGCTGAAGGACTATTTCGACACGACACTCGCCGCCTTCGTTCCGCCGGACGTGCACCATCGTTTCGCGGGCAACCGCCACGCGGAAGTGAATGCCGTGCTTGCGAAAAACGCGCTTCTGCTCGATTCCTATGTGCGCGATGCGACCGAGGTCGATGTCGATGCCATTTCAGATGGCACGGACGTCTTCATCGCGGGCGTGATGGAGCATATCGAGGAAGCGGGCGTGCATTCGGGCGACAGCGCCTGTTCGCTGCCGCCGCATTCGCTCTGCGAAGAGACGCTGCGGGAGCTTGAGCGCCAGACGGCCGACATCGCCCGAGCGCTGAACGTCGTGGGGCTGATGAACATCCAGTATGCGGTGAAGGACGGCGACGTCTACGTGCTGGAGGTGAACCCGCGCGCGAGCCGCACCGTGCCCTTCGTGGCGAAGGTGATCGGTTATCCGGTCGCGGCCATCGCCGCCCGCGTCATGGCGGGTGAGAAACTCGCGGACATGAACCTCAAGCATCGCGCAAACGTACAGCATGTGGGCGTGAAGGAAGCCGTGTTCCCGTTCGAGCGCTTCCCGGAGATCGATCCGGTGCTTGGGCCCGAAATGCGCTCCACCGGCGAGGTCATGGGCATCGACAAGACCTATGCGGTCGCCTTCGCCAAGGCGCAGCTCGCGAGCGGCAGCCGCTTGCCGACAGCCGGAACGCTGTTCGTGTCGGTGAAGGAATCCGACAAGGACCGCATCGTTCAACCTGTCCGCGACCTTGTGGACATGGGATTCAAGGTGCTCGCCACACGCGGCACGGCGCGTCACCTCGAAGCGAACGGCATCCCCTGCACGCGCATCAACAAGGTGCTCGAAGGGCGGCCGAATATCGTCGACGCGATGAAGAACCGCGAGGTCGATCTCGTCTTCAACACGACGGAGGGGGCAAAGGCGCTTGCCGACAGTTCCACGATCCGCCGTACCGCATTGATGTACAAGATTCCTTATTACACGACGATCGCGGGCGCGCTCGCGGTTACAAAATCAGTTGCGGCAATGCGCGCGGGCATCCTTGAAGTTCAGCCTCTGCAGAAATATATCGCCTAAACTGTGTGTGCCGGTTCCGGAGGGCGGTCCGGCATGCATTGCTTTTTGTCGAATTCCACTTTCAGATGGATGAACGGTTCCGGGGGGAGTTTCTCCGGACCTGGGGAGAATTGGGGATGAGCGAAAAAGTGCCGATGACTGCCCAGGGGCATGCAGCGCTTGAGGCCGAGCTTAAATATCTGAGAAGCGTCGAGCGTCAGCGGATCATCAAGGCCATCGCGGAGGCGCGGTCACACGGCGACCTTTCCGAAAATGCCGAATATCATGCCGCGAAGGAAGCGCAGGGCATGAACGAGGCCAAGGTGGCAGACCTCGAAGACAAGCTCAGCCGCGCCGAAGTGATCGACATCTCCAAGCTTTCCGGCGAGACGGTGAAGTTTGGCGCGACGGTGACGCTCGTCGACGAGGACACCGAGGAAGAGGTGAAGTATCAGATTGTCGGCGATCTCGAAGCCGATGTCCGGAACGGAAAGGTTTCCATCGGTTCTCCGATCGCGCGCGCGCTCATCGGCAAGAAAGCTGGCGATTCCGTCGAGGTGAACACGCCGCGTGGCGCGAAGTCTTACGAGATCCTGAAAGTCGCGTTCCTCGGCTAAGGCGAGAAAACTTCATTCCGTACGCTCCTGTAGCAAAGCCGCCGGCCAGGCGGCTTTTTTTTGCATCGGGCTGATCGCGTCATGCTCTTGCGATCAGGTGCGCTCGCGCGCTCCGGCACGCGATGTGAACATATTGCCTCCCTATTTTACTCCAGAAGGTCCGGTAGGGTATTCCCGGGACACGCAGGCACAATTCAGGGGGAGATAACATGAGACTTTTAAAGGCCGCCCGCGCCGGGCTGATTGCGTTCATCGCGTTTGTTGGCCTCTCGTCGGCGAGCTACGCCGACAGCGGAACGGTGACGCTGACCATCTACAAGGCCGGTTGGGTCATCGGTGGCTCCGGGGGCAGCGGCTCACTCGTCTTTCAGGGTAGGCGCTATGCGCTCTCGACCGGAGGCCTCGATTACGGGCTCGTCTTCGGAGGTTCGAAGACCGTGCTGCGCGGAAGGGTGAGCAACATCTGGTCGCCGAGGGATGTCGAGGGCGTCTATGGTGCCGCTGGTGCGGGACTTGCGGTGGGGCGGGGTGCCCGCGCTATCGTGCTGACCAATCAGAAGGGCGCGGTACTGGAACTCACGGGTAGCCAGGTCGGGCTGCTGGCCAACCTCGATCTGAGCGGCCTCGCGATTTCACTGGACCGGCATAGGTGATGGGCGGCTGTGAGCTGACTGCCCGACTGTTAATCCTGCGTCTTCGGTAAGCTACGGTCAGCTTGCCTCGGACACCGGCGAAACGGGCCAGCTCCGCTTCCAGAATGCGCCACGCGCAGCAGCAAAGGGCTTTCGGTCGCTGCCGCGGCTTCGCAGGCAACTCAGTCGTTGCCTTCGAACCAGGGGGAAGGCTGACTTTCGCTCTTCCTTCTCGACGATTGCCCGCGCGGCCAACGCGTTCGTTTCAGGGAAATCGGTGGTCCGGCTTCGGCAGGGCCACCGGCGCCAATCTGCTTGCAGCCAAGGGTGGCTGCGGGCAGGCCACCCGCAACGCGGGCGCGCTCTTGCTGTCCGTCCGGCCAGGCTGAACCACGTAGCGCTTGTTGCAAACGCTGACCTGAGGCGGGATGCGGCTTTCGTCGAAAAGATCGTAAGCCGGTTTCAGGTCGCGCCAGAACTCCGCCCACGGATGCCAGTCGAACGCGGCGAGACGCTCGTCTGTCATGCGGAACGGAAAGGCATGCACGCCGACCCTTTCCTGTCCGGCGTCGAGCGCGGCGGTGACGAGCAGCCAAAGCTCATCGATGAAAGCGTCCGTCATGGCATAGCAGCCGATGGACGCGCAGGCGCCATGCACCATGAGGTGCGAGCCGGTTCGGCTGTAAGCCCGGTCGAACAGGTTCGGGTAACCGATGTTGAAGGCGCGATGATAGCGGCTGTTCGGATTGAGCTGGCCCTTGCCGATCGTATAGAAGCCTTCCGGCGTCTGCGCATCGCCTTCAGCGAGTTTCGGTCCGAGCTGGCCCGACCAGGCGCAAATCGGATAGGTCGCGAACAGCGCGAAGCCGTCCACGCCCTTTATCCAGAGTTCTGCTTCAAGATCGGCCTTGAAAATGCGCAGGAACACCGGATCGCCCCTCTTCATGCCTTTCTCTCGCAGCCGCTTGTCGACATCGGCGGGATCGGCGGTTTTGGCGGCGGAGACGCCCTTGAAGAAATTGCGATAGCCGTTCGGCGAAAAGGTTTCGGATTGAAGATCGATGGCCCGCCGAACGTGTCCCCCGTCCACGTCCCATATCTTGAGCATCTTGTCCGGGCTTCCCGAAATGGCGAGGCTTCCGTCGACAGACACCGCAACCGATGCGACCGCGTCCGCATGCCCTTCGAACGTCCTGACCAATGCGCCTGTCTGCGCATCCCATAGTTTCAGCGTCCGGTCGGCGCCTCCGGAAAGGATGCGGCCACCATTCGCGAATGCGAGCGTCGTTGTTTCCGAGGAATGCCCCTCGAAGGTTTTGAGAAGTTGGCCGCTTCCGATGTCCCAGAGCTTGAGCGTCTTGTCCTTGCTCGCGGAAACGGCCTGCAACCCGTCCGGTGAGACCGCGAGCGAAGTCACGGCATCGCCATGACCTTCAAAGGTGCTTTCCGGCTGCCCCGTTTCAAGGTTCCAGAGTTTAAGCGTCTTGTCCGCGCTGGCCGACAACGCCCGGCCGCCATCGGGTGCGAAGACGACCGCCGTCACGTCGCTGGAATGGCCTTCGAGGGTTTTGGCAAGCTGGCCGGTTTCCAGATCCCAAAGCTTGAGCGTCTTGTCCTTGCTGGCCGAGAGAGCCCGCCGCCCGTCGGGGGCGATGGCGACCGAAAGAACATCGCTTGCGTGCCCCTCCATGGTGGTCACGAGTTCCCCCGTCTTGACCGCGAACAGCCGCAGTGTGGCGTCGGAGCCTGCCGCGAGAATGAACTGCCCGTCAGGAGAGAACGCCAACGCGTAAATCCGTATGGCCTGAGCATCCAGCGTTCTCAGCAAGAGGCCGGTCGGAACGTCCCAGAGCCTGACGAGGTTGTCCTGGCCGCCGGTGACGGCCTGCCTGCCATTCGGCGAGATCGCGACGGCGTTGATCGCTTTCGAATATCCGAGGAAGAGAGCAAGGGTTGGGTCGATCGCGGCGCTGGCCCGCTCGGAGATCGGAACGGCAAGACCGAGCAGCAAAAGGGCGATGCGCAGCGGTCCTCTCAGGCAAGGCGCCATGTCTTTCCCCTTGTTGCGGGCGACTGACGCGGCGCGACGCAGTTGAAAGCATCGGGCGCTGTAAGGGCCCTCGTCGCCCCTGTCATCGGGTCACTTGGGCGACAAAGTCAACTGCCGAGATAGGCCCTTGCTGGAAGCGTTGCGTCGAACCTTCGAGAAGATCGCCAACACTTGGCCGACCCTTGTTTTCATCCAGCGTCGGCGTCAGGCAGGACGGCTGGTCCTCGTCGACTGGGCTGCTCATCGGGCGCCCTGAAAAGGGGCGGCGATGCAGATGCGACCACGCCTGCCCCCCGGCGGAGCCGGCTCGGTGCCTCAGACCTTCGCGAACGCCGCGCCCTTTGCCGCAAAATCCGTGAGCGCTGCAAGACCAGCGCATATAGGCCGATGCCTTTGCGGGAAGACTGACGCGTCGGCGCGATTTCATTTCGGCGGCCAGGCCGGATGTCGGCAAAGCCGCCTCTTAGCGTGTCTCCCCAATTGACCTAGTACCGCCAGTCCCATCGGGCGCGCGTCGCGCCTCCGGCCGTCAGCGTACCGACCGTCTTCGGCAGGAGTTCCGACAACGCTTCAGCGGTTGCGTCGGCCGACAAACCGACTTTCGCCCCGAGCTTCTGCAACGTTTCAAACCCGAGGGCGCGGTGGATCTGACCGGCGGAAATCGGCTGTTTCTCTTCCTTGCCGACCCACGACCGGACGATGGGGCCGAGCCCTTCTTTCTCGAATTTGCTGATCAGGCCGCTAACGCCGCCCTGTTCCTGAATAAAGCCCTTCACTATGCTCTCGGCGGGATTATCTGAATGGCCCATGTTGAACACTCCCTCGCATTTTAATGAAACACCAATCAGCTATATTTATTAATCCATCGCAAGCGCCAGTTTGCCACGGGGCGGCAAGCCCGTTGAGTTGCGGCACACCACTTGCGTGTGCGAGCGTCATCTACTCCCACCGGCACAACACGTGCGTGCGGGAGCGTCCAGTCTCGTCAGTCGAGCCCTATCGCAACGAGCGACGCAAACCCGCCATATCCGCTGTTGCATCGATCGGGCGCGATCGCGGAATGTGCGTTCCGCGCGCGTTCAGAAATACGGCGGCTTGGTATGCCCGGCGGGCGATAACGTGAAGATTTCGCAGCCATCCCTGGTGACGCCGACCGTGTGTTCGAACTGCGCGGACAGGCTCTTGTCTCGCGTCACCGCCGTCCAGCCGTCCGAGAGAACCTTCACGGCGTAGCCGCCCGCGTTGATCATGGGTTCGATGGTGAAGATCATCCCCTCTTGCAGCGTGGGGCCCTCGCCGGGGCGGCCATGATGGCGCACCTTCGGGGGCTCGTGGAATTTGCGGCCGACGCCATGCCCCGAAAAATCGCGCACGACCGAGAAGCGTTGGCTCTCCGCGAAACTCTGAATGGCATGACCGATGTCACCGAAAGTCGCGCCGGGTTTGACCTTTGCGATGCCGAGCATCATGGCGTCATAGGTGACATCGACCAGCTTGCGCGCTTTCACGCTGACCTCGCCGCAAAGATACATGCGGCTGGAATCGCCAAACCATCCGTCCAGCACGGGGGTCACGTCTATATTGACGATGTCGCCTTCCTGCAGGCGCTTGTCGCCGGGAATGCCGTGACAGACGACGTGATTGACGGAAATGCAGGTTGCTTTCGGGTATCCCCGATAATTGAGCGGCCCGCAGATGGCCCCGTGATCCTCGATGAACCGCTCCATGAGGTCGTTCAGTTCTATCGTGCGCACTCCCGCCTTCACATGAGGCGTGATGAAATCGAGCGTGGCGGCAGCAAGTTGACCGGCGCGACGCACGCCTGCGAAATCATCCGGACTGTAGAGAGGGATTCCTGAAGACCCGGTTTGCGCGTCGTCCATGGAGACGTCTTTCGTTGAGGATGATGGAGTGCAATTTTCAAAGCGAGTGAAAATCGCCCCATTTCCCGCAAAAAGCAAATGAAGCCAGCCGCCTTCCTGATCGGTGCGGCTGAATGACCGGATCGGCAAGGTTTGGGAATGGCCGATCCTGACGGGAGGCCGTCCCATTCATGGGCGCTGAACAGCGGCAGGCCGCAGCACATGGCCGCGGCCTGGGTGATGAAGGCGCTTCGATAACAGCCGCTCCGTGGGTGGTTTGGCCGTCGGCCTGCTCGCTTTTACGCGCTGTGGCTGACCACCGTGCTGTAGATGCGTTCGAGAAGGGCAAGCGCACCCCGATAACCGACATAGCTTCGTGACAGCACGACCTCATAGGAAGCCGGAAAGCCGACTTCGACGAGCGAGCCCTTCATTTCCTTCACGAGGTCGCGCTCCCAGGTCGTGCCGAAGATGATCGGCGGCTTTTGGCCGAAATCGGCGGCGCGGAGCGACTGGTGGATGAGGTAGCTGTCCTCGATGAACTCAACCTCCACCGAAACGTCATGGTCGATGCGGCGGAACTCGTCGCGGATCGCGTCGCGATATTCGAGCGGCGGGTCTTCGGTCACGATCTGCTTTGCCGGGATCAGACCGAGCTGCGTCACGAGGAATTTCGTCAGCGCGAGGTTATAGGCGCTGTCGCCGGCCACGGCGAATTTCGCAGGCAAGCCCCACCAATATTCGGAATAGAAATCGGTGAAACCGTCGATGTAGTTGTAATAACGCAGCTCTTCGGCTTCGATGAAAGCTTCGACCCGCTTCTTGGGCAGCTTGGCGAAAGCCGCAACCTCGCGCAGGAAGGCCGCGCTCTGCCTCGCGCCGATCGGCAGTACGGGGATGTGCAGGAATGGCTGGTCGTACTTCTCCTGAAGCAGCTTTGCGGTCGAAAGGTTCAGCCAAGGCGTCAGCACCAGGTTGAAGCCTGCCTTCGGGATATCGCCCCATTCCGAAACGCCGGCGCTATCCGGGCCGAACAGCACATTGACCTTGAGGCCGATGCCTGTCAGCAGCCGCTTTATCTCTTCCAGGTCGCCGCGCCAGAACGTGTTGTGATAGGGCAGCAACGACCACAGGTTCACGGTTTTCGCTTCGCGCGTGCCGTCCCAAGGCTCCAGATACTGCTCGATGATGGCCTGCGTGACCGCTTCATGGCCGGTGAAGTTGTTGCCGCGAAAGCCGCCGGTCTCCGCGTAGACGATCGGAACGCCGCGTTTCTGGAAGTCGCGGACGACCGAGCCCACGTCGTCGCCGACGAGATCCGGGATGCACCCCGTCAGCACGACGAACAGATCCGAGTCGATGACCTTCAGCGAGGATTCGATCAGTTCGCGAAGCCGGTCGGCGCCCCCGAAGATCACTTCGCGCTGCGATGCGTTCGTGCTGGGCACGACGGGACCGCCGCCGTATCCTGCGCTTTGATAGCCGTTGTAGAACGCGATGTTCATATATTGCTTGTCGGCGCAGCCCGGCCCGCAATGGGTGATGGGAACGACGCGCGGGATCGCCGCCGCGCTCTGCATCGCGCCGATGGCGCACACATAGCGCACGAGTTCGATGTGTGTCGCCTCCGCGGCTTCCGGCTTTGTCTCGGCCGCAGCGCGGGGTTTCAAGGCGAGAAGGGCCATGAAGTCTCCTGTTAGCTGGCTTGGGCGCGGGCAAGCGCGAAGGGATCCTTCTCGCGTAGCCACGACGTTTTGTAGGGAAGGCGAACGTGCCTCGCGATGTCCTGATGGAACTTGCGATGGCGCAGGACGGCGAGAACGGACTCGCCGAGATTGATCATGCCCTGATAGCCGAGCGCATGGTGCTCGTCGCCGAGCGGAATCGCGGGGATGCCGACGCGGGCGGCAAGCGGCGCCAGACCGTTGTGGCGAATGATGATGAAGTCCGGATTTACGCGCTGGAGCAGGTTGTAAAACTGGAACTGCTGGCGATTACCCACGGTGAAGAAGTCGACATCGCCGTAATTTTCGAGAAGATGCGCGAGCGAGTCCTGCTTCGGATCTTCGCTGTCGTAGACCGGGTCGTGATGGAACACGAGCGAGCCGTCCACCTCGACGCCAAGCTCGCGCAGCACTTCGATGAGGCCGTGCGAGTAGGCCGACCCTGTCGCAACATAACCCTTGACGCCGCGGAGCTTCTCGCGAAGCGCCGCGATCTTCGGCTTCACTCGGGCATGCTCTTGCGCAATGTAAGCCTCCGCCCGGTCCTCGCGGCCTGTCACGCGGCCGAGTTCGCGCAGCAACGCGTCGGTGCCCGGAAAGCCGTAGGGCTGAGGCGCCTTGATCTGCGGCACGCCGAATTCCTGTTCCAGCGCCGTGCCGAGATACGAGCCGAGCGTGTAGCAGAAACTCACCGTCGCCGCCGCCTCCGACATCTGCGCCAGTTCCTCGACGGATGAGAGCGGCATCACGTAGTTCACGCGGAGGCCGAGTTCCTTCAGCATCGGCGTGAAGACGTCCGAACCCCAAAGGTTGATGACGTTGACGAGATCGTCCTGCTTTTTCGCGGGGGTCTTGCGGACGATCTGGCGAAGGACGCCATGCTGCGCCGCGTCGAAGCCGGTGCTCCAGTGCTTCGACTTGAAGCCCTCGCAATGCACGGGGATGACCGGCACGCCGAGCTTGGCTTCGGCATGGCGCGCCACGCTGTCGACGTCGTCGCCGATGATGCCGCTCGCGCAGGACGTTGCGATGAAGATTGCGGCGGGCTTGTGCCGCTCGAAGGCCGCGCGGATGGCGGCGTCGAGCTTGTCCGCGCCGCCATAGACCATGTCGCGCTCACGCAGGTTCGTGGAGATGAAACGGACATTGCGGACGGGAAGGCCACGCGCCTTGCAGCCGTTGCGGAAGCGCTGATTGTAGACGACCTGACCCGCCCCGCAGCCGATCGGCGAATGCTGGATCAGCACCGCGTCGCGGACATTACCCGCCTGCGTCTCCACCATCTGCTCGGAACAGACGGAGCCTTGCGTGAAGGGCCCCGTCAGTTCGCAGACGCGGCGCGCCTTGCCGCCGCCCCGTCCGCTTGGTCCGCATCCGCCGCAGTCGCCGCGCGAGAACGCGGACTCCTCGGCGAGCGCGGACGCGGTGCCGTCCCAGCCGATGATGGTTCCGAGACGCTGCTCGCGCGTTTCGACCGTCGGCGTCTTGAGGTTGATTGCCATGGCCCGAGGCTACTCCGCCGCCACGCGTGCGAGGGCGAACGGGTCTTTTTCGGCAAGCCAGGATTTCTTGTAGGGAAGCTTCACGCGGCCTGCGATGTCCTGATGGAACTTCCGATGCTGAAGCACCGCCAGAATGGCTTCGCCGAGATTGATCATGCCCTGATAACCGAAGGCATGCAGTTCGTCGCCGAGCGGGATCGCCGGGATGCCAAGGCGCGCGGCAAGGGGCGAAAGCCCGTTGTGGCGGATGATGATGAAGTCCGGGTTCACCCGCTGCAGCAGGTTATAGAATTGAAACTGCTGGCGGTTGCCGACCGTGAAGTGCTCCACCTCGCCATAGTTTTCGATGAGATGGTCGAGCGTGTCCTGCTTCCGATCTTCGCTGTCGTAGACCGGGTCGTGATGGAACACGAGCGAGCCGTCGACTTGCACGCCGATTTCGCGAAGCACACCGATGAGGCTGTGTGAGTAGGCCGAGCCGGTGGCGATGTAGCCCTTGAGCCCCGCCAGCTTCTTTTTCAGTTCCTCCACCTTCGGGCGGACACGGGCGTGCTCTCGCTCGATGAAGGCTTCGACCTTGTCTTCGCGCCCCGTGACGCGTGCGACTTCGCGAAGCCATGCGTCGGTCCCCGCGAAGCCGTAAGGCTGCGGTGCGCGGATCTGCGGGACGCCGTATTCCTGTTCGAGGCCTTGAGCGAGATAGGTGCCGAGCGTGTAGCAGAACGTGACCGTTGCCGCCGCCTCGGACATCTGCGCCAGTTCCTCGACCGTCGCCATGTCGATCACATAGTTCACGCGAAGGTCGAGTTCCTTCAGCATCGGCGTGAAGACGTCGGAGCCCCAGAGGTTGATGACGTTGACCAGATCTTCCTGCTTTTTCGTCGGGTTCTTGCGCACGATCTGACGCAGGATGCCGTGCTGCGTCGCGTCGAAGCCCGTGCTCCAGTGCTTGGAGGCGAAGCCTTCGCAGTGAAGCGGAATGACGGGGATGCCGAGGTCGGCTTCGGCATGCCTCGCCACGCTCTCCACGTCGTCGCCGATGATGCCGCTCGCGCAGGATGTGGCGATGAAGATCGCTTTGGGCGCGTGTCGCTCGAACGCCGCGCGGATGGCCGCGTCAAGCTTGTCCGCGCCGCCATAGACCATGTCGCGCTCGCGCAGATTGGTCGAGATGAAGCGGATGTTCTGCACGGGATGGCCGCGCATCGCGAGGCCGTTGCGATAGATGGAGTTGTAGATCACCTGGCCCGCGCCGCAGCCGATGGGCGAATGCTGGATCAGCAACGCGTCGCGAATGTTGCCGGCCTGGCATTCCACCATCTGCTCGGAGCAGACGGACCCTTGCGTGAACGGTCCGGTCAGTTCGCAGACGCGGCGCGCCTTCGCTCCGCCGCGCCCGCTCGCGCCACAGCCGCCGCACTCGCCGCGCGCATAAGCGGATTCCTCCGCAAGCGCGCTCGCCTTGCCATCCCAGCCGATGATCGTGCCGAGGCGCTGCTCGCGCGTTTCGACGGTGGAGGTTTTCAGGTTGATGGTCATGGACTCACGGGCTCCGTTGAGTTTGCCGAACTGGTCGTTAAGCGGCAGCGCGTTCCTGCTCGACGAGCCGGTCGGCCCATTTCGCGGACCATTCGCGCAGTTCGAGCGGACCGAGGGGTGTCGGCACCTTGGATTCGGTATGGTCGGCGATGCGGCGCGCGAGGGCGCGATAGACCTCCGCCTGCTCGGACTTCGGCGCGGCCTCGATGGTGGTCCGGCCCGAAAGCTCGGCCTGTGTCACGGTCAGCGAGCGAGGCACATACTGGACGATGGGCGTCTTCGTGTGAGCTGCGAAGTCGTCGATGATCTCGCGCTGGAAGTCGGTGTTGATCGAGTTGGCGATGATGCCGCCAAGTAGCGCGCCGCCAGCCGTCGAGAATTTCTCGATGCCCTTGAACAGGTTGTTCGCTGCGTAGACCGCCATGAAGTCGGACGACGACACCGTGAACACGTGTTCGGCGATGCCCTCGCGCACCGGCACGGCGAAGCCGCCGCATACCACGTCGCCGAGAACGTCGTAGATGACGTAGTCGAGGTCGAGTTCCTCGAACACGCGCTGCTGCTTCAGAAGCTCGACCGCGGTGATGATGCCGCGCCCCGCGCAGCCCACGCCCGGCTGTGGGCCACCCGCTTCGACGCAGTAGATGCCGCCGAAGCCCTGAAAGATCGCCTCATAGGCGTCGACACGGCGGCGTTCGGCCAGAAGGTCGAGCACGGACGGAATATATTCGCCGCCCCGCAGGGTGTTGGTCGAGTCGGCCTTCGGGTCGGCGCCGAACTGCATGACCTTGTAGCCCGCTTCGGCGAGCGCCGCGCTGATGTTCGACGTTGTTGTCGATTTGCCGATTCCGCCCTTGCCGTAGATGGCGATCTGCTTGAGTTTCTTGGACATCTTCTCTCCTGACAGGGTTTAGGCAGTTGTTCAGCCGTGCGAAAAGGTCGGCTCGGCCGCGAGGCCATCGCCGTAAAGCTCGTTGGTGTGGTCGCTGACGCCGGGGATGCCGCACGCATCGGCGCGGCAACGCTGGCAATGCGTGAAGACCCGAAGGTGCTTCGACGCCTCGGCTCTGGCGCGCTGACGCTCGATCATTCCGGGCTCTTTCAGATGCGCGAGCTTGTGCTGCGGGATCAGCGGAATGATGTTGATGAGGTGCGCGCCGAGCCCGGCGACACGGGCCGCGACATCGCCGATGTGGCGGTCGTTTACGCCGGGAATCAGCACCGTGTTGATCTTGATCGTGAGCCCGAGCTGCGCCGCCTTCTCGATCCCATCCAGCTGATTGGCGATCAGCCGCTCGGCGGCTGCGATCCCGTCGACGCGCTTTCTCTGCCACGCGATCTTCGGCGTGATCTGCGCCTGAATTTCGGGATCGACGGCGTTTACCGTCACCGTCACGGTTTCCACGCCAGCCGCCGCGAGCGCGTCGACATGTTGCGGCAACGCGAGTCCGTTTGTCGACAGACACAGCACGAGGTGCGGCCAGCGTTCATGCACGCGGGCGAAGGTGTCGAGCGCATGCGATGTGGCCAACGGGTCGCCCGGCCCGGCGATGCCGACGACGGCGAGGTTCGGCAACAGCGCGAGCGCGCGTTCCACGATGCCGACGGCTTCGTCGGGCGAAAGGAGCCGCGTGGCCACGCCGGGGCGCTGTTCGCGGCGGTTGAAATCGCGGCGGCAGAAAGCGCATGCGATGTTGCACGTCGGCGCGACCGGCAGATGCAGGCGCGCGGCGGCGGCGTGCCCCTCGGCGGTGGTGCTGAAACAGGGATGACGCCCTTCGAGCGCCGGAAAGGCGGGCGCTGCCGTCTCCTTCATGGCGCGAATTGCGCAGGAAAGGGCGGGCGGGTCGGAAGGGGCGGTCACGCTGCTTCCCTTTCGACAAGGAGGCCGCTTTCGGCAAGTTCGGCCAGTGCGTGTTCGATCGTATCTTCGGTTTCAAAGGCAAGGATGCCGAGCGCGTCGAGCCGGTTCACCGCGCATTCGCCGATGCGTGAAACGAGGACCGCGCGGCAATCGCTCACAAGGTCCACGGACACGTCCATCGGATCGCGAACCGTCCGTTCGTCGCGCGCGGCACCGCATGCGGGAAGGTTGCGCCGTTTTTCCAGAAGCCGGAAGCGGCCGTCCTCAAAATCCCAGATCTGGAATTGCAGCGCGTAACCGAAATGCTCGGTGACGGCTATGCCGTCGCTCGTGCCTATGGCGACTTTCATAAGCTTTCCCGGTTAATTGGTTGCCCGTATTGTCTCGCCGCGTTACGCCGCGACGCGCTCCTGCCGAATGGCGAGCGTTCCCGAACCAGCGATCAGCGGCTCTCTGAGCAACCGCTGCGGGTGGAAACCTTCAGAAAGCTGACCGTTTCCGTCGAATTTATCAAGAATAATTTTTACGCCGGAGGCGAAAGTGACGTGTCAGGAAGAGCGTAATTTTCGTGCCTGCATGACATGCAGTTAGTTTTTCTTTCCGGGGGCGCTCATGGCGCGAGACGCTTGCCGTTTCCGCTCAACATTTGGACGAGCACTATCGCGGGCCAATTCTGGAGCCCCCGACTGCTGAAGCCGGATCATGAAATCGTCCCGGGTTGCAAGGGGCGGCGGCGAACCGGCAGTTTCGCTTCCAGCCGGACAGGCTGGATCTCGCGGATAAACGGCTACCAGAGTCCCGGCACCAATCGATGGTGCGTGATCGCGGCATAGTCTTCGTATCCGGCGAGTTCCTGCCGCAGGGCGCGATCTTCGCGTGCGGTGCGCCATACAAACAGCATCATCACGAGGGCCATCGGCAGGAGCGCCCAGCCCGAACCGAGCATGAGCGCGGTGCCGGGCAACCCCAGCAGCGTCCCCACATACATCGGGTGGCGGACGACGGTGTAAGGGCCGTCGGTGACGACCGCGTGGCTTCTATCGCTCTGGATGCGGACGGTACTTTCGGCGTGGCGGTTCACGACCATCGTCCACGTCGTGATCAGCGAACCCGCCAGGAAGCAAAGAACGCCCGGATAGATGGTCCACCAGGGCAACGGTGCCCACGAAAAGCGTTCGGCATCCAGTCCGGCCAGAAAGGGATAGAAGAGGACGACGGGCAGGAACAGGGCATAGAAAAGCCTGTCGAAAGGCTTCGTGTCCTTGCGAATGCCTTTTGCGCGTTCTTCCAGAAGTCCGGGGCTTGCGAAACGCACGATCAGACTGCCTGCGACCGACACGCCGACAAACACGGCGGCATAAAGCCAGCCGCGGTTCCAATCGAGGCTGCCGGCTCCCAGAAAGGCAAGGGCGACATAAAAGCCTGAACCAACCGCCGGTTTGATCAGGGCACGAACAAGGCCCGGTGATATTCCCGCTGCCATGGTGACGAAGCCTCCCGCAATTCGGGAAGAATTACTCCTGAAATATGGCACCGCCAAGAGAATAACCGTACACGGACGGCGCGACACGTTAACGTCCGGTCAGGTGTCGCTCACGCTGAGTTTCTGCCCGTCCCCCTCTGAACTTCGAGGAAGGAGTTTCCCCGACCTGATCGCGATTCAATCGGAACGGCATCTAGTGGTCCGATTCCGACATTTGCATCCGTTTGCAGCACGCTTGCGAGCAAATGTGGAATCGAAGGACCACTACCAACATCATGATTTGATTGGAGTTTTTGAATTTGACATTTGAGCGAGAGCGCGCAGCCATCGGGACTCAAATGTGAAATTCGCTCCACTAGCGCGCATTCGCGGGCGCGACATCCTCGATGTGGAACTCGATGCGGCTCTTGCCGCCCCATTCGTCGCGCTCGATGCGGCCCGCCACGTGGCAGGCGAGGTCGCGCCCGGCGGCGAGCGCCGCGCCGATCTCGGTTTCCGCCGCACGGAAAGCGACCGCGCTGATCTGGCTGCCGTCCATATCCTGAAGAGCAAGGCGCAGGTGGCCGCCGGAAATTTCCTTGATCATGGTCGGGCGAACGGAGGCGAGGCTGAAGCGCGGCGCGGGATTGCCCTGTCCGTAAGGGCCAGCCGCCTCAAGCTGTGCGCAGAAATCGAGCGTCGCCGCGCGTGGCCTGAGCACACCGTCGATTGGCAACTCGGGCGCGGCGCTTGCAACGCGATAGGCGGGGTCGAGCGCCGCGCGCAGAAAGGCCGCCAGCTCGTGCAGCCGCGCCGTATCGACGGTGATGCCCGCCGCCATCGTATGGCCGCCACCCTTTTTCGCGACGCCGGCTTCAACCGCACCGCGCACCGCCGCGCCGATGTCGACGCCCGATACCGAGCGCGCGGAGCCGGTGGATTCGCCCGCTTCCTCGTCCTGCGAGAAGATCAGACACGGCCTCTGAAACCGCTCGGTGAGGCGGCTCGCCGCAAGACCGACAAGCCCCTTATGCCAGGCGGGCGAACCCGCGATGATGATCGGCGCGGACGGGTCTTCCATCAGCGTGCGGTCGGCCCAGGCGGCCGCTTCCTCGACCGTCTTGATTTCGATCTCGCGTCGTTCGCGGTTGAGGCGGTCGAGCGTTTCGGCGATGCGGCGCGTCTCGATTTCATCTTCGGACGCAAGCAGCCGTGCGCCAAGGCTCGCGTCGCCGATACGCCCGCCTGCGTTGATGCGCGGCCCGAGCACGAAGCCGAGCGTATAGGGCGAGGGCGGCTTGTTCACGCCCGCCGCGTCGGCGAGCGCGCGAAGGCCCGGATTGCGGCGATTGCGGAGCACTTTCAGCCCCTGCACCACGAAAGCGCGGTTGACCCCGGAAAGCGGCACCACATCGCACACCGTCGCCAGCGCCACGATGTCGAGCCAGCCGAGCAGGTCCGGCGCGGGGGATTTCGTGTAGGCGCCTTTAGCCCTAAGCCGCCGCTGGGCCGCGACACACAGGAGGAATGTCACGCCTGCCGCGCAAAGGTGGCCTTGCGCAGACAGGCAATCCTGCCGGTTCGGGTTCACCACGGCATAGGCAGCCGGAAGCTCCTCGTTCACCTGATGATGATCCACCACGACGACATCGATGCCCCGTTTCGCCGCGACGTCGAGCGCCTCGAAGCTGGTCGAACCGCAGTCCACCGTCAGGATGAGCTGCGCGCCGTCCTCGATGAGTTGAGTGATGGCGGGGCCGTTCGGGCCGTAGCCCTCGGTTATGCGGTCGGGGATGTAGATGCGCGCGTCGAGCCCATGCCACGCGAGGAAGCGCTTCATCAGCGCCGAGGACGACGCGCCGTCCACGTCGTAGTCGCCGAAGATGGCGATGCGCTCGCCCGTCTCGATGGCGCGCGCGATGCGCTCGGCGGCCTTGTCCATGTCGGTGAAGGTCGACGGGTCGGGGCAGAGCGCGCGCAGCGTGGGGTTGAGCACGTCGGCCACGTCGTCGAGCGAGACGCCGCGCGCGGCAAGGATGCGGCCGATGATTTCCGGAAGGTTATGGCGCTGCGCGATCGCCGCCGCGATATGCGCATCCTGCGGCGCCAGGCGCTCGATCCATTTGAGCCCGCGCGCCGAACGCTCCACGCCGAGAAACGCCGATTGCGCGCGAGGATGCTGTAACGGCAGGGACAGGGAACGCACTCGCAAAGCTCCATCTTGACCAAGAGCGCAAGTGTATTCGATTCGTTCGTCGTGAAACCGGCGTGAAACAAAAACTGCGACCGTTTTCCACGGATGTTCTCGCGGGTCAGCCTGCGTTAACGACCGACCTGATTCTGAGCGAGCGCAGCAGGCGATCAGCCCGCCAGCGCCGCGAAGCTGCGTTCGAGGTCGCGCTTCAGGTCGCCCACGTCTTCGAGGCCGATGTGGAGGCGCAGCGCCGGGCCTTCCGCCTGCCACTTCGTCGCCGTGCGCGAATGCGAGCAGTCGAACGGCACGATGAGGCTTTCATAACCGCCCCACGAATAGCCCATTCCAAAAATCTGAAGCGCGTTGAGGAAACGCCGTACGGCTTCCTTCGGCTGCGGCTTCAAGACGATGGTGAAAAGCCCGCTTGCGCCGAGAAAGTCGCGCTTCCAGAGGTCGTGGCCGGGACAGCCGGGGAGAGCCGGATGAATGACGCGGGCGACTTCGGGGCGCGCCGCCAGCCATTCGGCCATCGCGAGCGCGGATTTGTAATGCCGCTCAAGCCGCACCGGCAACGTGCGAAGGCCGCGCAAAGCGAGAAATGCATCCTCGCCGTTTACGCAAAGGCCGAGCGTCTCATGCGTGGCGGCGACCGCCGGGGCCGTCGCTGCGTCGCAGGTGATCGCGCCGAGAAGCGAATCCGCATGGCCGACGATGTACTTCGTCGCGGCCGTCACCGTGATGTTCACGCCGAGATCGAAGGCGCGGAGGAAGATCGGCGTCGCCCATGTGTTGTCGATGGCGACGGGCACATTGCGCCCGCGCGCGGCGGCGCAGATCGCCGGGATGTCCTGCACCTCGAAGGTCTGCGAGCCGGGCGACTCGGTGAAAACGAGCTTCGTGTTCGACCGGATCAGCGCCGCAATGCCGCCGCCGATCAGCGGATCGTAATATTCGACCTCCACGCCGAGCCGCTTCAGCACCTTGCTCGCGAAGCGCCGGGTCGGGAAGTAGGCGCTGTCGGTGATGAGGATATGCCCGCCCGCTTCGGCGTAGGTGAGAAGCAGCGTCGACACGGCGGAGAGGCCGGATGGCGCGAGAAAGGTTCGCGCGCCTCCTTCGAGCTTCGTCAGCGCCTCTTCGAGCGCGCGGGTGGTCGGATTCGATGGACGCCCGTAAGTATAGGGCACGTCGCGCGATTCGAGGCTCTCGGCGTTCGGGTACAAGACCGTCGAACCGCGATAGACGGGCATGTTCACGAAGCCGAAATAGCGATGCGGATCGCGACCGAGCTGTGTCGCTTCCGTCTCGACGGAAATATCCTCGTCGCGTCCGTGTTGGCCTGTCATGTCGCCTCGCCTCGTAAAAGTCTTTTGTTCACACCATTCAAGATGGGGCGTCAAGTTAGACCGCAAGCCCGCGTTTTGCCTTAATGCTGCCAAGTCAAGGACATCAGCCTGACGGAAGCCCCCCGCAGCGAGCCTCGAACCAGGAGACAGGATGAAGCGTCACGGGATTCTATATTGCGCTCTTGCACTTGCACTTCACTGTGTCGGCGCTCAGGCGGGGACGCTTGACGAGGTCAGGGCGCGCGGCAAGCTGAATTGCGGCGTCACGCAGGGGCTCGCGGGCTTCTCCTCGGCGGATGCGAGCGGCAACTGGGCCGGTCTCGATGTCGATTTCTGCCGCGCGGTCGCCGCCGCCATCTTCGACGATGCATCGAAGGTAAATTTCGTGCCGCTGTCATCGAAGCAGCGCTTCACGGCGCTCCAGTCGGGCGAGATCGACGTGCTTTCGCGCGTCTCGACCTGGACGATGCAGAACGATACGGCGCTTGGAATCACCTTCGTCGGCGTGATCTATCACGACGGGCAGGGGCTTATGGTGCGCAAGAAGCTCGAAGTGCAAAGTGCGCTCGAACTGTCTGGCGCGGAGGTGTGCACCAACACCGGCACGACGACCGAACTCAACATCGCGGATTTCTTCCGGGCTCGCTCCATGCCCTACAAGATCGTCGCCTTCGAGAAGTCGGACGAGGCCCTCAAGGCTTACGAGGCGGAGCGCTGCGACGTCTATTCCACCGACGCGTCGAGCCTGTCGGCGCAGCGCATCAAGCTCGCCCAGCCGGACGATCACGTGATCCTGCCGGATCTCATTTCAAAAGAGCCGCTCGCCCCGGCCGTCAGGCAGAACGACCCGCAATGGGAAAGTCTCGTGCGCTGGACGCTGTTCGCGCTCATCGACGCGGAGGAACTGGCGGTAACGAAAGCCAATGCGGACAAGCTTTCCCGAACCGACGCGGCCCCCGGTGTGCGGCGGCTGCTCGGCGCGGAAAGCGATTACGGGCGGGCGCTCGGTCTGGACAAGGACTGGGCGCTGAAGGCCATCCGCGCGGTCGGCAATTATGGCGAGATTTTCGATCGCAATCTCGGCCAGCAAAGCCCGCTCAAGATCGAGCGCGGGCTGAACAAGCTCTGGAACAACGGCGGCATCCTGTTCGCGCCACCGGTGCGATAGCTTTTCACCGACATCACTTCCACGGAAACGCAAAAGGCAAATGGAAGAGACGGGACGCGCGGCACGCTTCTGGATACAGGCTGCGCTTCTCGCCGCAGTGGTGGCGTTTGCCGGGTGGCTCGTCTTTACGGCATGGACGAACATCGGGCGGTTGCCCGTGCATTTCGGCCTCGGCTTCCTGTCGGAGCCTGCCGGTTTCAGCGTGCTGCAAACGCTCATTCCGTTTGACGAAAGATCCACCTACGGCCGCGCTTTCGTCGTCGGCCTTCTCAATACGCTGCTTGTAGCGGCCATCGGTATCGCCATCGCCACCGTCATCGGCTTCAGCATAGGCGTCGCGCGGCTTGCGCCGAATCGCCTGGTGCGCGCTGTCGCCGCCGGATATGTCGAGCTGTTCCGCAATCTGCCGCTGCTGCTGATCCTGTTCTTCTTTTACTTCGGTGTGTTGCGCCAGTTGCCGCCGCCACGCACAGGCTTCGAGTTCGCGGGCGCGTATCTCAACAATCGCGGGCTGTTCTTGCCGGAACCGCAAGGCGGCGGCTGGTTCTTCGTCGCGGCGGTGGCCTTGTTCGCGGCGGCTCTGGTCTTGAAAGCGCGGTGGCGCGTCTTCGCCAATGTCGGCGGGGCCGTCGCACTCATCGCCGCATTGGCGATGACGCACATCGTCTGGCCCGAAGCGCGCGGGCTCTCCGTCTCCGGCGGCTTGCGCCTCATCCCTGAATTCGTCGCGCTCGTCGCCGCACTTGCGATCTACACCGCCGCCTATATCGCCGAGATCGTGCGCGCGGGCATTCAGTCGGTCGCGCGAGGGCAGGGGCAGGCGGCCGCCGCGTTGGGGCTGACCGGCTTGCAGGCGATGCGCTACGTCGTTCTTCCGCAAGCCCTGCGTCTCGTCGTGCCGCCGCTCACGAGCCAGTATCTGAACCTCACCAAGAATTCCTCGCTCGCGGTGGCCATCGCCTACCCGGATCTCGTGTCGATCTTCGCCGGTACGACGCTCGCGCAGACGGGGCAGGCGGTGGAGATCATGGCGTTGACCATGGGCGTCTATCTCACGTTGTCGCTCGCCACGGCCGCGCTTCTCAACTGGCAGAATGCGAGGATCCGTGCATGACAATGCCCGACGCGCCGCGTTTCTCCGCCGATATGCCGCCGTTTCGCCGCCTGCTCGGGCGTGCGGTGAACGCCGCCGTGACGCTCGCGCTCGGCGTGGCGCTCGCCTTCGCCGCTTACGGCGCGCTGTCGTTCCTCGTGTTCGGCGCGGCGTGGAGCGGCGATGTCTCGGCCTGCCGGGCGACCGATGGCGCTTGCTGGCCGTTCGTCGCCGCGAAGCTGAAGCAGTTCGTTTTCGGCCGCTATCCCGACAACGAGCTATGGCGAGCGATGACGGGGATGCTGCTTCCGCCCGCGCTCCTGGTGGCGGCGTTCCTCGCGCGCCGTCGCGTCGGGTTGGCTGGCTACGCCGCAGCCGTGGCGCTCGGACTGCCGCTCGCGTTCCTTCTGGTTGCCGGCGACGGCGTCCTGCTCGCGCCCGTCCCAACGGACGTATGGGGCGGCCTCACCTTGACGCTCCTCGTGTCCTACACCGGGATCGCGGCCTCTCTGCCGCTCGGCATCGTGCTCGCGCTGATGCGGCGGTCGAGCTGGCCTGTGCCGCGCTGGCTTGCGATCTGTTTCATCGAATTCTGGCGCGGGGTGCCGCTCGTGACGGTGCTGTTCATGGCGGCTGTGATGCTGCCGCTTTTCCTGCCGGAGGGGGCAAGCATCGACAAGCTTGCGCGCGCTCTTTTCGCCATCGCGGTGTTCGCTAGCGCCTATATGGCGGAGACGATTCGAGGTGGCCTCCAGAGCGTGCCCGAAAATCAGGTTACAGCGGGGCGAGCGCTAGGCCTGCGCTATTCACAAATCCTCGCGCTCATTATTCTTCCACAGGCAATTCGTAGCGCCCTGCCGGGTATTGCCGGGACGTTCATCGGCCTTTTGAAAGACACGACCCTGGTCCTAGTCATTGGATTATTTGACTTCCTCGGCATGATACAACTCGCCGCCACTGATCCGGCATGGTCTGCATCGACGACGACATTGACTGGCTACGCTTTCGCGGCCCTTGTCTTTTGGAGCCTGTGCTATGCTATTGCAGCAGTCAGCGCATATTTAGAGCGCGTAACGGCCGAGGGCCGACGCTAACGTCTTTTCCGGGGGAATACGTTATGGATCCAGATCTCGTGCGTCAGCAGGAAGAAGCACAACGCGTGGCAAGCGGGGCCGCGCCAAAACCGGCCGAGGCATCGGCTGAACCCGTTCAAGTGGTGGAAGAACCCAAGGCTCCCGCATTCGAGCCCGGCCGCAAGCCGCCCCTTCCGCCGCATTGGCACGCGGAAGCCGCCCCCGCAGCGGAGGAAGCTCCGGCCGCTGCTCCCGCCCCGTCCGTCGAGGCGGTTGCCGAGGCTCCCGAGGTCGCTCCGGCGGTTGAGGCCCCGGTTGCACCCGTCGAGAAGGCTCCCGCGCCAAAGAAGGCCGTCAATCCCAATCGCCGCGCTCTTCCTCCCTTGGGACGCAAGAAGGTTGAGGGCGAGCCGGTCAAGAAGGGCTTCTTCCGCGGCTGGGTGAAGTTCGTGGTGCTGACGCTGGTCGGCGCACTTCTGGGCGCGGGCGCTGGCTTCGGCGCGTTCCAGTATCTTCACCTCGCGCCTGAGCAACTCAATACGACGCTCGCCTATGGTGGCGGTGCCGGTGCCCTGCTTCTGGGCCTTTGGGCGCTTTTGCACTTCGACGTCTAATCGTCATCAAGCGAAGCGCGTTCCAGAGAACGCGCGATCCGCCTTATATCATCAGATCAGGCCGGACCGAGAAGCGGTTCCGGCCTTTTTTGTTCGCTCCGTGGCCTGAGAAAGGAGCGATGCCGGCGGCCAGACCGCCGAAAAGACGGCGCGTCCCACAATGAGACGCGCGCCTTTCAGTTCTACGCGCGCAGATCCAGAGGCACGTAATCGCGCTGCGGCTCGCCGATGTAAAGCTGACGCGGACGGCCGATCTTCTGCTCCGGATCGGCGATCATTTCTTTCCACTGGGCGATCCAGCCGACCGTGCGCGCAACCGCGAACAGCACGGTAAACATCGAGGTCGGGAAGCCGAGCGCCTTCAGCGTGATGCCGGAGTAGAAGTCGATATTGGGATAAAGCTTCTTCTCGATGAAGTATTCGTCTTCGAGCGCGATGCGTTCAAGCTCAAGCGCCACCTGCAGAAGCGGGTCGTTCTTGACCCCGACGATGTCGAGCACTTCCTTGCAGGTTTTCTGCATCACCCGGGCGCGCGGGTCGTAGTTCTTGTAGACGCGGTGGCCGAAGCCCGAAAGGCGGAAGTTGTCGTTTTTGTCTTTCGCGCGCTTGATGAACTCGGGGATGCGGTCGACCGTGCCGATTTCCATCAGCATCTTCAGCGCTGCCTCGTTTGCGCCGCCATGCGCCGGCCCCCACAGGCAGGCGATGCCGGCGGCGATACAGGCGAAGGGGTTTGCGCCGGATGAGCCCGCGAGCCGCACCGTCGAGGTCGACGCGTTTTGCTCATGATCCGCGTGAAGCACGAAGATGCGGTCCATCGCGCGGCTGAGCACGGGATTGACCTTGTACTCCTCGCACGGCACCGCGAACATCATGTAGAGGAAGTTCGACGCGTAATCGAGATTGTTGTTCGGGTAGATGAACGGCTGGCCGATGGAGTATTTGAACGCCGTCGCCGCGATGGTCGGCATCTTCGCGATCATGCGGATGGCCGCGAGGTCGCGCTGCACCGGATCGTTGATGTCGATGGAGTCGTGATAGAACGCGGCAAGCGCGCCGACCGTGCCCACCATGACGGCCATCGGATGCGCGTCGCGGCGGAAGCCGGAGAAGAACTTGTTCATCTGCTCGTGGATCATCGTGTGATACGTCACACGATTGCGGAACTGCAGATATTCCTGCTTGTTCGGCAATTCCCCGTACAGAAGAAGATGGCAGGTTTCGAGGAAGTTGCCGTTCTCCGCGAGCTGATCGATCGGGTAGCCGCGATAGAGAAGAACGCCCTTGTCGCCATCGATGAAGGTGATGTCGGATTTGCACGACGCGGTCGAGGTGAAGCCCGGGTCGTAGGTGAAGGCGCCGGATTGCCCGTAGAGTTTGGAGATGTCGACCACGTCGGGGCCGACGGACCCGGAATAGACCGGCAGTTCGATTTGCTTGTTCTGAAGGATGAGAGTGGCCGAGCCGTTGGGCTTGGCGTCACCCTTGTGATGTGCGGAGTTGGTATCGGTCGAGCTCATGCTCGCCTCCTGGTGACGTTATGCCGCGCGCGGGAGGCGCGTAGGGTGCCGTGAGGGTGACACGCCATCGCCTAATTTGCCAGCACATTTTGCACTGCACACTTTGCGTGCAACCGCACATTATCGCGAGCGCAATCCCGTTTCGTGCGGGTATTAATGCAAAGGCTTGCCGCGCGTTCCAGGCTCACCAGCCTGCGCGATTAAGGCATGTTGTATACCAAGAATGCAATTCACGAAAAGCAGAGGCGATCCGTTTATGCCATGCATCGGCGGCGGCGAGCCTCGGCTTTTCGGTCAAGCGCGTTCGGAAGGCGGACTCAGCGATCGGGTTGCATCAACCCGATCGAATCCGGGTCTAGGCGGCCTGATCGGCGATGCGGGCCAGCGCCTCGTCGCGGCCGAGCACGGCGAGCACATCGAAGACGGGCGGTGACACCGTGCGACCTGTCGCTGCGGCGCGGAGCGGCTGCGCGATATTGCCGAGCTTCGCGCCCGTTTCCTCGGCGTAGGCGCGCGTAGCGGCTTCGATCGAAGGCGCGTCCCATGTTTCAAGCGCGGCGAAACGCTCCTTCAGCGCGGCGAGATGCTTGCGCGCCTCGGGCGAGAGAATCTTCGCGGCCTTTTCGTCCAGATCGAGCGGGCGCGGCACGAACAGATAACGCGCGGCAACGAGCAGTTCGACGAGCGACTTTGCGCGCTCCTTCAGCCCCGGCATCGCCAGTTCGAGCTTTTTCCAGCCCGCTTCGTCGATTCGCGAGGCGAACTCTTTCGCGGCTTCCACCTCCGGCGCGATCACCTTGATCTGGCGCACAAGCTCCGCGTCCGACGTGTTGCGGATGTAGACGCCGTTCAGGTTTTCGAGCTTGGCGAAGTCGAAGCGCGAGGGCGAGCGGCCGATGGCGTCGAGGTCGAACCACTCGGCGGCCTGCGCGGTGGTGAAGATCTCGTCGTCGCCATGTCCCCAGCCGAGCCGCGCGAGGTAATTGCGCATCGCGTCTGGCAGATAGCCCATCGCGCGGTACGCATCGACGCCGAGCGCGCCGTGACGCTTCGACAGCTTCGCGCCGTCCGGCCCGTGGATCAGCGGGATATGCGCGAAGGTCGGCACCTCCCAGCCCATGGCGGTGTAGATCTGCGTCTGGCGCGCGGCGTTGGTGAGGTGATCGTCGCCGCGAATGACGTGGGTGATGCCCATGTCGTGATCGTCCACAACCACGGCCAGCATGTAGGTCGGCGTGCCGTCCGAGCGCAGCAGCACCATGTCGTCGAGGTCTTTATTGGCCCATTGAACGCGGCCCTGCACCTGATCCTCGACCACGGTTTCGCCCTCGCGCGGGGCCTTCAGGCGGATGACGAAGGGCGCATCCGGCGCGGGCGGCGTCTTGCCGTCGCGATAAGGCGAATTGAAAACTCTGGGCTTGGCCGCAAGCACGGATTCGAGCCGCGCGATTTCTTCGGCAGGTGCTCCGGCCTTCTTCGCATCGGCGAGAGCCTTTCGCGCCTCGTCCACCTCCGCGCGATAGGCTTCAAGCTCAGCGGGCGTCGTGTAGCAGCGATAGGCGTTGCCGCTTTCGAGAAGCTGATAGGCGACTTCCTTGTGCCGCTCGGCGCGGGCGAACTGGAATACCGGCTCGCCCTCCCAGTCGAGGCCGAGCCACTGCAAGCCGTCGAGAATCGCCGCGATGGCCGCATCCGTCGAGCGCGCGCGGTCCGTATCCTCGATGCGCAGCAGAAAACGCCCGCCCGTGTGCTTCGCATAAAGCCAGTTGAACAACGCGGTGCGCGCGCCGCCGATATGCAGGAAGCCGGTGGGGGATGGGGCAAAGCGTGTCACCACGCCCGATGCGGACGCCATGGGAAACCTTCCATTTCGCGGATTGGGATCGTTCGGCTGCGATGTAGCACGATGACGCGCGGATTGGTAGGGCGGGCGACCGCCAGGACATGGCAGTATGGCGTGCGTCGCCTCCGTCTCGACCATTCCTGTGGACATTTTTTCCTCTTGGCGCTGTAAGATGTGCCGGAGCGGCGAAAATGGGTGGTGGCGTGAGCATTGTCGTTCCTGCGGGAGTGGGCGAGCCGCGCGGCGGGCGGCTGTCGCGTGCGCTTGCTTCGGCGGGGCGCGCGCTCGCGGCGGAACTGGACGCCGAGCAGGGGCGCTGGTTCCTCTGGGTTCCCGTGTTCTTCGGCGTGGGCATCGGCGCCTATTTCGCGCTGCCCGCCGAACCGGATCTGTCGCTTTCGGGCGGGCTGCTGCTCCTTGCGCTGAGCCTTCGCATTCTGGCGCGGGCGCAGCTTTTCGGGTTCTTGCTGACGACCGTAATTCTTTGCGCGAGCGCGGGCTTTTTCGCGGCGAAGGTGCGAACGGCGGTGGTCGCTGCTCCCACGCTCGAACGCCACGGCGCCTACGGCATGGAAGGTTTCGTCGAGCAATTCGACCGGCAGACGGAGAAGCGCGCCCGCGCGATCGTCCGCCTGTCGAGCCTCAAATACGAAGACGCCGAGATGCGGGCGCGGCCCTTCCGCGTGCGCGTGAGCCTTCGCGGAGACGTGGATCTGAGGCCCGGCGATGCAATCCGCTTCCGCGCCATCCTCGGGCCGCCGCCCGAGCCGGTGATGCCGGGCGGCTACGATTTCGCGCGCGCGAGCTATTATCAGGCTGTCGGCGGCTCGGGCTATTCGCTGACGAAGCCGGAGAAGATCGAAGGCCGCGCGCTGCCGTGGGACATGGTGCCTCGGACATGGCTCGCGGATCTGCGCGGGCGGATCGGCGAGCGCATCAAGGCCGCGCTGCCCGGCCAGACGGGTGAGATCGCCGCCGCGCTGACGGTCGGTCAGACCGCGGGCCTCGACGAGCAATCGATGGACGACCTCCGCGCATCGGGCCTCGCGCATATTATCTCGATTTCCGGGCTGCATATGTCGCTTGTCGCGGGCGGCGTGTTCTGGTTCGTGCGCTGGGTGCTTGCACTGTTCCCGGCCGTCGCGCTCCGCTATTCCACGCGCGGGCTGGCGGCGGGCGCGGCGCTCGTCGCCGTGACATGCTATCTGGCCCTGTCGGGCGCGGCGATTGGCGCGGTGCGCGCCTATCTCATGATCGCTGTGGTGTTTCTCGCGATCCTGATGAACCGCCCCGCCCTCTCGCTCCGAAACGTCGCGCTGGCCGGGCTTGCCATCCTCGTCGTGCTGCCTGACAGCCTCATCGACATCAGCTTTCAGATGTCGTTCGCTGCCACCGCAGCACTCGTCGCGGGTTATGAGCGTTTCGGGCGGTTTCTGCATTTCGACGCGCGCAACATCCGCGAGCGGCTCTTGTGGCAGCCGGTTTATCTCATCGGCGGCGTGCTTGTGACGACGGCCACGGCGGGGCTCGCGGTCGAGCCGTTTTCAGCCTACCACTTCCACACGCTGACAACCTATGCGGCGCTCGGCAATCTTGTCGGCGGGCCGCCGGTCGATTTCATCGCCATGCCCGCGATGATCGTTGCGCTTGTCGCCATGCCGTTCGGTCTGGAGGAAGCACCGCTCGCCGCGATGGGTGTCGGCATCGATGCCATGATGGCGGTCGCGCATCGGGTGGGCGGACTGCCCGGCTCGACCGTTCCCGTGGCGGCGTTCCCTTTCGCGGCGCTGCTCGTGATTGTGGCGGGCGGTCTCTGGCTCGTGATTTGGCGGCGGCCATGGCGGGTGCTCGGCCTCGGCGCGATCGGGATCGGCGTGGCGATGACATCCATTCACGCCCGCCCCGACATTCTCGTGGACCGGGATGCGAAACTCGTCGCCGTGCGCGACCGCGACGGCCGCCTGCAAGCGCCAAAGACGCGCCGCGCGTCCTACGCGCTCCAGCAATGGCTCAGGGCTGATGGCGATACGCGGAAGCCGAAGGACGCAGCAACCGGCGCGGGCTGGCAGTGCGACCGCACGAGTTGCATCGTTATGGTGAAGGGGCGGCTTGTGAGCCTGATCGCGCGCCCCGACGCCATCGAGGAGGACTGCCGCCGCGCCGCGATCCTCGTCATGCCGATGGACCTTGCTCGGCCCTGTCCTGCGCCGAAGCTCGTGCTCGACCGTGGCACGCTGTGGGAGCGCGGCGCGGCCGCGATTTCGCTTGGCGACGGCGTGATGGTCGTGGAGGCGGCATCGGAAGGGCGCGGGGTGCGCCCGTGGTCGCCCGCCCGGCGAAAGCGTGAAAGATTCCGCGCGGACGTTGAAGGCGACGACCCCGTCGACAACTGATTTTCCTGCGGGCTTCGCAACCGATCTTGACCGTTATGGAAAAATACCTGTCGAAAAGTGCTCTTCTCGCGAGCCTTCGGCATCGGCTAATCCTTTGCAAAGGTCGGGTCTTTATGATTGTGTTCGCGACGATTGGTGCGAGGCAGCTTTTGTCGCGACCCTCGATCAACTTTTGTTACAATTTGATGAAGATTGTTACCTGCGTGCGCGCTATATGATTCGATGTGGGCATCAAGATTCGCAGCTTCGCGAAACGGGGGTCGACATGCATCGAACCGAACAAGAGTTCGCGTTGCGTGCCGCGTCGGATTGTAATCGTCCTGTTCGCGCCGGTAGGGTGGGCGCAAGTTTGTTAGTAGTCGGTTTCTGTCTCAGTCTCGCCGCATGCGCGGAGGATCTGTCGTATCCAAGCGTTGCGGGCATTTCGGATGTCGGCAGGGTGCTTACGCCAGAGGAGCGCCAGAAGACGGTCGAAGAACTGCAAAGACAGCAGAACCACGCGGCTTCCGTGCGTACCGAGGTCGCCAGCACGGTCGCAAAGAGCGATTAGCTTCGGCTTTTCGATTTGAAGTGCTTCCGAACCGCATCGAAAGCACTTCATAGATGTCCTGATGGGGGACAGGAACGGGGAAGGATGCGAGTCGTTCCCCGTTCCTTAGCTTGTGCCTCGCGATCTTCGCCCCGGCCGAGTATCGTTTGAGCGCCCCTTGCTTCTGCGCCCGGCTCGTCTCAAAGCCCTGCAATCCCCTCCCTCCACCCTTATTGGCGCAAAGCTCCATGGACAGGGGGCTGACTCCGGCTTTATAGATGGTCCGGCGTCGGGCACGCACCCCGCGCTTTGCTACTCAGGAACATCCAACCATGACCGAAGAATTCCACCGCATCAAACGACTGCCGCCTTATGTCTTCGAGCAAGTGAACAAGCTCAAGGCAGCAGCACGAGCGCGTGGGGAAGACATCATCGATCTTGGGATGGGTAATCCAGACCTTCCGACGCCCGATCACATCACCGAAAAGCTGGTCGAGACGGTCGGCAAGCCGCGTACGAACCGCTATTCGGCGTCGCGCGGCATCCCGGGGCTGCGCCGCGCCCAGGCCGCCTATTACGACCGTCGCTTCGGCGTCAAGCTGAACCCCGACACGCAGGTCGTGGCCACGCTCGGCTCGAAGGAAGGCTTCGCCAACATGGCGCAGGCGATCACCGCGCCGGGCGATCTGGTTCTGGTGCCAAGCCCGACCTATCCGATCCACGAATTCGGCTTCATCATTTCGGGTGGCACCATCCGCCACGTGCCGGCGAGCGTTGACGACACGTTCCTGCGCGCGGTCGACAAGGCCGTGAAGCACAGCGTGCCGAAACCGCTCGCGCTCATCATCTCCTATCCGTCCAACCCGACGGCGTTGATGGCAAGCCTCGATTTCTACAAGGAAGTCATCGACTATGCGCGGAAGCACGATCTCATCGTGCTGTCCGACGTCGCCTATGCCGAGATCTATTTCGACGACAACCCGCCGCCGTCCATCCTGCAGGTGCCGGGCGCGTTCGATGTGGCGGTTGAGTTCACCTCGCTGTCGAAGACATATTCCATGCCCGGCTGGCGAATGGGATTCTGTGTCGGCAACGAGCGGCTTTGCGCGGCGCTGGCGCGCGTGAAGTCGTATCTCGACTACGGCGCCTTCACGCCGATTCAGGTCGCCGCGACGGCCGCGCTGAATGGGCCGCAGGAGTGCGTCGAGGAGATGCGACAGATCTACAAGCGCCGCCGCGACTGCCTCGTGGAAACATTCGAGCGCGCGGGCTGGCCTATCCCGGCTCCGGGCGGCACGATGTTCGCGTGGGCGCCGCTTCCTCCCGGATGGGAGAAGGTCGGCTCGCTCGAATTCTCGAAGCTGCTCCTTGAAAAAGCGGGCGTTGCTGTCTCGCCCGGCCTCGGCTTCGGTGAATATGGCGAAGGCTTCGTCCGCATCGCGCTTGTCGAGAACGAGCACCGCATTCGTCAGGCTGCGCGGGCGGTCAAGAAGTTCCTGTCATCCGGCGAGCAGACGCTGCACAACGTCATTCCGTTCGCTGAGGCGGGCGGGCGCTAGATCGGTCTCAGGTAATCGGCATCGATCGGCGTGGCCAAGCCGATCGACATACGAATTTGCAGCGTCGCGCCGCGTCGATTGACGGGCATGACGTTGCGGCATCAAGGAAGTCGGAGTTTTTCCGCGTTGCTTTGTGCGTGACAAAACCCGGCCTCTCCTTCCAGCGCGTTGTTGTCAGGCAAATCGGTCGCCTCGCGCGGAGAAGCGGGACGGTTGCGCTCGCGCTTAAGGAGTGCGTCTTTCCGCTCTACGCCCCATCGGTAGCCGGTCAGCGCGCTTCCCTTGCCCAGCACGCGATGGCAGGGGATCGCAACGGCGACGGCGTTGGAGGCGCAGGCCCGCGCGACCGCGCGAACGGCGGACGGGCACCCGGCCTGTGCCGCGAGTTCGCCGTAGGTCATGGTTTCGCCCGCGGGTATCTCCTGCAACAGACGCCAGATCTTTTCCTGAAAAACCGTACCGCGCACGTCGAGCGGTAGCGCGATGTCGCGCCAGGGCTCTTCGACAAGCGTCACGACGTTCGCCACCGCCTGTGAGAATGCTGCGTCCTCGGCAACGCATGCCCTTGCGAAACGTCGCCGAAAGTCATCCGCCAGCGCCTCGGCGTCGCCGCCCAGTTCGATGGCGCAGACGCCTTGCTCAGTCATTGCGACGAGAACGAAGCCGAGATCGCAGGGTGCGACCGCGAAGCGGATATGTTCGCCATCGCCGCCTTTCGACAGGGCACGCGGCCGCGCGCCGAGGGCCGGGGCAACGCTTTCGTAAAATCGGCTCGCCGAGCCATATCCCGCGCCCGCGATGGCGGATGTCACGCTTTCCCCTTGCCCGAGCGAACCGATGGCGCGTTGCTTCTTCAGCGCAGCGAGATAGCCGCCCGGCGTGATTCCCGTGACAGCCTTGAACATGCGGTGGAAGTGGTGGCGGCTCATGCCGCAGCTGCGCGCGATGGCATCGAAGTCCGGCCTGCCTTCGGTATTCTCGATCAGGCCACACGCCTTCGCTGCTAGGGCCGCGTTCCGTTCCGCCTGCGAGGCGCCGTCTGGATCGCAGCGCAGGCAAGGGCGGAACCCCGCGCGCCGCGCTTCGAACCTATCGGCGAAAAGGCGCACATTCTCCCGACGCGGCACACGCGATGGACAACCGGGGCGGCAATAGATGCCGGTAGAGGCGACGCCATAGACGAACGTGCAATCGGCATCACTCTGCCGGCGCTCGATCATCGCCCAGCAGTCGCGCTCCCACGCCTCGCGTTTCGATGGCTCGCGCTCGGGTGCGGACAGAGCGGCTGGCGTCATGATGGCGTCTCCGAAGGTTGTTCTGGAGGATGCCTCGTCGCGGGGCGCGTTTGCATCCCGGCGGTTGCTTTCAGAACGCCGATTTGAAATCGGACGCACTTTTATGGCGAATGCGTTGCCTATGGTCGCATCTAAAGTCCGTCGCTTTTGAGCGGCGATTTCCAGTCCGCGATCGGTTGCGGCAGGAATCGGTGCCCCTCGGAGGCGAGAAACGTCCACATCACCTGCGCGGCCGGCATGACCGCCTTTTCCTTCAGCCGCACCACGTACCATTGCCGCATCATGGGCAGCCCGGCGACATCCAGCATCACGAGCCGCCCGTCGGCGATTTCGACCGCGACCGTGTGAGCCGAGATGAACGCGATGCCGAGCCCCGCGATCACAGCTTGCTTGATCGTCTCGTTGGACCCGATTTCCATGCCCACGATGGGGTCGAAACGCGCCTCCTCGAACAGGCGTTCCATCAGGATGCGTGTACCGGAGCCGGGCTCGCGGATGAAGAAGGTCTCGTTCGTGAGGTCGGTAATGGAGATTTTCTTGCCCGCCAGCGGGTGGTTGGCGACCGCGACGATGATATGGGGATGCGCGCCGAGGGTGGCGCTTTCGAGAGCGAGATTCTCCGGCGGGCGCCCCATGACGGCGAGGTCGAGTTCGAGATCGCGAAGCGCCCGGATCGTTTCCTGTCGGTTGCCGACGGCAAGCCGCACCTCGACGCCCGGATGGCGCTGACGGAACGCCGCAAGGGCCTTCGGGGCGAAATATTTCGCCGTGCTGACCACCCCCGCCGAGACGTGACCGCCCGCCGCACCCTTCAACTGTTCCACTTCCTGACGGCACTCGGCGAGAAGAAGTTCGATCCGCTGTGCGGTTTTCAGCATGATCTGCCCCGCGCTCGTCGCGGTGGTCTTGTCGCCGATGCGTTCGAGAAGCGGCAATCCGACCGCCTGCTCCAGCTGCTGGATCTGGACCGTGATCGCAGGGGGGGTGACGTGGAGAGTCCGCGCGGCGCCGGCCATCGACCCCATTTTCGTGACGGCGGACAAAACCCGGAAATGCTTGAGCGTTACATTTTTCACTCGAACAAGATAGACCGTTAGAAAAACTTAATCAAAGGGAAAATAAATTAAAATTTACTTTCTGTGGTGTCCCGCCCATAGTCGCAAAAAACATGCTCAAAAAACAGTCGGTCACATCCCAGTGATGAGATAAGAATAATGGCGTGTCAATGACCGACAGGGAGGAAGTGCGGATGGGCGTTCATGCAAGTCTGCGTGAGCATTTGGCCGAGTGGGCGGGAGAGGACGCGCAGAAACGCGCCGTAGCCGAAACGGTCGAAAATCTTGCGAAAGCCGGAATCGAGATTGCGAAGATCGTCGCGCTCGGGCCGTTGGCGGGCGACATGGCCAGCGCGCGCGGCGAAGGCGGCGGCGGCGATACGCAGAAGGAACTCGACTTCCTCGCCAACAAGGTTGTCACGGACGCGCTGAAGGCGTCGCCGGTCGCGTGGCTCGGCTCGGAAGAAGACGAGAAGCCGGTCGCGCTCAATGCGGGTGCGCCGCTCGCGGTCAATACCGATCCGCTGGACGGCTCGTCCAACATCGACACCAACATGTCGATCGGCACGATTTTCTCGATCCTGCCCAACAAGGAGCAGGCGGCGCTGCTTCAGCCCGGTCGCAATCAGCTTTGCGCGGGCTACATCGTCTACGGTCCGCAGACGGCTATCGTGCTGACGGTGGGGCAGGGGACGCACATTTTCTGGCTCGACCCGCGCACCGGCGAATTCGTTCTCGGCAAGGCGAATGTCCAGATCCCCGTCGACACGAAGGAATATGCGATCAACTCGTCCAATTTTCGGCATTGGGACGACAAGATGAAGTCCTACATCGTCGACTGCAAGCTCGGCAAGGACGGCCCGCGCCAGAAAGACTTCAACATGCGCTGGCTCGGCTCGCTCGTGGCGGACTGTTTCCGCATCCTGACGCGCGGCGGCATCTACCTCTACCCGGCCGACATCCGCAAGGGCTACACCAACGGCCGCCTGCGCCTCCTCTACGAAGCGAACCCCATCGGCATGCTCATCGAACAGGCAGGCGGTGCCTGCACCCAGGGCAAGACCCGCATGCTCGACCTTGAGCCGATCTCGCTGCACCAGCACGTGCCGCTGGTCTTCGGCTCCAAAAAAGAGGTCGAGGAAGTCGCCTATTACTACAGCCAGCCCCCGGCGACGGGCGAACACTCCCCCCTGTTTTCAAAGCGCGGTCTTTTCCGCACCCCTCGTTAGGTCACGATCATGTCAGCGAAATTTCCCATCATCTCGGTTACAGGGTCGTCTGGCGCGGGTACGTCGACGGTCAAGCACACCTTTGAGCAGATTTTCCGCCGCGAGAGCATCAAGGCGGCCTTCATCGAGGGCGACGCGTTCCATCTCTACGACCGCGCTTCCATGAAGAAGGCCGTTGCGGAGGAGGAGGCGCGCGGCAACTTCCACCTCTCTCATTTCGGGCCCGACGCGAACCTGCTGAAAGAGCTTGAGGAGACATTCCGCTCCTACGGCGAAACGGGCACCGGCAAGACGCGGCATTATGTGCACGACGAGGCCGAGGCGCAGAAGTACGGCTCGCCGGCGGGCACCTTCACCGAATGGGAAAATCTGCCTGAGGGCGCGGATATTCTTTTCTACGAAGGGCTGCACGGCGCGGTGATCCTCAAGGATCAGGGCATCAACATCGCGAAGCACGCCGATCTGAAGATCGGCGTCGTTCCGGTCATCAATCTGGAGTGGATCCAGAAGATGCATCGCGATAACAAGGTGCGCGGCTACTCGAAGGAAGACGTCATGAAGACGATCCTCCGCCGCATGCCCGACTATGTGCACTACATCACACCGCAATTCTCGGAAACCGACATCAATTTCCAGCGCGTGCCGACGGTAGACACATCGAACCCGTTCACGGCCCGCTGGATTCCGACGCCGGACGAATCCCTGGTCGTGATCCGCTTCAAGGATCCGCGCGGGATTGACTTCGCCTATCTCAAGACCATGATCCAGGACAGTTTCATGAGCCGGGCCAATTCCATCGTCATTCCGGGTGGCAAGCTCGATCTCGCCATGCAGCTTATCCTTACGCCGATGATCCATCGGCTCGTCGATCTCAAGCGGCGCTCGTCCTGAGCGCTCCGAACGCCGCGAACAGAAGAAAGACCAAAATGACAACTTCCGTTTCCACTCCGTCGCAACGCGACCTCGCAAACGCCATCCGCGCGCTGTCCATGGACGCGGTCGAGGCAGCCAATTCGGGCCATCCGGGCATGCCGATGGGCATGGCGGACGTCGCCGCAGTGCTGTTCACGAAGTTTCTCAAATTCGATGCGAGCGCGCCAAAGTGGCCCGATCGCGACCGCTTCGTGCTCTCCGCCGGTCACGGCTCCATGCTGCTCTACTCGCTCCTCTATCTCACCGGCTCGCCCGACGTGACCATCGAGGAAGTGAAGAAGTTCCGCCAGCTTCATTCGAAGACGCCGGGACATCCGGAATACGGCCACACTCAGGGCGTCGAGACGACGACCGGGCCGCTCGGCCAGGGCATCAGCACGGCTGTCGGCATGGCCATCGCGGAGCGGCTGCTTGCGGCGCGCTTCGGCGACAAGGTCGTGGATCATCATACCTATGTCATCGCGGGCGACGGCTGTCTCATGGAAGGCATCAGCCATGAGGCCATCGACCTCGCGGGCCATCTGAAGCTCAACAAGCTGATCGTTCTGTGGGACGACAACTCGATTTCCATCGACGGCTCGACGAGCCTTTCCACCTCCACCGATCAGGTGAAGCGCTTCGAGGCGGCGGGCTGGAACGCTGTGCGCGTCGATGGCCACAATGCCGAGGAAGTCGAAGCCGCGATCGCCAGGGCGAAGACGAGCGACAAGCCGACGCTTATCGCGTGCAAGACCATCATCGGCTTCGGCGCTCCGAACAAGCAGGGGTCCGAGAAGACCCACGGCGCGCCGCTCGGCAAGGACGAAATCGCCGCCGCGCGTGAATTCCTCGGCTGGCCCTATCCGCCGTTCGAGGTGCCGGAACCGATCCTGTCGACGTGGCGCGCGGCGGGCAGCCGTGGCAAGGCCGAGCACGCGGCGTGGCATGAGCGGCTTTCCCAGCTCCCTGAGGGCGAGCGCGCGCATTTCGAGCAGTTGCTTGCGGGTGAAGTCCCGGCGAGCGTGAAGGAAGCGCTCGACGCTTTCATCGCGAAGAATGTGGCGGAGAAGCCGAAGCTCGCGACGCGCAAATCGTCCGAGAACGTGCTTCAGGTCATCAACGACACCACCGACATCACCATCGGCGGTTCGGCCGACCTCACGCACTCGAACTACACCATCACCAAGGGCATGAAGTCTGTCACGCCCGACGACTTCACGGGCCGCTACATCCACTACGGCATCCGCGAGCACGTGATGGGCGCGGCCATGAACGGCATCGCTCTGCATGGCGGTTTCGTGCCTTATGGCGGCACCTTCCTCGTGTTCTCCGACTATCTGCGCGGCTCGATCCGGCTCTCGGCGCTGATGGGTCTTCGCGTCCTCTATGTGCTGACGCACGACTCCATCGGCGTCGGCGAGGACGGCCCGACGCATCAGCCGATCGAACATCTCGCGGGTCTCCGGGCGCTGCCGAACGTCAACGTGTTCCGCCCGGCGGACGTCGTCGAGACGGCGGAAGCCTACGAGATTGCGCTCGCCTCGAAGCACACGCCGTCAGTGCTGGCGCTGTCGCGTCAGAACCTGCCGACCGTTCGCACGGAAGTTTCGAGCGAAAACCTCACCGCGAAGGGCGCCTACGTGCTTCGCGGCGACGCCAGCGCGCCGCGCGACGTGACGCTCATCGCGACGGGATCGGAAATCGAACTCGCGGTTTCCGCAGCCGAGCAGCTTGCCGCCGAGGGCGTAAAGGCCGTCGTCGTGTCGGCGCCCTGCTTCGAGCTGTTCGAGGCGCAGCCGGATGCCTACCGCGCTGAGGTGCTCGGCACCGCGCCGCGTGTCGGCATTGAGGCAGCGGGCCGCTTCGGCTGGGATCGCTGGATCGGCGACAAGGGCGCCTTCATCGGTATGAGCGGCTTCGGCGCGTCCGGTCCGGCTCCCCAGGTCTACAAGGAATTCGGCATCACGGTGGAAGCCGTCATCGCCGCCGCGAAGAAGCTTATCGCGTAAGAAACAGGGCCGGCGCGTCCGGCCCCGTATCCCCAATTCAAAAAAGAGAAGGTGGACCCCATGGATACCAAAAACACGGAAGTGACGGGGAAGGACCGCTACAAGGCGGGCGTGATGGAATATCGGAAGATGGGCTACTGGGAGCCTGACTACCAGCCCAAGGATACGGACATCATCGCGCTGTTCCGCATCACGCCGCAGGACGGCGTGGACCCGATCGAGGCATCCGCCGCTGTCGCGGGCGAAAGCTCGACCGCCACTTGGACGGTGGTGTGGACCGACCGCCTGACCGCTTCGGAGAAGTACCGCGCGAAGTGCTACCGCGTCGATCCTGTGCCGAACGCGCCCGGCTCCTATTTCGCCTACATCGCCTATGATCTCGACCTCTTCGAGGGCGGCTCCATCGCCAATCTCACCGCGTCGATCATCGGCAACGTGTTCGGCTTCAAGCCGTTGAAGGCGCTGCGCCTCGAAGACATGCGGCTGCCCGTCGCCTATGTGAAGACGTTCGACGGCCCTCCGGCCGGCATCGTCGTGGAGCGCGAGCGCCTCGACAAGTTCGGCCGCCCGCTCCTCGGCGCGACCGTGAAGCCGAAGCTCGGCCTTTCGGGCCGCAATTACGGCCGCGTGGTTTATGAGGCGCTGAAGGGCGGTCTCGACTTCACGAAGGACGATGAGAACATCAACTCGCAGCCCTTCATGCACTGGCGCGAGCGCTTCCTCTACTGCATGGAAGCCGTGAACAAGGCGCAGGCCGAAACCGGCGAAGTGAAGGGCACGTATCTCAACATCACCGCCGGCACCATGGAGGAGATGTACAAGCGCGCCGAATTCGCGAAGGAACTCGGCAGCGTCATCGTCATGATCGACCTCGTGATCGGCTACACGGCGATCCAGTCGATCTCGAAGTGGGCGCGCGACAATAACATGCTGCTCCACCTGCACCGCGCCGGCCACTCGACCTATACGCGCCAGAAGAGCCACGGCGTTTCCTTCCGCGTCATCTCGAAGTGGATGCGTCTTGCGGGCGTCGACCACATCCACGCGGGCACCGTCGTCGGCAAGCTCGAAGGCGATCCGCTGACCACCGCCGGTTACTACGACATCCTGCGCGAAGACTTCGTGCCGCAGAACCTCGAACACGGCGTGTTCTTCGATCAGCCGTGGGCTTCGCTCGGCAAGGTCATGCCGGTGGCTTCCGGCGGCATCCACGCCGGCCAGATGCACCAGCTCATCCACTATCTGGGTGAAGACACCGTGCTCCAGTTCGGCGGTGGCACCATCGGCCATCCCTACGGCATCCAGGCCGGCGCGACCGCGAACCGCGTTGCGCTCGAAGCGATGATCTTCGCGCGTAACGAAGGCCGCGACTATCTCGCAGAAGGGCCGCAGATCCTGAAGGATGCCGCGAAGACCTGCACGCCGCTGAGGCAGGCGCTCGATACGTGGGGCGAGGTGACGTTCAACTACACCTCCACCGACACGCCGGACTTCGTACCGACGCCGACCGCTTCGTAAGAGCGCCATGGCCGGGGCTCTCCCGGCCAACATTCGAATTCACTCAGGCCTCCGCAAGCGGAGAGCAGAACCGAGGAAACCCAATGCGCATCACTCAAGGACAGTTTTCCTTCCTGCCGGATCTGACGGACGAGCAGATCGCGAAGCAGGTTCAGTACGCCATCGAAAAGGGCTGGGCCGTCAACATCGAGTTCACCGACGACCCGCATCCCCGCAACACCTATTGGGAAATGTGGGGCCTGCCGATGTTCGACATCAAGGACGCGGCGGCGGTGCTGACCGAGCTTCAGGCGGCCCGCAAGGTCTATGGCGGCCGTTACTACATCCGCATCTCGGCCTTCGACGCGAGCCATGGCTGGGAGTCGCTTCGGATGTCGTTCATCGTCGACCGCCCGGCGGAAGAGCCCGGCTTCGATCTTCAGCGGCAGGAGGTCGACGGACGCAACATCCGCTACACGACGAGGCCTTACGCCACGACGAAGCCTGCGGGTCAGCGTTATTAAAGGCAGCAGAGGGCATGGCCGCCAACGCCATGTCCTCTTTCATTGCAGAACACGGCGCCGCCTTTCCTTGTTGATCTTCTGCGGAGGGCGGATCATTCGCTTGTGCGGGCGTGTCGGCCCATGGAGGAAGACGTGAGCGTGACGGCGGAACAGAACGAAAAGACGGCGGCGAACGAGACGATCGATCTGCGCCGCGACTATGAGGAATCGGGCGTCGGCGAGGTGCTCGACCAACTCGACCGCGAACTGATCGGGCTGAAGCCGGTCAAGACGCGCCTGCGCGAGATCGCGGCGCTGCTGCTTGTGGAGCGGGCGCGAAAGCGGCTCGGACTCGTCAACGAAGCACCGACCCTGCATATGAGCTTCACCGGCAATCCCGGCACCGGCAAGACGACCGTCGCCATGCGCATGGCGAATATCCTGCACCGCCTCGGCTATGTGCGGCGTGGCCAGCTCGTTTCCGTGACGCGCGACGATCTTGTCGGCCAGTATATCGGCCATACCGCGCCGAAGACGAAGGAAGTTCTCAAGAAGGCGATGGGCGGCGTGCTGTTCATCGATGAGGCGTATTACCTCTATCGCCCGGAGAACGAGCGCGACTACGGGCAGGAATCCATCGAGATCCTGCTCCAGGTGATGGAGAACCAGCGCGAGGACCTCGTCGTGATCCTCGCGGGCTATGCGGACCGAATGGACAAGTTCTTCACCGCGAACCCAGGCTTCCGCAGCCGCATCGCCCATCACATCGACTTTCCGGACTACGCCGACGACGAGTTGCTCCAGATCGCGGACAAGATGCTGGAGCACCAGAATTATCACCTGTCGCCGGATGCGAAGATTGCGCTTGCCGACTATATCGAGAAGCGCCGCCAGCAGCCGCATTTCTCCAACGCGCGGTCCATCCGCAATGCGCTCGACCGCGCGCGGCTTCGTCAGGCGAACCGGCTGTTCGCGCACACGGGCGGGGCGTTGACCGCCAACCAGCTTTCGGAAATAACGGCCGAAGACATTCTTGCGAGCCGCGTCTTCAAGGTCGCTGCCGAAAGCCAGAACCAATAACGAAACAACAGGATACGCCCATGTCCTCGCTCCCGCTCATCGCGCCGTCCATCCTCTCCGCAGACTTCGCCCGCTTCGGCGAGGAAGTGCGCGCCATCGACGAAGCGGGCGCCGACTGGGTGCATGTCGATGTGATGGATGGCCATTTCGTGCCGAACATCACGTTCGGGCCCCGGCTCGTGGAGTGTATCCGGCCGTGGACGAAGAAGCCGCTCGACGTGCATCTGATGATTGCGCCTGCCGACCCCTATCTCGAAGCGTTCGCGAAGGCCGGTTCCGACATCATCACCGTGCATGCGGAAGCCGGGCCGCATCTCGACCGTTCGCTTCAGGTGATCCGGGGGCTCGGCAAGAAGGCGGGCGTCTCGCTCAACCCGTCGACGCCCGAAAGCGTCATCGAATATGTGCTCGACAAGATCGATCTCGTGCTGGTGATGAGCGTCAACCCCGGTTTCGGGGGGCAGGCGTTCCTGCCGTCGCAGGTGGAGAAGGTGCGGCGCATCGCGGCGATGATTCAGGGCCGCCCGATTGCGCTTGAGGTGGACGGCGGCGTCACGCCGGAAACCGCGCCACAACTTGTTCAGGCGGGCGCGACCGCGCTCGTGGCGGGCTCGGCTGTGTTCAAGGGCGGCGAATACGCGAAGAACATCGCCGCGATCCGCGACGCGTGCCTTCTGACGGCTTGATCGCGGAACCGGCAGCGAGGCGCTACGCAGCGCCCCCCGCTCGGGCCATACCTTATCCGCCGAAGGAGAACGCCCAGTTGAAGCCGCCGGGCGCGGTCACGGTTGCCGTGAACGGCTTCGCGGGCACGAGCGCCGTGCTTTTCTGCGGCGCGGGCGTCTGCTGCGGAGCGGCGGGCTGCCAGATTTTCGTCCACACGTTGAAGCTCTCGGCGACGGCACCCCAGGTGTCGAAAGCGGCTTTCGTCGCAGCCGGGTTGAACCATGGATTGAGCGACGTCCACTGAGCCGCGAGGCTGCCCGGCTCAAAGCTTGTCAGCGGCGCCAGCAATTGCGGTTGCGACCATTGCGGGATGGCGGACGCGGGCGGCTTGAGCCCGAACGCAGCATAAGCCTGCGTAACGGCGGCGGAGGTTTCGCGCGCAGCGCGTTCGAAGGCCAGCGCGGCGGCGATCTGCGTGAACAGCAGATTGGCCCGGTTGCCCAATGCCTCGTAATGTCTGGCCCAGAACGCAATCGCCTCACGCAGAAAGTCGACGAACACATCGCCGAAATCGCGAGGGCGAACAGGTTCGGGTTTCGGCAGCGGGGCGGAGGCCCAGGGCGCTGCGAAATAATTGACGGACGCGCGGGACGACGGCGAGGCAGACTGAGACTGCGCCGCCGACGCGAATGCAAGAAATGGAAACATGGCTGTCGCCCTTTGCGTCAAATATATCTTGTCCGCGACATTAACGCAATCTATGCTGCGCTGCAATAAGTATAGTTTGATGATTGTGCGGTGCACAACGGGCCGCGTTGCCAAATGCCGGGTGACGGGCCGCGCCAGTCCCTTGAATTGCGTCAATTGCCGGAGTCTGCAGGCTTTCGGCGGTTTCCCGTCATTGCCTTTTCCGCACGCCCGGACTTTATAAGGCACGAAGGCGCCCGGATCGGCGCTGCGGTGAACCGAGTGCGCAGCATGGCTTTCCTTTTCCGTCCCGCCGATAAAATCGATCCCCGTTTCGTCGAAGCTGCGGGACGCCTCGACCTTGCCCGCTCGCTCTATCCCGATGCTGAGGCGCGCTGGCTCGATCTGTCGCGCGCGACTGCGCCATGGTCTTTTCCGGCGCCCAGGCTCGGCGACGACGAGTTTGCGCGCGGCACGGACGCGGACGCCATCGCGGCGCTTGCCGTTCTCGCCGCGAAGACCTACCGGGTCCCGCCTTCGGTGGAGGTGGTGCCTGTGCCTGGCGCCGATGCGGGCTTGCGCCTGCTGCCGTGGCTCTACCGCTCGCCCAAGCGCGTGGCTTTTCTGGCGCCCGTCGATGCCGGGCTGCGGGCGGCGTGGGAGGCCGCCGGGCACTCGACGGCGAAAATCGCCTCGATCGCAGCTGTCGGCAAGGCGGACATTCTCGTCGTGGACAATCCCGGCCACGCAGATGGCCGCATCGCGGCGCATGCTGAACTCGCCGCCGCGCTGCCCGCGCTCAAGCGCCGCGACGGCTTGCTCGTCATCGATGAAACGCTTGCCGATACGGACGACCGCGCTTCGATCCTGCCATCCGTCGCGCGGCTCGATTCAACGGTCGTGCTGCGGTCCGCGAATGCTTTCAATGGCGCAGGTGGCCTTCCGCTCGGCTTCGCGATCACATCGCATCCCATCGCGGAGCGGTTTCGCGCGGCACTCGGACCGGATGCGGTGTCGGCTGAGGCCGTTGCGTTCGGCAGGGCCGCGCTGGCGGATAGGGATTTCGCGGCGGAGCATCGCGCGCGGCTCGCGGAGATGGGGGGGAAGCTTGAAGTTGCGCTCATGCGCGCAGGTCTGCGCATCGCAGGCGGCACTCTGCTGTTTCGGCTTGCGGGGACCGACATGCCACATTCGCTGTTCCACAGGCTCGCGCGTGCGGGCATTCTGACGCGCCCGTTCCCAAAGCTGGACGCGCTCCGCTTCTCCCTTCCCAAGGATGATGTCGACCTCGCGCGCCTTCAGGCAGCTCTTGCCGCCTTTGCTTCGGCGTAACCAGCTCTCCTCTTTCCGCGCGCGCCCCTCGCGACCCCCGATATTTTGTCGGGGCTTGACCTCGATGCGCCTTGAAAACATATAAACATATCTTTATAAGCGAGCGACGTGCACAAGGAACCTGCGGCGGCAACCGGGATATGGGCAGTTTCGACGACATCGTGGGATTATTGCGCGCGGCGGGCGAGCCGACGCGGCTGCGCATCCTGCGGCTGCTCCAGCACGGCGAGTTCAACGTCACCGACCTGACGCAGCTTCTCGGCCAAAGCCAGCCTCGCGTGAGCCGCCACATCAAGCTCCTCGCCGACGCCGCGCTGATCGAGCGCTATCAGGAAGGCAGCTTCGTGTTCGTGCGCGCAAGCGGCGATGCTCAGGTGCAAGGGTTTCTTGCGTCGGTTCTGTCGATGGTGGCGCCGGACGATCCGCAATTCGCCCTCGATACCGAACGCGCCGACCAGATCCGGGCGCGCCGCGCCGAACTCGCGCAAGGCTATTTCGATGCGAACGCCGTCCAGTGGGATCGCATCCGCTCGCTGCATGTGCCGGAGCCCGAAGTGGAAGCCGCGATCCTCGACGCGCTGGGCCCCGGCCCGTACGATCTCCTGCTCGATCTCGGCACCGGCACCGGCCGCATTCTCGAACTCGCTGCGGAGCGCGCCGACCGTCTCGTCGGCATCGACACCAACCGCGAAATGCTGAAATGCGCGCGCGTTCGCCTCGAAAGCGCGGGCGCTACGAAATGCAGCGTGCGGCAAGGCGACATCTATAATCTGCCGTTCTCGGAAGGGAGCGCCGGTGCGGTCGTGGTCCATCAGGTGCTGCACTTCCTCGCCTATCCGAAGGCGGCGCTCGCGGAAGCCGTGCGGGTGCTGGAGCCGGATGGCCGCCTCGTCGTGGTGGACTTCGCGCCGCATAATCTCGAATTCCTGCGCGAAGAGCACGCCCATGTACGGCTCGGCTTCGGCGCGGATGAAATCAGGGGCTGGCTCGCGGAATGCGGGCTCGGCGAAACCGCCTATCGCGAACTCAAGGCCAGCCATGCCAGAGAGAAAGCGCTGACGGTGGCAATCTGGTCCGGCAAAAAGAAAGGCGCGGCAGCGCAAAAGTGGAGGGCGGCTTCGTGACGGAAGCAGGAACGCAAAGACGGGCGCACGCGCCGATTTCGGTGAGCTTCGAGTTTTTTCCGCCGAAGACCGACGCGATGGAGGCGTCTCTCTGGCAGGCGATCCGCAAGCTGGAACCGCTCGCGCCGGAATTCGTATCCGTGACCTACGGCGCGGGCGGCTCGACGCGCGAGCGCACCCATTCGACCGTGTCGCGCATCCTCGCCGAGACGTCGCTGAAGCCCGCCGCGCATCTCACCTGCGTCGCGGCCACAAAGGACGAAGTCGATGCCGTCGTGCGCGACTATTGGGAAGCGGGCGTGCGTCACATCGTGGCGTTGCGCGGCGATCCCCCGGCGGGCGCCGGCGCGGCCTATGCGGCGCATCCGGGCGGCTACCAGTCGAGCGCCGACCTCGTCGCTGGGCTGAAGGGCATCGGCGATTTCGAGGTGTCGGTTTCAGCCTATCCCGAGAAGCACCCGGAATCGGCATCGTTCGATGTCGATCTCGATGTGCTTCAGGCGAAGGTGGACGCGGGCGCCACGCGCGCCATCACGCAGTTTTTCTTCGATAACGACCATTATTGGCGCTATCTCGACCGCGTCCGCGCGCGCGGCATCAACATTCCCATCGTGCCGGGGCAGATCCCGATCCACAATTTCAAGCAGATCGCGGGCTTTGCGGCGCGATGCGGCGCGAGCATGCCCCCTTCCGTCGCCGCCCGTTTCGAGGGGCTTGCGGACGATCCGGAAACGACGCAGCTTGTCGCGGCGGCTGTCGCGGCCGAGCAGGTGCAGGATCTCGTGAAAGGCGGCGTGACGGAGTTCCACTTCTACACGCTGAACCGCGCGCCGCTCGTCAATGCGATCTGCCATACGCTCGGCATCAAGCCGCACGTTCCAGCTTCCGCCGCCAACGCATAAGGCCCCGTCCATGAATCGCACCGACCGCATCGCCGCCCTCGAAGCCGCCGCGAAAGAGCGCATCCTCATCCTCGATGGCGGCATGGGCACGATGATCCAGCGCCACAAGCCGACCGAGGCCGACTATCGCGGCGAGCGCTTCAAGGACTGGCCGAGCGACCTCAAGGGCAACAACGACCTTCTGGTGCTGACGCAGCCCGCCATCATCAAGGGCGTGCACGAAGCCTATCTCGAAGCGGGCGCGGACATCGTCGAGACGAACTCGTTCAACGCGCAGCGCATCTCGATGGCCGATTACGGCATGGAAGACCTTTCGGCGGAGATCAATCTGGAGGCGGCGAAGCTCGCGCGCGAGGCGGCGGATGCGTATACGGCGAAGACGCCGGAGAAGCCGCGCTTCGTCGCGGGTTCCATCGGCCCCACGAACCGGACGGCATCGCTCTCGCCGGACGTGAATAACCCCGGCTTTCGCAACATAAGCTTCGACGAACTCGTCGAAGCTTATGAGGAGCAAACGCGTGCGTTGATCGAGGGGGGCGTGGATGCGATCCTGATCGAGACCGTTTTCGACACGCTGAATGCCAAGGCGGCGGGTTTTGCCGCCAAGAAGGCGTTCGACGAAACCGGCGTGGACCTGCCGCTGATGCTTTCCGGCACGGTTACGGATCTTTCGGGCCGCAACCTGTCGGGGCAGACGCCCGAGGCATTCTGGTATTCGCTGCGCCATCTGAAGCCGTTCTCGGTGGGCATGAACTGCGCGTTTGGCGCGGATCAGCTTCGTCCACCCGTCGCGCTCCTGTCGAAGGTCGCCGACACTTATATGAGCGTTTACGCAAATGCGGGCCTGCCGAACGCCATGGGCGAATACGACGAATCGCCCGAGTCGATGGCGCGCGCGATGGCATCCTGGGCGGCGGACGGGCTTTTGAACATCGTCGGCGGCTGCTGCGGCACGACGCCCGATCACATCGCCGCGATTGCGAAGGCCGTTGCGCCCTATCCGCCCCGCCGTGTCCCCGCGCTTGAGCCGCGCCTTCGGCTTTCCGGTCTCGAAGCGTTCGTTCAAGGCTGAGACTATACTGGGCGATCGAGAAGAAAATGCGCAGAAACTAAGCATTCTGCTCAGCTTTTCATCTGAAAATTATATACCGGCCTAGTAGCGTGCTGTGATAGTCTCGTGACTGACATTGGCTCGAGTCTTTCCCTCCTCACGCATCGGCGATGACGGCTGACGTTCCCCGGGGGCCTTCCTGCATGGCGACGATCACAGCGCTAAAAAATCCATCCACCGTAGCCCCGCTCGACAACTACAATGCGGGGCAATTTTATTGCGAACTTCTGGGCTCGCCGGATAGCCGCAATCGCCATCTCACCGCGCTGTGGCATCGACTTCAGCAACTCGAGCTTGTTCAGCTTCGCGAACGCGCGGCGGATGCGGAGCGCGAGCTTTTCAACCTTGGCATTACTTTCACCGTCTACAGCGACCGTACGGCCATCGACCGCATCCTGCCGTTCGACGTGATCCCGCGCGTGATCACCGCCGAGGACTGGAAGACGCTCGACAAGGGCGTGAAGCAGCGCATCAAGGCGCTGAACCTCTTCCTGTGGGATGTCTATCACGACCGCAAGATCCTGAAGGACGGCGTCGTTCCCGAAGACCTCGTGCTCGGCAATGCGAATTACCGGCCCGAGATGATCGGCTACGATCCCCCTTGCGGCACATACATCCACATCGGCGGCATCGATGTCATCCGCGACCCGCGCGGCGAGTTCTACGTCCTGGAGGATAACGGCCGCACGCCGTCGGGCGTTTCCTACGTGGTGGAAAACCGGCATCTGATGCAACGCGCCTTCCCCGACCTCATGCACGGCTTTGCCATCGAAAGCGTGTCGGAATACGGCACGCAACTCGGCGACAAGCTCATCGAATGCGCCCCCATCGGCGTGAGCGAGCCGCAGATCGTGCTGCTTTCGCCCGGCGTCTTCAACTCGGCCTATTTCGAGCATGTGTTTCTCGCGCGCGAGATCGGCATACCGCTGGTCGAGGGCCGCGACCTGTTCGTGGACGACGACAAGGTGTTCATGAAGACCGTGTCGGGCCCGAAGCCGGTGCATGTCATCTATCGCCGCCTGAACGACGATTACCTCGATCCTGAAGCCTTCCGCCCCGAGAGCGCGCTCGGTGTGAAAGGCCTCATGCGCGCCGTGCGCAAGGGCAATGTCACGCTCGCGAACGCGGTCGGCACCGGCGTTGCCGACGACAAGGCCGTTTATGCCTATCTGCCGCGCATCATCAAATACTACCTCGACGAAGAACCGGTTCTGCCGAATGTGCAGACCAACATCTGCCGCGAGAAGGACGGCCTCGGTTACACGCTCGACAACCTCGACAAGCTCGTGGTGAAGCCGGTGGGCGAGTCGGGCGGTTACGGCATCTGCGTCGGACCGAAAGCGACCAAGGCCGAGATCGACCTGTGCCGCGACCAGCTCAAGGCCGATCCATCGAATTACATCAGCCAGCCGATGATCGAGCTTTCCGTGTGCCCGACGCTCACCGATCAGGGCGTGGAACCGCGCCATGTCGACCTGCGCCCCTTCGCCGTCACGGGCAAGGAGACCTGGGTTCTGCCGGGAGGGCTGACGCGCGTCGCGCTCAAACGCGGGTCGATCATCGTTAATTCGAGTCAGGGCGGTGGCACCAAGGACACCTGGGTGTTGAAGGAGGACAACGCGTGAGCAGCCTCCTTTCCCGGCATGCGGAGAGCGTTTTCTGGATGGCGCGCTATTTCGAGCGCACGGAAAGTCTCGGCCGCATCATCGAGACGCAAACTTCCTTTCAGCGGGGCCGCGTGGACGACAATGGCTGGGCCTGGATCGTCGCGCTTTATTCCGACGAGCAGGCCTTCGCGAAAGCCTTCCCCGAGGCGAATGCGGAGAACGTGATCCGCTTCTACATGGCGCACGCGGAAAACCCCGGCTCGATCCAGTCGTCGATCAGGTCGGCGCGGGAGAATGCGCGCGCGCTTCGGCCGATGCTGTCCATCGACATGTGGTATCAGCTCAACGACTTCTGCAATCGCGTGTTTGCCTTCAGCAACACCGATCTTTCCGAAGTGCGCCTGTCGCGCACCTGCGACGCGATCAAGCGCGGGTGTTATGCGCAGATCGGCGTTGCGGAGAACACGCTTTATCACGACGAGACGTGGCCGTTTTTCCGGATCGGCCTCTTTCTCGAACGCGCGGACCAGACGAGCCGTCTTCTCGATGTGCGCTTTGCCCAGCAGCAGACGGGGCTGGCGGCCGACGAAGGTCATTACGATCATACCTTCTGGTCGATTCTCTTGCGCGCCGCGTCCGCCTATCACGCCTATCGGCGCGTCTATCCCCGGCATATCGAGCCGCGCGAAGTCGCCCGCTTCCTGATATTCGATCCTCGTCTGCCGCGATCCATCGCTTATTGCCTCGGCGAGATCCAGGCGATGATCGAACTGCTGCGTCGCAATTTCGGCCTGCGCAATGCCGGACCCGCCGCGGAGCGCGTGGACGCGATGATCGAGGGGCTTCAGACGGCGAGCAACGACGACAACCTTCTGCAGAACCTGCACGGGTTCAACGACTGGGTGCAGTCGAGCCTCATTCATCTGAACGACGAACTTGGCTTGGCCTTCTTCGGCTATGCGAAAGCGCCGGAGGCGCCCGTTATCCTGCCCGCCGCCGCGATCGGCCAGACGCAGTCCCAATCCCAGACGCAGGCGGCACGGTAGAACATATCGCCTTTTGATTGGATCAGAAGCACGTTCTATCTTTGTCTCTCGTCCCGCGTCTTTACATCACGGCAGCAAGCATTCAATTGAATGCTACATGGCGTCTTGGTGTTTCGTCGCCGCCAATCCATAAAAAAGCCGGGCGTTGCCCGGCTTCTGCTTGCGTCTATGGCTTGCTTTACGTCGCGATATACTGGCCGCCATTCGCGGTGATCGTCGCGCCTGTGATGAAGCCCGCATCGCGGCTCGCAAGGAACGACACGCACTTCGCGATTTCCTGCGCCTTGCCGAGACGGCCGACCGGGATCTGCGCGATGATGCTTTCGAGCACGTTGCCGGGCACGGCCTGCACCATCTCCGTGTCGATATAGCCCGGCGCCACGACGTTTACCGTGATGCCCTTCTTCGCGTTCTCCTGCGCAAGAGCCTTCGTGAAGCCGATCACGCCCGCCTTGGCGGCGGAGTAGTTCGTCTGGCCCATCTGACCCTTCTGGCCGTTGATGGACGAGATGCTGATGATGCGGCCGTAATTTCGCTCGCGCATGCCGTTGATGACCGGCTGCACGGTGTTGAACAGGCTGTCGAGGTCCACGCGGATCACTTCGCGCCATTGCTGCGGCGTCATGCGGTGCAGCATCGCGTCGCGCGTGATGCCCGCGTTATTGACGATGACGTCGATGGGGCCGACTTCCTTCTCGACCTGCGCGAGGCCCGCCACGCTGGCTTCGTAGTCGCCCACGTCCCACTTGAAGACGGGAATGCCGGTTTCCGCGTTGAACTTCTGTGCCGCCTCATCGTTGCCAGCGTAGTTCGCCGCCACACGGAAGCCGTGATGCTTCAGATCGACGGAAATAGCGGCTCCGATGCCGCGCGTGCCGCCCGTAATGAGTGCTACCTTGCTCAACGTTCCCTCCGTAACAATAAAGTGTGTTGCTTTGAGTCTAGCTTTTTCGCCGAAGGATTGTAACCGAGACGAAAGTTTCCCGCGGAGGGCAAAGCTCCGCGGAAGGCCTGGTAGATCGTCCCATCTCTGCTTGCTGCATCAGAGTTGCACAGAGAGCTTGCGTCGGCTTGGCATCGTGAGGCCGCCACGCGGGTCAGATCTTCAAGCTGTACGCCAAACCGGACTATATGCGGCAAGCTTAAGACAATAGCCGGGCGCCCAGAGACTTTCGGCGACAAGGGATATGCACCGCCGGGAAGCGCCGCGCATATCCCGCGTCTGTGCCGGGGCGCTCGCACCCCGGCATTGGACCACTAGTCGCGCTCCACGCAAAGGGCGATGCCCATGCCGCCGCCGATACAAAGCGTGGCAAGCCCCTTCTTCGCGTCGCGGCGCTTCAGCTCGTGAAGGAGCGTCGTGAGAATGCGGGCGCCCGACGCGCCGATGGGGTGGCCGATGGCGATTGCACCGCCGTTGACGTTCACCTTCTCGACATCCCAGCCGAGGCCCTTGTTGACGGCGGCGGCCTGCGCGGCGAACGCCTCGTTTGCCTCGATAAGGTCGAGGTCGTCCTTGGTCCAGCCGGCCTTTTCGAGCGCGCGCTTGGATGCCGGGATCGGGCCGGTGCCCATGATGGACGGGTCGACGCCCGCCGTCGCGAACGACGCGATGCGCGCGAGCGGCTCGATGCCACGCTTCTCGGCTTCCGAGCGCTTCAACACCACGAGCGCCGCCGCGCCGTCGTTGATGCCGCTCGCGTTGCCCGCAGTGACGGTGCCTTCCTTCGGGTTGAAGGCCGGGCGAAGCTTCGCGAGGTCTTCCACTGTGGCATTGTCGCGAATGAATTCGTCTTCGGCGAACACGACCTCACCCTTGCGCGTCTTGATCGTGACGGGGATGATCTCATCCTTGAATCGTCCGGCCTTCCTGGCCGCGGCGGCCTTGTGCTGCGACGCGAGAGCCAGCGCGTCCTGATCCTCGCGGGTGATCTGCCACTGGCGCGCTACGTTCTCGGCCGTGATGCCCATGTGATAGCCGTTGAAGGCGTCCCACAGGCCGTCCTTGATCATGCTGTCGATGAATTCGAGGTTGCCCATGCGCTGGCCGTTGCGCAGATGCGCGACATGGGGCGAGAGGCTCATGTTCTCCTGTCCGCCCGCGACCACGATATCGCTGTCGCCGTTCTTGATCGCCTGCGCCGCCATCGCGACGGTGCGCAGGCCCGACCCGCAGACGAAATTGACGGTCATGGCGGTGGTTTCGATCGGCAGCGACGCTCCGATGGAGGCTTGACGCGCCGGGTTCTGCCCCTGACCCGCCGTCAGCACTTGTCCGAGGATCACCTCGGAGACTTCGCTCGGATCGACATTTGCACGCTTCAGCGCTTCGGTGATGACGATCCGCCCGAGTTCATGCGCGGGAAGCGTGGCAAGGCTCCCATTGAATGAGCCGACCGGAGTGCGCGCCGCGCTTGCGATGACGATGTCGTCGTCGTGCCTTGCCATGGTTGTCTTCCTTTCGAGCCTTATGTTTTGGCGCGAAGCTTAACAACATTGAACCTGCGCCGGTATGACCAAATAGGCGGAATTGCAAGGCGCACCGCGATGCGAAAAGCTGTCAGGCGGCAATGCAAGAGAAATCTCGCGGGTGCGAAAAAAAATCGCGCAAAGCTGAAACTTGCTTTATGATGGTATCACTATAATCCAACAGGCAACAATAGATGAACAAACCTGCGGAAAAGCTGTCTCCGGAAAGCGGATACGGGGAGGGTGCAAAGCCCATTCCTTTGAGCGCTGCGGGCAAAAAAGCCTTGGAATGCGACAAGTCCAAGCCTGTCATCATCAAGAAATACGCGAACCGCCGTCTCTACAATACGGAGACGAGCAGCTATGTCACGCTTGAAGATCTTGGCGAAATGGTTCGCTCCGAGCGGGATTTTCTCGTTTACGACGCGAAGACCGGCGAAGACCTGACCCACACCGTGCTTACGCAGATCATCGTGGAAGAGGAAGGCAAGTCAGGCTCGAACCTGCTGCCCATCGGCTTCCTGCGGCAGCTGATTCGCTTCTATGGTCACTCCATCGAACAGCTGGTGCCGAAATATCTCGAATACAGCCTGACGGCGCTGACCCGCGAACAGGAAAAATACCACAAGCAGTTCACCGATACTTTCGGCAACGTCGCCTTCGGAGCGATGCAGGAGCAGGCTCGCCAGAACATGGCGATCTTCGAGCGCGCTTTCGCGATGTTCGCGCCGTTCGCAAAGATCGAATCCCCGGCCGAGGGAGAAAAGCCGCAGGCCGCGAAGGCGACCGAGGCTGCCTCGACGCCGGAGCTTGCGGAATTGAAGACCCAGCTCGCAGCCATGCAGGCGCAGATAGATCGCCTGACGAAAGCGAAGGAAGAGGAAAAACGCTAGAGCCCGTTCCGATGTGATTGAACCGCAGTCGATCGAAGAGTGAACCGGTTTCCTCGTCCTTTTCACTTGGGCCGCTTCAGACGGGTCTTGCGAGCGAGCTTGATAAAGGCGCTTCATTGGGATGCATGAAATTATTTCGCTTCCCGGCTACGGCGGTTCGGGCGCGGCGCACTGGCAAACGCTTTGGGAGGCCGCACCCTCGTCAATCCGTCGGTTTTGTCCCACCGACTGGTATCGTCCCGAACTCGCCGACTGGCTTCGCGCCCTCGATACATCCGTTGGCGAAGGGCGCGAGCCGCCCGTCCTGATTGCGCACAGCCTCTCCTGCCTCCTCGTAGCTCACTGGGCGGTGCGCGCCCGCAGCACGATTCGCGGTGCGTTTCTCGTGGCTCCGCCAAACCCCGCTTCTCGGTCGTTTCCCGCCGCGGCGGTGTCCTTCGGAGACTTTCCCCGAGAGAGGCTTCCGTTTCCCGCGCAAGTCATCGCCAGCAGCAACGACCCCTTCGGCTCGATCGAATACGCCCGGGAACTCGCGCTTGCCTGGGGCGCGGAGTTCGTGGACGCGGGCGCGCTCGGACATATCAATGCCGAAAGCGGCATCGGCGACTGGCGCGAGGGCCGAGCGCTATTCGACGTGTTTTGCGCGCGCATCGCAGGGGCGGCAGATCTCGCGGGCGCAAGGCGCTGGCAGCACGAGGAAAATTCCTATATGTGAGGGCAACCCTCAACTTCCTCGCGCGGCATGACAGGCGCACTTCCCGAACAGGTTCTGGTCATCGGCGGCGGTCTGGCCGCGCTTGCGGCTGCGATATCCGCGCGTCGTGCCGGCGCTCGCGTAACGATGCTCGAAGCCGCTCCCCGCGAGCTTCGCGGCGGCAACACGCGGCATTCGCGCAATCTTCGTATCGCGCATGACGGGCCGACCGCGCAGATCCCAGGCTCCTACAGCGAAGACGAGTTCATGGCCGACCTCGCCAAGGCGAGCGAGGGCAGGGCAGACCCGGCTCTCTCGCGGCTGCTCGCGCGCGCATCGAGCGATCTGCCCGGCTGGCTCGCCGCGCAGGGAATAGTGTTCCAGAAACGGGACATCCCTCATTCGCGCAAGACCGCGTTTTTCCTCGGTGGCGGCAAAGCGGCGGTGAACGCGCTATATGCGACGGCGGAGCGGCTCGGCGTGCGCGTTCTTTACGGCGCGGGCGTCGACAGCGTGGACCTCGGGAGCGGTGCAGCGAAGCCGTTTCATCCCTGCGCGACGGTGATCGCTTGCGGCGGTATGCAGGCGGCCATGCAAGCCGCGCGGCCGGGCTTCATCAATCGCGGCACGCCCTACGCGCGAGGCGAGGTCTTGCGCCAGGCGCTGGCGGACGGGGCCGAAGCCACAGGCGACGCGGACGCGGCGCATCTGGTGGCGGTCGACGCCCGCTCGCCGCATGCCGACGGCGGCATCGTTACCCGGGTAGACGGAATGGAATACGGCATGGCGGTCGACGCGCGCGGCGCGCGCTTCGCGGACGAGACCGCCGTCACCGGCCCGACACGTTACGCGACGTGGGGCCGCCTCGTCGCCGATCTGCCGGAGCGAAGCGCCGCCCTCGTTCTCGACGCACTCGGCATCGAACGCGCCCCGCTTTCTGTGTTTCCGCCGCTCGAAGCGCCGACGCTCCCGGAGCTTGCGGAACGGATCGGCGCGGACGCAGCCACGCTGGAGGCATCCGCGCGCGAAGCCGGCCGCGTGACGCGCCCGCCGTTCTTCGCTTTCCCGATGCGGCCCGGCATCACGTTTACCTGCTTTGGGCTTCGGGTCGACGAAACCGCGCGCGTCGTGCGGCGCGACGGATCGCCCTGTGTGAACGTCTTTGCGGCGGGCATGATCATGGCTCCGAATATTCTGGGCACGGGCTACGTGGCGGGCGGCGGCATGACCGTCGGGGCGGTGTTCGGGCGCATCGCGGGAGAGGAGGCGGCCCGTCATGCGCTCGCCTGAAACGCCGCCATCGGGAAGCCTCGCGCCGCTGGCGGAAGCACGCCGCATTGCCACGATCTGCGCCGTCTGCAACTATTGCAATGGCTTCTGCGAGGCGATGCGGGCCATCGAGAGGCGGGGAGATCACCTGTCCCGCCGCGCTGCTGCCGCTGCGTCGCCGCGTGAGGATCGCGAACGAGGCGGCAGAGGCAAGAGCGTCGCGGCCCCCGCCTTCAGCGATGGCGACATCGCCTATATCGCGCATCTCTGCCACAATTGCGGAAACTGCCTTACCTCGTGCCAATATGCGCCACCGCATGTCTTCGCGGTGGATGCGCCGAGGGCGCTGGCGGAGGTGCGGAGCCTTTCCTGGAAGGAACGGCCATGGTTGGCGCTCGCGATCTTCGTCGCGGTTGTCGCGCTGACCGTCGTGCTCGTCCCGTGGGGCACGCTCACCGCCCGGCACTCGGGCGAGGGCGCATTTTACGCGGTCATCCCGTGGGCGACGATGACGGCGGCGGCGTTGGCCCCGTTTCTGTTCGGGACGGCTCTGGTCGGGGCCCGCGTCGCGCGGTTCTGGCGCGCTCTTTCGCGTCCCGACGACGTGCGCCGCGGCGGCTCCGCGTGGCGCGCGATCCCTCTTGCGATCCGCGATGTGGCGAGTTTGCGAAACCTCGAAGGCGGAGGCATTCCCTGCGAGAGAAGCATCGCACGGCGCTTCCTTCACCACGCGCTCGCATACGGCTTCCTGCTGTGCTTCGCGGCAACCTGCACCGCAACCCTCTATCATCACGGCTTCGGCTGGCTCGCGCCCTATCCGCTGTCGAGTCTGCCCGTGATCCTCGGCACTGTCGGCGGCATCGGCATGGTGATTGGCGCGGCGGGGCTCGCCGTGGCGCGCAGGGGCGGCGGCACCGCCTTCGACAACACCGGCGATTTCGTCCTGCTGGCCCAGCTTTTCGCCGTTGCGGCGTCCGGCCTCGCGCTCTTGGCCTTGCGCGACACGCCCGCGATGGGGCTGCTTCTCGCGGTGCATCTCGGCACCGTGCTGGGCTTCTTCGCAACGCTTCCTTTCGGCCGATTGGCACACGCGCCGTATCGCCTGACAGCGCTTCTCAAGGCGGCGATGGAGCGAAAGGCGGACGGTGCCTGACAAGGCTCAGCTTTCGACGGCGATGGCATGGAAGAAGGTGCCGCTGACGTTTCCGCGCCGCGCGCCCCTCTCGGCGCAGGGCTCGCCGCGCGCATCCAGCGCGTCGAGCAGCGGCGCGTCGTCCACCGACAGAGTGGACGCATAATGAAACTCGTGGCCCCAGAGAGTGCCGCCGGTGCTTCCGAGCGCGCTTTCCGCCAGCAGCCGCGCGCGACGATAGCCGAGATGCAGCTTGCGCCTTGCGAAGCTCGTTTCGAGACCGAGCAGGCCCGCCATCGCGTGCCGCAAGCCGTCCGCGTCTTCCAGCCCCGCACCGAGCACCATATAGCCGCCGCACTCGCCATGAATGCGCGCGCCCCGCATGGCGGCTTCGTGAAGTCCGCCGAGAAAACGCGAGGCGGCGGCGAGGCGCCCGGCGTGAAGCTCCGGGTAGCCGCCCGGCAGCCAGACCGCGTCCGCTGATGCGTCGGGCGCTTCGTCGGCCAGCGGCGAGAAGAACAGGATTTCCGCGCCCGCGCCGCGCCAACCTTGCAGCATGTGCGGATAGAGGAAGGAAAAGGCGCTGTCCCTCGCCACCGCGATCCGCTGGCCCGGTGGCGGCAGCGGCGGCGCGGATGGCTCTGCCGCAAGCATGCACGGCGCGGCGCTCGCCTCGATGGCGTCGAGCGAAACCTGCGAGGCGACCTCATCCGCCAGCGTATCGAGCCAGCCGTCGAGATCCGCATGCTCGCCCGCCTGCACAAGCCCCAGATGCCGGTCCGGCAGCGCGATGGCCGCGCGCCGCCGCATCGCGCCGAGCACCGGTATACCGATCCGCTCCAGCGCGTCGCGGATGGGCCGCTCATGCCCATCGCTCGCCACGCGGTTCAGGATTACGCCCGCGAGCCGCACATCGTTGCGGTAGAGCTTGCAGCCCAGCGCCACCGCCGCCGCCGTTTCGGACTGCGCGGACACGTCGAGAACGAGCACCACCGGCCAGCCCGTGAGAGCGGCGAGGTCGGCCGTCGCGCCGCGCGCTGTTCGCCCTTCCGCCGCCACGCCGTCGAACAGGCCCATCACGCCTTCCGCGATGGTCATGTCAGCCGACGCGCCCGCTCGCGCGATAAGGCCGCCGATCAGACCGCGCGGCATCGCCCAGCTATCGAGGTTGAAGCTCGGGCGCCCGCAGGCTGCTTCGTGAAACGCGGGGTCGATGTAGTCCGGCCCGGACTTGAACGGCTGCACCGTGAGCCCGCGCCGCGTCAAGGCGCGCATCAGGCCAAGCGAGAGCGTGGTCTTGCCCGCGCCGGATCGCACGGCGGAAATGATGAGGCCGCGCGCTTCGGAGGGAGCGACCGGGCCGCTCATTCGCCGCGGCCTCGATAGCGCCGCTGATAGCCCGGATCGTAGAGCGAGCTTTCGCGGAAGTCCGTCGCGCCGAGAGAGCGGCCCACGAGGATCAGCGCCGTGCGGTCGATGGTGCCCGCTTCCGCCACCTTCGCGGCCAGATCGCCGAGCGGCGCGCGGATGATCGTTTCTTCCGGCCAGCTCGCGCGATAGACAACCGCCGCAGGGCAGTCCGGGCCGTAGAACGGGAGAAGTTCGCCGACCACCGTTTCGAGCGCGTGGATCGAAAGATGCACCGCGAGCGTGGCGCGCGTCGCGGCGAATGCGGCGAGCGTCTCTGTCTCGGGCATGGCCGACGCGCGGCCCGATGTTCGCGTCAGCACGACCGATTGCGCCACCTCCGGCAGCGTCAATTCCCGGCCGAGCGCCGCCGCAGCTGCCGCGAACGACGGGACGCCGGGCGTCACGGTATACGGAATGCCGAGTGCGTCGAGGCGGCGCGTCTGCTCGCCAAGCGCGCTCCAAACCGACAGGTCGCCGGAATGAAGCCGCGCGACGTCATGGCCCGCCGCCGTCGCGTCCACGATCTCGGCGATGATTTCGTCAAGCGACATGGGCGCGGTGTTGACGATGCGCGCACCGGGCGGGCAGTGGCCGAGGATCGCCTGCGGCACGAGCGAGCCCGCATAGAGGCAAACGGGGCAGGCCGCGATGAGGTCGCGGCCGCGAAGGGTCAGGAGGTCTGGCGCGCCCGGCCCGGCGCCGATGAAATGAACGGTCACTCGGTCTCTCCCGTAGCGGCGGCCGCTTTACCGATGGCGATGGCGCAGGCCGCTTCGCGGTTGGTGACGCGCGCGCAGAGGAGCCGCGCCCCCGGACCCGCCGCCGCAAGCGCCGTTGCCTCAGCGACGGAGGGGACGCCTTTTTCCGCGAGGACGCGTTCCGAGACGGTCAGCCCGGCCTCCGACGCTTCGGTCATATCTGCGGCGCTCACGAGCGCGACGCGCAGGCGAAGACGCTGCGCCGTTTTCAGAAATCCCGGCTCGGCGGCCTTATCCGCGAGCGTGGCGAGCGCGTCGAGCGAGCTTGCCTCGACGCCTGCCGCTTCAAGCGCCGCCGCGACAGCGCCGCCGATTGCGTCCGCGCCAGCGTTCTTGCGGAAGCCGAGCCCCGCGACGATGGTCGTCGTGCCCCTCATGACTTCACCGCGCGCCACTGCGTCACTGGCATCGCCGCACGCCAGCCGGTGAAGCTGCCGAGCGCGGTCGCGCGTGAAATCTCGATGCGGGTCAGCTCGCCGCCGCGCCGTTTGAACGCATCGACCAGCAACGCCTCGCTTTCGAGGGTGACGGCATTGGCGACGATACGGCCGCCGGGCTTCAGCGCGGCCCACGCGGCGTCGAAAACGCCTGCGTCCGTCAGCCCGCCCCCGATGAACACCGCGTCCGGTGAAGGCAGGCCCGCCAGCGCATCGGGCGCGCTGCCTTCGACCACGCGAAGATCCGGCGCGCCAAGTGCCAGCGCATTGCGCATCGCCCGCGCGGCCCGCTCCGCGTTCTCCTCGATGCCGACGGCACGCATCGACGGATGCCGCAGCAGCCACTCGATGGCGATGGAGCCGGAGCCGAGGCCGATGTCCCACAGGAGTTCGCCCGGCCGGGGCGCCAGCGCCGCCAGCGTGACGGAGCGCACCTCGCGCTTTGTCAATTGGCCGTCGCTCTCGAACAGCGAATCGTCGAGGCCGGGCGTCAGCGGCACGATGCGCGCGCCCGCTCCACCTGCAACTTCGATGGCGAGCACATTCAGCGCGGCGATGTTTTCGAGCGCGAAACTTTCTGCTGGCGTGCAACGGATGCGTTCTTTCGGCCCGCCCATCTCTTCCAGAACCGTGAGCGTGGACGCGCCGAAGCCGAGATCCGTCAGCAGCCGCGCGGCCTTCGCGGGCGTCGAACCATCCCAGGACAGCGCGAGGATGCGGGCACCGGGAAACAGATGCCGGGTCAGTCCTTCCAGCGCGCGCCCGTGCAGCGTGATCGTCGCAACGTCCTGCAGCGCCCACGCGAGGCGCGACGCCGCGAGGCTGAAAGACGACGGCTGCGGCAGGCAGAGAATTTCATCTGCGCTGGCGAATTGGGCGATCTGTTTGCCGACGCCATAATGAAACGGGTCGCCGCTCGCCAGAACACACACGGGACACCCGCGCCGCCTGGCAATCAGCGGGAAGGCGTCGGAAAGCGGGCTCGGCCATTGGAGCGTCTCACCCCGGATCAGCGGTGCCGCGAGCGCCAGATGCCGCGCGCCGCCGACCACCAGCTCGGCGCCCGAAACGAGCGCGCGCGCATGCGCCGTCAACCCGTCGACGCCGGCCTCGCCGATGCCGACGATGGACAGCCAGCGCAGAAGCGTGTTTGGTCGAAGCGTTTCCATCATGAAGCCCGTCGCGACTTTGCGACATTCCGTGAGAGTTCACGATGCGACTTCTCATCCTCGGCGGTACGGCCGACGCTTCCGCGCTCGCGAAATTGCTCGCGGGCGATGTGCGCTTCGAGCCAACGCTGTCGCTCGCGGGGCGCACCGTTTCGCCCGTAACGCCTCCCATCCCGTTCCGCATCGGCGGTTTCGGCGGAGCGGAGGGCCTCGCGACGTATCTTCGCGACGAGCGCTTCGACGCCATGATCGACGCCACCCATCCCTTTGCCGCGCGCATCTCCGCCAATGCCGTGAAGGCGGCGGAGGCGGCTCGTGTTCCACTCGCAAGCCTCGTGCGTCCCGCATGGGCGCTCAGTGAAGGCGACCGCTGGATTTCCGTTCCCTCGCCCGAAGCCGCTGCCGCCGCTCTCGGCGACGCACCGCGCACCGTGTTCCTCACCGTGGGGCGGCTCGAACTCCCGGCTTTCGCCGCCGCGCCTCAGCATCGTTATGTGGCCCGCGTGATCGACCGGCCCGAGGGCGTGCCGTTGCCGCCGGACCTTGCCTTTATCGAGGCGCGCGGCCCCTACGACGCCGAAGCCGAGTTGCGCCTGATGCGTCAAGGCGGATTCGATGTGATCGTGTCGAAGAACTCGGGCGGCGCGGCCACATGCGGCAAGATCGAGGCCGCCCGCGCGCTCGGCCTGCCCGTTGTGATGATCGAGCGGCCCGACAAGCCTGCGGGCCATGTGCTCGGCTCCGCCAAAGAAGCGGTGGCATGGCTCGAAACGCTGCTCGCCGCGCGCGATCATTCCGGGGCGCGCTCCGACCGCGGCGTGTAGACCCAGGGCCGCGCGCCGCCATCGCGTTCGATGAGCCTTGTTGTGCTAGCGCCGATCATGACGAGCGTTCGCATGTCTACGATGGAGGGGTCTGCCTCGGCCAGCGTCGTCACTGTCACGCGTGCGTCCGCCGTGCCAGCCGCGCGTACGAAGAGCACGACCGTTTCGCCCGCCTTCACGTCGCGCAGAATGTCGAATGCGTGGCCCAACTGATGCGGCCGCGCGAGCGACTTCGCGTTGTAAAGCGAGATGACGAAATCGGCCTCAGCCGCCGCGCGAAGACGGCGCTCCACCGTGGCCCAGCTTTTGAGATTGTCCGAGAGCGAGATTGCGCAGAAATCGCCGCCGAGCGGTGCGCCGACTGCTGCGGCCACCGCCAGCATCGCGGTCACGCCCGGTTCGACGCGGATATCGAGCGCGCGCCAGGCGGGATCGCCCGCGTCCACCGCCTCGAAGATCGCCGCCGCCATGGCGAACACGCCCGCATCGCCGCCGGAGACGACGGCAACGCGGTGCCCCAGAGCCGCAAGTTCCAGCGCATGGCGCGCGCGGTCGATCTCCACGCGGTTGCCGGACGCGTGGCGCGTCTGCCCTTCGCGCTGCGGCACCCGGTCGAGATAGAGGCCGTAGCCGATGAGGTCGGTCGCCTCGGCCAGCGCGAGGCTGGCGGCAGGCGTGGTGTAGGCCGCGTCTCCCGGCCCGACGCCAACGATGACGAGCGATCCCGTCATATCCGCCTCCCGTTACCGGGGATAAGGATGATGGTGAAATAGGGAGCCGTTTCCGCCTGTATCTCGGCCAGCGGCAGGATGCGCTCGCCCGGCATGGTGCCGCGCTCTACGTAAATCGCGCGGTCGAGAACCCCGGCGGCGGCTATTGCGCGGCGTACCTTTGCGAGGTTACGACCGACCTTCATGATGGCGGCGGCGTCCGTGTCGGCAAGACGGCACGCGAGCGTCGCCTCGTCGAGCGTGCCAGGCAGCACCGTCAGCACGTCGTCGCCCCAGGTGAGCGGCGTGTTGGCCTTGGCCGCGCAGCCTGAAATACCGATGACGCCGGGCACGATCTCCACCGCGAAATCGCGCTCCAGCCTGCGCCACATATGCATGAACGAGCCGTAGAAGAACGGGTCGCCTTCGCCCATCAGCCCGACCGATTTGCCCGCGCGAAGCAGATCCGCCAGCTTTTCCGCCGACGCCTCGTAGAAATCGCGCATGGGTTCGTCATAGGCGCCGTCGCCGACCGGCGCTTCGGTCGTGACCGGGTAATACAGTGTCAGTTCCTCGCGGCCGGTCTCGATCAGCGGCGCGGCGACGGTGCGGGCGCAGCTGTTGCGGCCCTCTTTGGCAAAGCACGCGAGCACATCGACAGAGCGGATCAGCCCCGCCGCGCGCAGCGTGAGATAGCGCACGTCTCCCGGCCCGACGCCGATGCCGTAGAGCGTCCCGCCAACCGCGCCGCCCATGATCGCATCGAGCGCGCTCATTCCTTCTCGCTCGCGAGCGCATTGACGGCGGCGGCGGCCATCGCGCTTCCGCCCCGTCTTCCCTTCACCACGAGATACGGCACGCGGCCGTCGGCGGCGAGCGCGTCCTTCGACTCCGCCGCGCCGACAAAGCCGACCGGCGTACCGATGATGGCGGCAGGCGCGGGCGCGCCTTCGTCCAGCATTTCAAGGAGCCGGAACAGCGCGGACGGCGCGTTGCCGATAGCGACCACCGCGCCTTCGAGATGCGGCAGCCAAAGCTCCATCGCGGCGGCGGAGCGCGTGTTGCCGATGGTCTTCGCAAGCTCGGGCACGCTCTCGTCGGCAAGCGTGCAGATCACGTCATTGTCGGCGGGAAGGCGCGCGCGCGTGACGCCGAAGGCTACCATGTTCGCGTCGCAGAGGATCGGCGCGCCCTTGAGCAGCGCCTCGCGCGCGGCGGCGGCGAAGCCCGGCGACATGTCGAGGTCGTTCACCACATCGACCATCCCGCAGGCATGGATGATGCGCACCGCGACCTTCGCCTCAAGCTCGTCGAAGCGCGAGAGGTCGGCCTCGCTGCGGATGATCGAGAAGGAGCGGCGATAGATCTCGGCTCCGTCGCGGATATAGTCCCGCGGAGCGGGCTTCTGGTCGTCAGTCATCGATTTCGGGGCGGACATGGACAGGGCTCGGCTCAGTCGGATCGGCTCAAGGGATCGGCGTGGCGCTCCGTCAAAAAATGCAGTTAGCCAATGCGCGCGCGGGCTGTCAAACGCAATCGGGGCGGGTGGAATGCCACAGCGTCGATACGCGGCCGCGAAACGATCTGCAAAAGGAGCCGCGGGGTTTGCGACAGGATCATGCTCAAACGGAAGCCTGAAGCGTGCTTCTGATTTCGTCAAAGCGCCGTGAAAGCGACAACCGTCGCCGCGAGCGCATTCGCCTGAATGAGGCAGGCGGTGCGATAGAGACGCAAAGCCGCGCGGATATCGTCCGCAGTGAGCGCGGCACGCCCGTCGCCCATCCACGCGTCATCGACGGGCGTGCCGCCATAGATGCGCGGGCCGCCGAGCTTGAAGCCGAGCGCGCCAGCCATGGCGGCTTCCGGCCAGCCCGCGTTCGGCGAGCGATGGCGGCGTGCGTCCCGGAACACCGCGCGCGCGGCGTCCACGGCGGAGGCGGAAGGCTGAAGCAGCGCGGCAAGCGTAAGCCACAGCGCCGCAAGCCGCGATCCGGGCAGGTTCAGGAGATCGTCGAGCCGCGCGGACGCCCAGCCGAAGGCGAGGTAGCGCTCGGATTTGTGGCCGATCATGCTGTCGGCGGTGTTCGTCGCCTTGTAGAGAGCCGCGCCGGGAAGGCCGCCCAGCGCAAGCCAGAACAGCGGCGCGACAACGCCGTCTGAGAAATTTTCTGCAAGGCTTTCCACAGTGGCGCGGCAGACGCCCGCCTCGTCGAGCGCGGACACGTCGCGGCCGACAAGGAACGTTACAGCCTCGCGCCCGCCATCGAGACCGTCCGCCTCAAGCCGGTCGGCGACGGCTTCCACGTGCTCCGCCAGACTTCGCTGCGCGAGAAGGGAACTCGCGAAAATTCCGCCCACCACAGCGGCGGCAAGCGGGGGCAGGGCGCTTTCGAGCGCGGCCCATAAACCGGCGCTGACCGCGACCGTCGCACCGAGCACCAGCGCGATGGTGACAAGCCCCCCCGCTCGACGCTTGCCGAACGACCACGCGGGGCGGTTCAAGTTGCGGTCGCACCATGATAAGAGTGCGCCGATCCATGTCACCGGATGCCCCACGGCGCGGAACAGCGCGGGCGGATATCCTGCTGCGGCTTCAACCAGGAGCGCGATGAGGGCGAGCGTGACGAACATGATCCGAAAGGCGAAAGCGCGGACGCGCGATGAAGAGTAACGCTCCTATAGATGAAGCCGCGACTGCGGGAAAGCCGCACGAGCGGCGCCTCGCTCTGGCGCAAGGCGATGCTCCGGCGCATGGCGTCATTCCCCATGGCGGCGCGCTCGACGAAGCGCAGCGCCGCTGGCCGAAGGCGCCGCAACCGTGGATCGATCTTTCGACCGGCATCAATCCCGTCGCCTATCCTTTGCCCGCGATCGGCGCGGGGCTATGGACGCGCCTGCCGCTGGCCTCCGAAGAACGCGCGCTGCGGCAGGCGGCTGCGGCGCGTTACGGCGCGATGAGCGCCGACAATGTCGTCGCGGCTCCCGGCACGCAGGCATTGATCCAGATCCTGCCGAGGCTCGTCGCGTCGTCTCGGCAGCCGCTGCAAGGCGCCGGGGGGACCGACATCGCAGGCGCTCGGTCATGGGTGGCCGTGCTTTCTCCAACCTATGCCGAGCACGCGGCGGCGTGGCGGCGCGAAGGCCACGACGTGCGCGAGGTGACGTCGCTGGCGGAGGCGCAGGGGGCCGCCGCCGTCATCGTCGTCAACCCCAACAATCCGACCGGGCGGCTGATCGCAGCCGACACGCTCGCGGAATGGGCGACATCGCTTGCCAGGCGCGGCGGCCTGCTCGTGGTCGATGAAGCCTTCGTGGATGTGGTGGATACAAACGCAAGCCTCGTCAGGAGGCTGCCGCCGTCGACCATCGTGCTGCGCTCGTTCGGCAAGATGTATGGTCTCGCCGGTGTGCGCCTCGGTTTCGCCATCGCGGAACCCGCGCTTGCCGCGCGGCTTGTCGGCATGCTCGGCCCATGGGCCGTGTCCGGCCCCGCGCTCGCCATCGGAACGGCGGCTCTCGACGACAGCGCGTGGCTTGAAGCGGCCCGTGCGCGCCTCGCCGCCGATGCCGCCCGGCTTGATGCGCTTCTGGTGAGGGCTGGATGCGTGATTGCCGGCGGCACGCCCCTTTACCGCCTTGCCGTATGCGCGCCGGATCGCCCCCCATTTGAAAGCGTTCCGTTGAGGACGAATGAGACGATTCCGGCGCAAGGCAGAGCGAACGCCGGGACCAACACCGCGTTGGCGCTCGTGAACCGTCTTGGCGAGCATGGCATTCTGGTGCGGCGCTTTGCTTATGAGCGCTCGTGGCTCCGTTTCGGCATTCCGGGCAGTGAGGAAGCTTGGCAACGTCTCGAAAGCGCGCTCTGCCCCTGATCTGCAGGCGAGCGCTCCAGGGCACAGGTCTCAAGAGCGTTGTTTGTGGCTGTGAGGTTGTGCCCATTGAATAAGGCACGAACGCGAAAGCACATCCCGTAGGCAAGCGAAGTACGCCATTACCAGGCAAGAGGGAACGATTTAACGCCTCGGCAGGCTATTTGCGTATTTTTTCGCCTTGTTGCCCAATAGTAGAAGTGACAACCTCTGCGTTTTTTGCTAGTCTGCCATAACAATTTGACATGGGAATCGGATGGCTGAGCACAGAACGAGGCGCGGCGCCCAGGTCTAGGGAGGAAAACGGCTTGCGCTGTCCCCAAGGGCGCGGGCTGCTTAAAAAACATAAAAGCCAGCAGCAGTGCCTAAGGCAGCAAGTTTCCTTGCTGCCTTTTTTTATTGCCCGGCGAGGAAGGTGCCGGTGCCGATGATGCCGAGCGAAATCGCCTCATGCAGCGCCACGACGAACAGCGTCGCAACTACGGTCGCCAGCACGATGGGGCCGATCAGATATTTGCCCCGCGCCGGAATCTCGCCATGGACAGCGATCTTTCGGGGAATGCTGAAAAGGAACACAACCCACCAGCACGTGAGAAAGAACGCAATCGCCAGCAGGATGTTCATGGCGCCTTACCTCTGCTCAAGTTCAACGAGCGTGCCGCAGAAATCCTTCGGGTGAAGGAAAAGCACCGGCTTGCCATGTGCGCCGATCTTCGGCTCGCCGTTGCCGAGCACGCGCGCGCCCTTCGCCACAAGCCTGTCGCGCGCGGCGAGGATGTCGTCCACCTCGTAGCAAATGTGGTGGATGCCGCCGTCGGGGTTCTTTTCAAGGAACTTCGCCAGCGGCGAACCCTCGCCCAGCGGCTCCAGAAGCTCGATCTTGGTATTCGGCAGCGTGATGAAGATCGTGGACACGCCGTGGTCCGGCTGTGGCACGGTTTCGGAAACCTCCGCGCCGAGTGTCTCGCGATAGACGGCCGCGGCAGAATCCAGATTCTTCACGGCAATCGCAACGTGGTTCAAGCGTCCGATCATGCGACGGTCCTCATGTTTTGCGCGGTTAAAGCACGGAAACGAGCACCGAGCAAAGCGGCTTCTTGCCCCAAACGAGGCGCATCTCGGCGCGCACCGAGCGCGTCACCGCGTCGCGAATCAAGGCGGGGTCCTTCCGCCTCGGGCGCGGGATGCTCTCCACCGCGTTGTAGACGGCGGACAGGGCGCGCTCGCTTATCGGCGAGCCTTTGGCGTCGCGCGCGGGAAGCCCTGCCATGCTGACGACGGGGTTAGCCGCGAGATCGCCGCTGCGCGAAATGACCACCGACACCGCCACATAGCCGTTCCACGAAAGCCGCCTGCGTTCGGTTACGCAAGGGTCGTCCGCGTCGAGCACGAGATTGCCATCGCGGTAAAGCCGCCCGACCGGCACGCCGCTGTCTGCGATGTGCGGATGCTGCGGCCCGACATGCACGAGCTTTCCGTCGCGCACGCCGCGAAGCGTCATGAGGCCATGACCTTCGGCGAAGGTGGCGTGGGCTTCGAGGTGGCGCGGTTCGCCATGCATGGGGATGACGTATTGCGGCCGTGTGAGCCGGTACATGCGCGTGAGTTCGCCCCGGCGCGGGTGGCCGGACGCGTGGATCGGTCCCTCGTGCGCTTCCGTGATGATCGAGATGCCGCGATCCGCGAGCTGGTTCTGGATGCGGATCACCGAGTCTTCGTTGCCGGGAATGGTGCGCGAGGAGAAGATGACGCTGTCGCCCTGGTCGAATTTCACGAAAGGATGTTCGCCCTTCGCGATCCGCGCCAGAGCCGCTTGCCCCTCGCCCTGACTGCCGGTAACGAGCGCGAGAACCTTGTCGCGCGGAATCGACGGGAACGCATCCTGATCGGAATAGGTCAGATGCTCCGGCCAGAGACCGGAATCGCGCGCGGCCTCCACGATCCGGTGCATGGCGCGGCCGACCAGCACGACCTCGCGGCCGGCGGCGCGCGCGGCTTCCGAAATCGAAATCAGCCGATTGACGTTCGACGCGAAGGTGGTGAGCGCGACGCGGCCCTTCTGGCGGCCGATGACGAGCTTCAGATTGTTCGCGACCACTTCTTCCGTGACGCTGATGCCCTCGACGAGCGCGTTCGTACTGTCGCAGATCAGCGCGCGCACCCCCTCGTCGCCGAGCCGTGCAAGCTTCGCCTCGTCGCTCGGATCGCCATAGGCGGGAGTGTCGTCGAATTTCCAGTCGCCCGTGTGGAGCACATTGCCAGCGGGCGTGCGCAGGAACACCGAATTGCACTCGGGGATGGAGTGCGCCATCGTGACGAGGTCGATGTCGAAGCGTCCGATATTGAAGCGCGACCCCTGCGCCATCTCGACGATCGGCACTTCCGAGCCGTGGCTGTGCTCCTGAAGTTTCGAGCGCAGGAGATGGGCGGCGAATTTCGTCACGTAGACGGGCGCGCGCAGCTTCGGCCACATCTCCGCGACAGCGCCGATATGATCTTCATGCGCGTGGGTGATGAGGATGCCCGCGAGGTTCTGTCGATCGTTTTCGATGAACCGCAGGTCGGGCAGAACCACATCCACCCCAGGCTCCGAATCGTCGGGGAAGGTGATGCCGCAGTCGATCATCAGCCACTGGCGGTCTTCCTCGGTTCCCAGTCCGTAAAGGTAGACGTTGAGGCCAATTTCACCGATGCCGCCGAGGGGTAAAAATACGAGTTCGGAATTGGCAGGCGTTCCTGTCACTGTCATTCTTTTTATGGTTTCCAACAAAGGGAGTTATGTCGCTGGCCCAGTCGGTCAGCGAAGCGCATCCGGATAAATGTCGCCCGCGGTGACGGTCATGACAACCCCCGCCTCGGTGGTAAGCTTCAATGCGCCGTTATCGTCGACGCCGGAAAATCTACCGCGAATAATAGAACTGTTCAAATTTACGCTGATTGTCTCATTGAGCGCCAGCGCGCGAGCAAGCCACGCTTCCCGGATTGCCGGAAAGCCGCGCCCCTCATTCCACTGCGCGATCCGGCGTTCGAGCGCATCCGCGAGCGATTCGAAAACATCCTCGACGGATGACGGCGAAAGCGCGAGCGAGGCGACAGAGCGGCCTGTGTCGGCGGGCGGAGCCGCAACATTGATTCCGATACCGAGGATAACGGCGAGGCCATCCGCAACGGTAACGCTCTCAAGCAGAAGACCAGCCAGTTTCACGCCGTCGAGCATCAGGTCGTTCGGCCATTTGAGACGCAGGCGCGAAGCCTTGTCCTGCGAAAGAAAGGCCGAGGCGGCATCGTGCGCGGCGAGACCCGCCACGAAGGAAAGCTGCGTCGCGGTTGCCGCGCTGACCTTCAGCGTGATGGCAAGCGTCGCGTAGAGGTTCCCTCCGGGCGACTTCCACTGCCGCCCCGCGCGGCCGCGCCCACGGGTCTGCACCTCGGACACGACCCAGAATGGCGCTTTCAGGCCGGAAGCAAGCCGCCGCAGCGCCTCCTCATTCGTGGAATCGATGCTTTCGAAGCGTAAGACCGGTGTATCGCTTGGCGTCATCGAGCCTCAGAAGAACGTGCGCGAGGCTGCGTCGGCTGCAAGCTTGAGCGGGCTCGGATAGAGGAAGAACAGAAGCGTGAACGCGGCGGTGATGCCGAGCGTGATCTTCACGGATGGCGCAATCGGCTCGAAGGTTTCACCCTTTTCGTCGAAATACATCACCTTCACAACCCTCAGATAATAGTAGGCGCTGATCACTGAAAGCACGACGCCGACGATGGCGAGCCAGTAAAGCTGCGCCTGAACGGCTGCATTGAACACGTACAGCTTGGCGAAGAAACCGGCGAGGGGGGGAATGCCCGCGAGCGAAAACAGCAGCATCGCGAACAGGAAGGCGAACAGCGGCTGATCTTTGGACATGCCCGCGAGATCGGAGATGTTTTCACTGTATGCCGTGCGGCCGCTGCGCATTCCGAGCACGCAGGCGAAGGCTCCGGCGGTCATGGCGAGGTAGATCGCAAGATAGATCAGCACGCTCGACACGCCCTCGGCGGCGGCGCCGCCCGGAACGGCTGCGGCAAGGCCGACAAGCGCATAGCCGACGTGTCCGATGGACGAATAGCCGAGCAGGCGCTTGATGTTCTTCTGTCCGATGGCGGCAAAGGCGCCGAGCGCCATGGATGCAACCGAAATCGCGATGACGATCTGCTGCCATTGCTGCGTCGCGTCGGGGAAGGCGGTCAGCACCACGCGAATGAGCATGGCCATGGCCGACATCTTCGCGGCAGTGGCGAAGAAGGCGGTGACGGGCGTCGGCGCTCCTTCGTACACGTCGGGCGTCCACATGTGGAACGGCACCGCCGCGAGCTTGAAGGCAAGCCCGGCGAGAATGAAGACGAGGCCGAAGACGAGGCCCACCGATGCGCCGCTCGCATGCACCGCTTCGGCGATGCGCGCGAAGTTCGTCGCGCCCGTATAGCCGTAGACGAGCGACGAGCCATAGAGCAGCAGGCCGGACGAGAGGATGCCGAGGATGAAATATTTCAGGCCCGCTTCGGTCGAGCGCAGATGATCGCGATGAAAGGCGGCGAGCACGTAAAGCGCGAGGCTCTGGAATTCGAGAGCGAGATAGAGCGAAATCAGGTCGTTCGCCGAGATGGTCAGCATCATACCTGCTGTCGCCAGCAGGATCAGAACCGGATACTCGAAGCGCAGGATGCGCTCGCGGCGCAGATAATCGAGCGAGAGCAGGATCGCGAGCGCCGCGCCCGCGAGCGTCAGGATCTTCATGAAGCGGGCGAAGCCGTCATCCACGAACGCGCCGTTGAAAAGTTCCTGCGCGAGCGACGGCTGACGCGCGACGAGCACGATCGCGCCGAGGAGAACGCCGACAGCGACAATGCTGATGGAAAGCCCCGCCGGGTAGCGATTGTACACGCCCCACAGGAGGAGCACGAAGGCCGCCAGCACGACGAACAGTTCCGGGTAGATCGGCGCGTAGCTCGAAAGCATGGTGGAAGCTCTGGTGAAAGCGTCGGACAGCATCGTCACCGCCTGTTCTCAAGTTCGGCGAACGACTTCGCCACAGCGCCCGTGTCGGCTTTCGCCTGAAGTTCTTTCTGATACGGCTGGATCATCGCCTTGACCGATCCGCTCGTCATGTCGAGCACCGGTTTCGGATAGAAGCCGAGCACGATCGTGAGGATCAGGAGCGGAGCCATGATGCCGATCTCGCGCGGCCCCATGTCCTTGATCGTGGCGAGCGACGGCTTTTCGAGCTTGCCGAAGATCATCTTGCGATAGAGCGTCAACGCGTAGACAGCCGAGAGGATGAGGCCGAAGCAGGCGAAGAACGCGGCGACCGTGTTCGCCTCGAAAGTGCCCATCAGCGTCAGGAACTCGCCGATGAAGCCGCTCGTGCCGGGCAGCCCGACATTCGCCATGGTAAAGACCATGAAGAAGAAGGCGTAGATCGGCATGCGGTCGGCGAGCCCGCCATAGGCTGCGATTTCGCGGGTGTGCATGCGGTCGTAAACGACGCCCACTGCAAGGAACAACGCGCCGGACACGATGCCATGGCTGATCATCTGGAACACCGCGCCCTGCACGCCCTGCTCTGTGCCGGAAAACACGCCGATGGTGACGAAGCCCATATGCGCGACCGACGAATAGGCGATGAGCTTCTTCATGTCCTTCTGCGCGAAGGCCACGAGGGATGTGTAGATGATCGCGGCGGCGCCGAGCGTGAACATCAGCGGCGCGAACTGCACCGACGCATCCGGGAACATCGGCAGCGAGAAGCGGATGAAACCATAGCCGCCCATCTTCAGGAGGATCGCCGCCAGCACGACCGAGCCCGCCGTCGGCGCTTCGACGTGCGCGTCCGGCAACCAGGTGTGAACCGGCCACATGGGCAGCTTCACCGCGAACGAGGCGAGGAAGGCGAACCAGAGCCACGCCTGCACATTGACGGGGAAATCGTATTTCAGGAGCGCCGGGATTTCGGTCGTCCCCGCCATGCCGTACATGACGAGGATCGCGATCAGCATGAACAGCGAGCCGAGCAGCGTGTAGAGGAAGAACTTGAAGCTCGCATAGACGCGGCGCGGCCCGCCCCACACGCCGATGATGATGAACATCGGGATAAGCCCGCCCTCGAAGAACAGGTAGAACAGCACGAGGTCGAGCGCGCAGAAGACCCCGATCATCAGCGCTTCGAGGATCAGGAACGCGATCATGTATTCCTTCACGCGCACCGTGATCGATTTCCAGCTCGCGAGGATCGTCAGCGGCATGAGGAAGGTCGTCAGGATCACGAAGGGCAGCGAAAGCCCGTCGACGCCGACGTAATAGGTGATCGTGTTCGACAGCCACGGCCGGTGCTCCACGAACTGGAAGCCCGGATTGGCATAGTCGAAGTCGGTCAGAAGGATGAGCGACAGCGCGAAGGTGACGACGGTCGTCCACAGCGCGATCCAGCGCGCATTCTTCAGCGCGGCTTCATCGGTGCCACGAAGGACGGCGAGCAGGAGCGCGCCGATGACCGGCAGCAGCATGAGCGTCGTCAGAATGGGCCATTCTTTCATAGGGTGAACAAAGCCCCGCGGTAAAGGTAGGCGAACCAGGTGATGAGGACCGTCACGCCGATGAGCATGACGAAGGCGTAGGTGTAGACGAAGCCGGTCTGGATGCGGACGACGCGTTTTGTGGTCGCGACCACGCTGGCGGCGACGCCGTCGGGGCCGAGCCCGTCGATGAGCGCGCCGTCGCCGTATTTCCAAAGGACGCGGGCGATCCAGCGCGTGGGCCGCACGAAGATCCAGTCATAAAGCTCGTCGAAGTACCACTTGTTGTAGAGGAAGGCGTGGACCGGCTTGAAGGTCTTGACGGTCCAGGCCGGAATTCCGGGCGAGGCGATATAGGCCCAGTAGGCGACGCCGAAGCCCGCAGCCATCACGATGGTCGGCAGCCACTTCATGAAGGCGTCGGCCACATGCGGCTCGTGCCAGCCGTGCAGGAAGAACAGCGATCCGCGCCAGAACTGCGCGTAGTCCGCGCCGACGAAGTACGGTGCGAAGATGAGCCCCGCGAACAGCGCGCCGGCGGCGAGGATCAGAAGCGGTCCCGTCATTACGGGCGGCGATTCATGCGCGTGCTCGAAGGCGTGATGGTCCTTCGGCTCGCCGTAGAACGCCATGAAGATCAGCCGCCATGAGTAGAACGACGTGAGGAAGGCGGCGAAGATCAGCATCCAGTAGACGATGTGACCGACCGAGGAATGCGAGACTTCCGCCACCTCGATGATCATGTCCTTCGAGAAGTAGCCCGCCGTGAAGGGAAAGCCCGTGAGCGCCAGCGTGCCGATCACCATCATGCCGAAGGTGAACGGGATCGCCTTGCGCATGCCGCCCATCTTGCGAAGATCCTGCTCGCCGTGAAGCGCGTGGATCACCGAACCGGCGCCGAGGAAGAGCAGCGCCTTGAAAAAGGCGTGCGTGAAAAGGTGAAACACCCCCGCGCCGTAGGCCGAAAGCCCGAGCGCCACGAACATGTAACCGAGCTGCGAGCAGGTGGAATAGGCGATGACGCGCTTGATGTCGTTCTGCGCCATGCCGACGGTGGCCGCGAAGAATGCGGTGATCGCGCCGACGCAGGTCACAACGAGCAGCGCAACCGGCGCCAGTTCGAACAGCGGAGAAAGCCGCGCAACCATGAACACGCCCGCCGTTACCATGGTGGCGGCGTGGATGAGGGCGGAAACCGGCGTCGGGCCTTCCATCGCATCGGGCAACCACGTGTGCAGCAGGAACTGCGCCGACTTGCCCATCGCGCCCATGAACAGGAAAAGGCAGATAAAATCGAGCGCGGGCACCTGATAGCCGAAGAACGGAATGGTCGTGGCCTGATGCTCCTTCGCGGCGGCGAAAATCGTGTCGAAGTTCACGTCGCGGAAAATGAACCAGATCGCGAAGATGCCGATCGCGAAGCCGAAGTCGCCCACGCGGTTGACGACGAACGCCTTGATCGCCGCCGCATTCGCGCTTTCGCGATGGTACCAGAAGCCGATCAGCAGATAGGACGCGAGGCCCACGCCCTCCCAGCCGAAGAAAAGCTGCACGAGGTTGTCGGCGGTCACAAGCGACAGCATCGCGAAGGTGAACAGCGACAGATAGGAGAAGAACAGCGGCTGGCGGTCGTCGTCGGACATGTAGCCGACGGAGTAGATATGAACGAGCGCCGAGACGGTGTTGACCACCACGAGCATGACGGCGGTCAGCGTGTCGATCCGCAGCGACCACGATGTTTGCAGATCGCCGACGCCGATCCATGGGAACAGCGTGACGCGCGCCTCCTGTCCGAGCACTCCGACCTGATAAAGGGCCAACCACGAAAGGGCCGCCGAGACGAGCACGAGAGCGCTTGTCAGAAAACCGGAGTTCTTGTCGCCGAGCGTGCGCCCGAAAAAGCCGGCACTGAGCGCACCGATCAGCGGAAGTAGGACGATGGCCTGATACATGCCCGCCTCAGCCTTTCATCGAGTTGATGTCGTCAACGGCGATGGAGCCGCGGTTCCGGTTGTAGATGACGATGATGGCGAGCCCGATCGCGGCTTCGGCCGCCGCGACGGTCAGCACCATCAGCGCGAAGATCTGGCCCGTGAGATCGTTCAGATAGGCCGAGAACGCGACGAGGTTCACGTTTACGGCCAGGAGCATCAGCTCGACGGACATCAGGATGATGATGACGTTCTTCCGGTTCAGGAAGATGCCGAACGCGCCGAGCGTGAACAGGATGGCGGCGACGGTGAGATACTGCTGGAGTGCGATGCCGGTCGCGGCCTCCACGGGTGAGATCGTGTTCAGCATGGTCTCAGGAGATCCCCTTCCCGGTTTCGACTTTAACCACTTCGATGGCATCCTCGCGTCTGCGTCCGACCTGGCGCGCGATGGTCTGCCGTTTCGAGTCGGAGCGGTGACGGAGGGTCAGCACGATAGCCCCGATCATTGCGACGAGAAGCACGAGCCCGGAAAGTTGGAAGAAATAGAGGTAATCGGTGTAGAGGACGCGTCCGATGGCCTCGGTATTGGTGACGTGTTCGCCTGTAACCGGTCGGAACGCACCCGGCGCAACCGAGAAGCCCCCCACCACAAGGATGAGTTCGGTCACAAGCACGAGCCCGACCAGAATGCCGATCGGCAGATATCGGCTCATGCCCTTCCGCAATTGAACGAAGTCGATGTCGAGCGTCATCACGACGAACAGGAACAGGACCGCGACCGCGCCCACATAGACGATGACGAGGATCATCGCGAGGAACTCGGCGCCGAGCAGAACGAAAAGCCCCGCCGCGTTCAGGAAGGCGAGGATGAGAAACAGCACGGAATGGACCGGATTTCGCGCGGAAATGACCATCGCGCCCGATGAGATGAGCACGATGGAAAACAGATAGAAGAAGTATCCAGCGATTGTCATGCGCGGCCGATCTCGAAATGTGCGGCGTTAGCCGTGGAAGACATTGTTCGTGCTCTGGATCACGCCGCCAGGCGGCGCAACCCGTCCCTTCGTTCAAGCTCGACAGCGGGCCGGTGATCTGCCTCGCAAATCGATCTTTCGGAACACCCTTCGTCTTTGCCGACTTCGAGGCATCCCTGTTTCTGCCGATCGCGTCTGCTCCGAGGCATTTCGGCCTGACGGCAGATCGATCTCGTGTGAACCCCCTTATGTCCCCATCCGGGTCTTGCCCACTTGCCGGACGGCGGCGTTCCTGCGGCGAGGGGGAGAAGAAACATCGCTCATGGCAGACCACACTCCCCCGCCCCTCGTCGAAGGAGAGCAATTCGATTTACGCGCCTTTTTCGCCGTGTCAGGCGCTAAACGCGCGAGCCTGTGAGTGGAGACATTCGGATGTTACTGTCAGTAACGGTTAACGGTAGGGCGCATCGAGTTCAATGTTTTTTGCTAGAACGCGCTCCCATCTGTCCCCATTCGCAAGCAGTTTTTCCTTGTCGTACAGCAATTCCTCTCGCGTTTCTGTGGCAAACTCGAAATTCGGTCCTTCGACGATGGCATCCACCGGGCAGGCTTCCTGGCAGAAGCCGCAATAGATGCATTTCACCATGTCGATGTCGTAGCGTGTCGTGCGGCGCGTGCCGTCGTTGCGGCGCGGCCCCGCCTCGATGGTGATGGCCTGCGCCGGGCAGATGGCTTCGCACAGCTTGCAGGCGATGCAGCGTTCCATGCCGTTCGGGTAGCGGCGCAGCGCGTGTTCGCCACGAAAGCGGGGCGAGAGCGGGTTCTTCTCGAACGGATAGTTGATCGTCGCTTTCGGCGCGAAGAAATACTTCATGGCAAGCCATGTCGCGACGAGAAACTCGCCGAGAACCGCTGATCTCAAAGACTGGCCGAAGCCGCCCATGCAGGTACTCCCTTGGGAAAAGCCCGCGCTAGCGCGCGAGACCTCCGAATTGCAGAACCGCCGCCACAACCACCACCATCGCGAGCGACGTGGGCAGGAAGATCTTCCAGCCGAGCCGCATCAGCTGATCGTAGCGGTAGCGGGGCACGATCGCCTTCACCATCGCGAACAGGAAGAAGACGAAGCAGAATTTCAGCACGAACCAGATAATGCCCGGCACCCAGGTGAAGGGCGCCACCTCGAAAGGCGGCAACCATCCGCCCATGAAGAGGATCGTGGCCAGCGCGCACATCACGGTGATCGCGACGTATTCGCCGAGCATGAAGAGAAGATAGGGCGTCGACGAGTATTCGACCATGAAGCCGGCTACGAGTTCCGATTCCGCTTCGGGAAGATCGAAGGGCGGGCGGTTCGTCTCTGCCAGTGCCGATATGAAGAACACCACGAACATCGGAAACAGCGGCAGCCAGTACCAGCCGAACAGGCCGTAGTCGCTGCGTTGCGCCTCGACAATGCCGGACAGGTTCATCGTGCCCGCGCAAAGGAGCACCGTCACCAGTATGAAGCCGATGGACACCTCGTACGAAACCATCTGTGCGGCCGAACGCAGCGCGCCGAGGAACGGATATTTCGAATTTGAAGCCCAGCCGCCGATGATGATGCCGTAGACGCCGAGCGACGAAATCGCGAAGAGGTAGAGAATGCCGACATTCAGATCTGATACCACCCAGCCGTCCGCTACGGGGATCACGGCCCAGCCCGCGAGCGCGAGCACGGTGGTGGCGAGCGGCGCCAGCAGGAACAGCGTCTTGTCGGCTCCCGCCGGGATGACCGGCTCCTTTACGACGAATTTCAGGAAGTCTGCGAAGGATTGCAGGAGCCCGTAGGCACCGACGACGTTCGGGCCGCGCCGAAGCTGCACCGCCGCCCAGATCTTGCGGTCCGCCAGCAGCAGATACGCGATGAACAGGAGCAACGCGACGAGCGTAAGAAGGCTCTGACCGAGGATAAGCGCGGTCGGAAAGCCGTAGTTACTCCAGAGTGTGCTCCAGTCAGCCATCGGCGCCAGCAAGTCCCTGCTCGTATTCCTGATGCAGCGCGGAAAGCTCGGCGAGCACCGCCGAAGATCGCGCTATCGGGTTCGTCTGGTAGAAATCTTCGATGAAAACGCCAAGCGGCGCATCCGGCAGCGGCGGCACGTCGCCGAGCTTCAGCTCAAGCGGGCCAGGCTCTACGGTGTCGATGGCGGCGAGATGGGGATGCGCCTTGTAAAGCGCTCTGCGCAACGAGCCGAAACAGTCGAAAGGAAGCTTCGCGCCGAGATGCTCCGAAAGCGCGCGGAGAATGGTCCAGTCCTCGCGGGCATCGCCGGGCGGGAAGATCGCGCGCTCGCCAAGCTGAACGCGGCCCTCGGTGTTGACATACGTGCCGTTTTTCTCGGTGTACGCGGCGCCTGGCAGGATGACGTCCGCGATGCGCGCGCCCGAGTCGCCGTGCGACCCCTGATAGATCACGAAGGCGTCGCCGGTGCGGCTCACGTCGAACTCGTCTGCGCCGAGGAGATAAAGGACTTCGATGTCGCCGCTTTGGGTGCCTTCGAGAATGCCTGCCGTGTCGAGACCGCCTTCTCCGGGCAAGAAGCCGATGTCGAGGCCGCCGACGAGCGCGGCGCTCGTGTGGAGGATCGAGAGCGGGTTCCATCCCGCTTCCTCACGTCCCTTGATCGCCGCTGCCGCGATCTCCGCGGCCTTCGCCAGCACGGCATAACCGGCGTCATCCGAAAGCGCTTCCTGCCCGACGATGATGAGCGGATGCGTCGCTTCGGATAGCGCCTTCATCACCGCGTTATCCGGCTTTGCGATCTCGTCGAGCACCGCCAGCGAATTGCCGAGCCACTCGTAAGGGTAGGTCAGGTCGACCTCGGGGCCGATCAGGCCGATACGGGCGTGATTGTGCAAATAGGCGCCGCGAATACGCGCGTTGAGCACGGCGGCTTCCTTGCGCGGGTTCGTCGCCACGAGAAGGATGACGTCGGCTTTCGAGACGCCGGCGATAGTCGCGTTGAACAGGTAGCTGCCGCGCCCATGCTTCGGGTGGAGTTTCTGGCTGTGCTGGCGGCAATCCATGTTCGGCGAACCGAGAAGCTCCAGCAGCGTCTTCAGTGCGAACATGTCCTCGACGGAGGCAAGGTCGCCCGCGATCGCGCCGACTTTCCGCGCGCCGGCCTTCTCGATCTGCGCGGCGATCTCGGTGAACGCCTCGTACCACGACACTTCCTCAAGCACGCCGTCGCGGCGCATGTAGGGGCGGTCGAGCCGCTTCTTCTTGAGCCCGTCGACGAGCGCGCGTGATTTGTCGGACAGCCATTCCTCGTTCACGCCGTCGTGGTTGCGCGGCAGGATGCGCAGCACCTCGCGGCCGCGGCTGTCGATGCGAATATTCGAGCCGAGCCCGTCCATCACGTCGATGGATTCGGTCTTGCGCAATTCCCAGGGCCGCGCCTGGAATGAATAGGGCTTCGACGTCAGCGCGCCGACGGGGCACAAGTCGACGACGTTACCGCTGAGTTCCGAGTGAAGTCCGCGTTCGAGATAGGTGGTGATCTCCATGTCCTCGCCGCGGCCTATGGCGCCAAGCTCCGGCACGCCCGCGACTTCGGACATGAAGCGGACGCAGCGGGTGCACTGGATGCAGCGCGTCATGAAGGTCTTGATGAGCGGCCCGAGATATTTTTCTTCGACGGCGCGCTTGTTCTCGCGATAGCGGCTGCCTTCGCTGCCGTAATACATCGCCTGATCCTGAAGATCGCATTCGCCGCCCTGATCGCAGATCGGGCAATCGAGCGGATGATTGATCAGCAGGAACTCCATCACGCCTTCGCGCGCCTTCTTCACCATCGGGGAATCGGTGAAAATCGTGGGCGGCGTGCCGTCACGGTTCGGCCTCAAATCGCTGACATTCATCGCGCAAGATGCCATCGGCTTCGGCATGCCCGCGACTTCCACAAGGCACATCCGGCAGTTGCCCGCGATGGACAGCCGCTCATGATAGCAGAAGCGCGGGATCTCCGCGCCGGCCAGCTCGCATGCCTGCAGAAGCGTTATGCCGTCTTCGACCTCGACTTCATTGCCGTTGATGTTCAGCTTCGGCATTTTTGTCCTTTGTTGGCCCAACCCCCGGACGCCTTTATGTCATCAAGGGGCTGCGCGCGGCAACGGTTAACTAAGAGAAATTGCAAACAGAGTGCCTCCACGAGCTGTTTTTAGAACAAGTCGTCGCGCGACCTAAAAGCGCACCCTTTCGCAATGATTATTTGACGGACGATATGCCTAAGAGACGTGCCGCGATTGCTCTTATCGCAGGCACGGCAAAGAGCAAGCCGGTCGCCCATCAACCCTTGTCACGTATCGGTGAGACGCGAGTCGGGAGATTCGCGAGCCGGTGCCGCGTCCCGAGCCTCAGCCACACCCCCCTTCGAGCGCGATGCCGTTTCTTGCGAACGCGGCACAGCTCTCGGTAACAATCTTTATCCTAGATGGGCGTCGCCATTCCAATGATTTCGCACATGGAACGCTGAAATGCCGGACTTTTATTCCGGCCCGCGCATTGGGGCGGCGGCGTCGGTCGCATTCAAGCCCATGAGCCGCTCTGGAAATCACCTTCGCATCGGTTTGCGGACGCCATCGCCCGCGCGGGCGATGGCAGCGATTTCTGGTCTGGCTCTCGGAGAAAACGGGCCAATCCGGGGTGAAATGTCAGATCTTGAGCCGCTACGCCGCGTCCTCGGCGAGCGCTGGCGCGCTCTGGCCTAGGTCGCTCAATTCGCGCATGCCGCGAATAAGGCCGCTGTACTCTTCCAGCGCACCGGGAACGAGTTCGGCGTAAAGCAGCCGCGCCGGATCGACCGGCCCCGGAAGCTCCAAGCGGCCGAGCGGTATGGGGCGAAACCCGGCGCGCACGTAATAGGGCAGGTCGCCCACGAGGATAACCAGCCGATAGCCGAGGTCTTTCGCCTGTTTGAGCCCGTACAGCATCAGCCGAAGGCCGAGACCGTTGCTCTGATGATCGCCCGATACGATCAGCGGGCCGAGCAGCAGAGCGCCCGGCACGCCGCCGACGGAGATCGGCGTCAGGTCCAGCGCGCCGACGATTTCGCCGTCGAGCTCCATGCAGAAATTCAGCAGCGGATCGCGCGCCGCCCGCTCGCGGACGCGATAGGCGGTGCGGGCGAAACGACCCGGCCCGAAGGCGCATTCGTTCAGGTATAGAAGGGCTTGTTGATCGTCAGGCGTTTGCAGCCGGATCGTGGCGGACGGCATCGTCATCGCGAACCTGTTCTCAGAAAGACCGGGGAGGACAGCGGCGGCTTGCGGCGTTTTGCACGCGCAGGCTCACGCAAGGCGCGATCGTCGTCGGCTTTCGAAGGATGACAGGGGATGTGCGTCCGGTTCGGTCATGCGCCTGCCCATAACACGATCACGCGCGCGCGTAAACAGCAGTGCCGGTTGAATGCTTCCGCAGGCAAGCTCGGCGCGGATTCATTTCGGAATCCGGCGCCGGACGAGGCAAAGTTCGCCTGATGCTCTCTGTCCCGAAAAATCCCGGTCCTTCAACTCGTAAGCGACATGAATGCCTTGTACAGCACGACCGGGTTGTGGTGCCCCTTGTAAACCGGCGGCGGCGCCTTATCGAGCTGTAGCAGCGAGTAGACCGCCGTCTGTGCCGAACGCACGGAATATTCGACCGTGAACACGGTATCGTCGGAAAGCTCGCAAAACTGCCCGGCAAAGGCGAGGTTCCACCAGCCCTTCGGCATCACATGCGGCCGGTCGCCCGGCGCGCGCGTCAGGAACTCCGACATGATGTAGGGCATCGCGCGCGGAATGACGATGGCGTTATCCAGAACCCGGGCGGCCTTGTCCTCCGCGTTGAGGTGGCCCAGCACCTCCATCATGATCTCGCGGCCGGTACACTCCGCCATGGGCTTCTTCACGAAATTGCCGGGGCGGTCGACGCTGAGCCCGTAGCCCCAGAAGACTTCGACGCCATAAGGCTGGCCGATGAAATGCGGCTGCTGGGGCAGGGTGATGGAAAGGAGCCAGCCCGAGTCGGCGAAGGTGATCAGACCGCCTTCGCCCGGCACGTTGCCGGTGAAGCTTTTCACGAGCTGGAAGAACGCCGGATCGCGCATCGTGCCCGTGAAAGACACCCATTTGGACTGATCGACGCGGTTGTCGAACGCCGCCGGCTTGCCGAACTCCGGACGTCCTTCGGCGATCTTTTCCCACAGCCGCCATGCCGCGCCGCGCCGGCCCGGCTCGAATGGCGCGGGCTTGTCCATGGCGCCGGTGGATGCCGAGTCGATCATCGAGCCCAGCGTGATGATGGTGTAATCGTTCGAGTCGAGTTTGACCTCCTCGATCGCGCCGTCCTTTTCCAGAATGAGAGCAGAGGGGCGCTGCGCGTCCTCGATGCGCTCGAAGCGGATGTCGGTGACCGCGGCGCCCGTCTTGTAGCGGACGCCGCGCTGATCGAGCCAGCGCGCGAGCGGCCGCACCATGGTGTCGTACTGGTTATAGGGCGTGCGCATGAAGCCCTGAAGGCGGCTGAAGCCCGGCATCATGTGGACGAAGCGCATCAGATAGCGTTTCATCTCCACCGCGCTGTGCCACGGCTGGAAGGCGAAGGTCGTGGCCCACAGCGTCCAGAAGCCGGTCGAAAAGAACGCCTCGTCGAAGTGATCCCTGACCGCGCTCGAACCGAGCACGCTTTCGGGGCTCAGCGCGATGTCGATGATGGCGAGGCGATGCTCTTCGCTGAGGCCGAATGCGGGCGATTCGACCTTCTCGCCGCCGCGCACGATGCGCGCATGCGCGTTCGTCTTCAGCGCCTCGTTGCAGGCGAAAATCTCCTGCGTGACCGAACGCGAGCCGTCGAGCGAAGGAATGGTCGAGAACAGATCGAACGTGCAGACATAATGGGGTTCGAGCACGCGGCTGCCGCGCGCCACATAACCCGTTTCGACGGAGCCCGCTTGATCGAGGCTGCCGCCGGGCCTCGGCTGGTCGCCGTAGATGGCGATGTTACGTCCGGCGATCTTGCCGTCGCGGATGAGGAAAGCGGCGGCCGCGAGGGACGATATGCCTGCGCCGATGAGATGAAAACGGGCCTCGTGAGGATTGGGAAAGTCGGACTTTTCCGTTTGCGGTTCTATGCTCAAGGCCGGGCTCCATGGGTCGCAAATCGCGCGTCGATTGCGAATGAAGCAAACTATTCTTGCTGTCGGCTTGAAGCAATCGGTTCGGGTGTCGCGATAACGCAAAAGTCACCGCAAAGTCTCCGGCGGTGAAAGCAGCCGCGTCACGTCTCTGTCACGATCGCCGAGCTATCGCTTCGCGAGCGAGGGCATCGCCGCGAGCTTGCGCCGCCAGTTCGGACGCTCGCGGTCCGTGCCGGGCAGGTTGACGGCGGTCGTCTCGCCCGCGAGGTCGTCGATCTGCTCGATGGCGATGAGCGAAGACGCGGTGCCAAGCAGGCGATGTGCGGCATCCGTCAGCGCCGGATCGAAAGGCGTATCCGGCGCTGTTGCAGCTTCGATACCCTCCGCCGCAAGAAGCGCGATGAGCGCAGCCTTGTCGCTGGCCCGGCGCTCGCGAGCCGCAGCCGCCTCGTCCGGTGCGATGAGGCCCAGCGCTTCCTTCTCGCGGATGTCCTCGCCCTCCCACCAGCCTTTGAGCGTCGGCAAGTCGTGAGTCGAGAGGCAGGCGATGGACTTCGCGGGGTAAGTGCGGGGCGGAGCGAAGCCCTCACCGTGGCGCTCGAACCAGAACACGCGATAGCTCAACACGTCTGCGGCTTCCATCGTCTCGCGGAAGCCCCACGGTACGGTGCCGAGATCTTCCCCGATGACGACGCAGCGCGCGCCCCGGCTTTCGAGGGCCAGTTCGCCGATGAGATCCTCGACGGGGAAGCCGATGTAGGCGCCGTCGCGCCCGCTTGCGCCCTCGGGGATCACGAACAGCCGCGCGAGGCCCATCGCGTGGTCGATGCGAAGGGCGCCTGCGTGGCGCATGTTCGCCGCGATGACCCCGCGAAACACATCATAGCCGTTGCGCGACCAGGCGAGCGGGTTCGGCGGCCGAAGCCCCCAGTTCTGGCCGCCTTCGGCCAGCGGATCGGGCGGCGCGCCGATGGCTGCGCGCGTGAGCATTTGGTCGGCATTCGTCCAGGCTTCCGCGCCGTCGGGAGCCGCGCCCACGGCAAGATCGCGATAGAAGCCGAGCCACAGCCCGGCGTCCGCGCCGCGCCGCGCCGCTTCGTCGAGCTGCGTTTCGGCAACCCATTGCAGCCATTGATGAAAGCGAAGCCGTGGCGCATGTTCCGCCGCGAAGGACGCGAGCGCGGACGGATGGCGGTTGCGAAGCGCATCCGGCCATGCGGGCCATGGCTCGCCGGGGCGCGTCTCGCCGATGGCCTCGAACAGCGCGAAGCCTGCAAGCGCCGCTCCACCCGCCGCGACGAAGGCGTTGAAGCTTGCCTTGTCGCCTGTCGCCTCAAAATCCGCGAACGACGCTTCCAGAACGGTGCGCTTGGCGGCCCAGACGCCCGCGTAATCCACGTTCGGCTTGGCTGAAAGCGCTGCAAACGCGGCGGTGTGCTCTGCGGCTGCGGCGCGCGTGCGCGGGCCTTCGAGGGCCGAGACGTCGATGTAAAGCGGATCGAGGAAGCGCCGGTCGGAAGGATAATAAGGGCTGGCACGGTCGCGGTCGCCTGGAAACAGCGCGTGCAAGGGGTTCAGCCCGAGCGTGGCGTAGCCCGCGCGCGCCGTGTCTTCGGCGATCCGGCCCAGCGTCGTGAAATCGCCGATGCCCTGATCGCCCTCGCGCCGGAGCGCATAGAGCTGCGCGGCAAGGCCGGTCGCCTTTCCGCCGTCGCGAAGCTGGTCAGGAAGATAGCAGCGGCGCGGCGCGACCGTGAGGCGGCAGGCGGCGTCGGGATGGTTTTCGAGGCGAAGCGTGTAGCGGCCGGGCGCGAGCGGGGGCAGAGGCGCGCGGATGGTGTCGACGCGGCGCCCGTCCGGTGCTGTGATCGTTTCGGGCGCGGCTTCGTCAAGCGCGACGGCGTCCTCGCCGCCATCTTCGCGCTCGACGACGAACCAGCGAGGCGCCCGCCGATCATCGGAGGCGATGCGAAGCCCCGCGGTCTCACCCTCGCGCGCGACGAACGAAAATGGCAGCCTGCGCCGGTAGTGTTCATCGACGATTTGGCCGAGGCTCGCCCGCGCTTCGCCGCCTGTTTCGGCGGGAAGGCCCATGTCGAAGAGGAGCGCACGCTTCGTTTCGTTCGGTACAACATGGCGCTTGCCGGTGATGTCGTACCAATCCGGCGCGATGCCCGCCACCTGCGCGAGGCGGTCGAGAAGCTCCGGCTCGGGGCTGCGGCGCTTGGCCCGCTCGCCCGCTTCGCGTTCCTCTGTCAGGATTACAACCGAGCGCGGCGCGATTTCGGCGTCCCCATCCGCTGAAGCGCTTCGCGGCTCGCCGGTTTCGTCCGAGCTATCGAGCACTGCGCGCCACGCGAAGCCCTCGCGAGGCTCCGGCAGCGCAATCCTTGCCGGGTCTCGCCCCGCATGAAGCGCCACCAGCACGCGATCTGCCGCGCGGCCGCCCGCCTCGGGCGTGTAAAGCGCGGCGATCACGGTGTGAAGGTTTCCACGCGTCCAGTCTTCCGCCCGCATCGGCGCGCCGGTCGGCGATAGCCATTGCACATCCGGGACGCCGCTTGCGTCTTGCGGTTCGCCGGAAAGGAAGCGGTCGCGCCACAGCGCCGGATGCGCCTTGCGCAGCGCGATCGCGCGCGCGGTGAACGCCGTCAGCGCCGCGTCGGCGCCCGCCCAGTCGAGCCAGGCGGTTTCATTGTCCTGCGCATAGGCGTTGTTGTTGCCGAACTGCGTCTGACCGGTTTCCGCGCCCATGACGAGCATCGGCGTGCCGCGCGCGAACAGGAGCGTTGCGAGAAGCGCGCGTTCGTCGCGCCGCCGCGCCGCGAGGATGGCCGCGTCGCCGGTCGCGCCCTCGACGCCGTTGTTCCAGGAGATGTTGTCGTTCGTGCCGTCGCGGTTGTCTTCGCCGTTGGCATGGTTGTGCTTGTGTTCGTGGGCGACGAGATCGGCAAGAGTGAAACCGTCATGCGCAACGACAAAGTTCACGCTGGCGGATGGACGGCGCTTTGCGAATATGTCTTGCGAGCCGGAAAACCGCGTCGCCATCTCCGACGCAAGCCCACTGTCGCCGCGCCAGAAGCGGCGCGCGCCGTCGCGGAACTTGTCGTTCCACTCGCCCCAATTCGCGGGGAAAGCGCCCACCCGATAGCCGCCCGGACCGATGTCCCAGGGCTCTGCGATGAGCCGCAGGCGGCGCAGGAGCGGGTCTTGAGCGATGGCCGCGATGAGCGGCGCGTGCGCGTCGAACCCCGTTTCGCGGCGGGCGAGCGTCGTCGCGAGATCGAAGCGGAAGCCGTCCACGCCGCCGAGCGTCGCCCACGCGCGAAGGCTGTCCATGACGAGGCGCAGCACGGCGGGTCGGTCGGCGGCGAGAATGTTGCCGCAGCCCGCGTCGTTCACGTAGAAGCGCGCGTCGTCGGCGCGAAGGCGGTAATAGGTGGCGTTGTCGAGGCCGCGAAAGCTGACCGTCGGGCCGAGTTCGTCGCCTTCGCCCGTATGATTGAAGACGACATCCACGATCACTTCGATGTCCGCAGCGTGCAAAGCATCGGTGGCGGCGCGCACTTCAGCCCAGCCGCCGGGCGCAAGGCGCGGGTCCGGTGTCATGAAGGCGACGGGGTTATAGCCCCAGTAATTCGTCAGGCCCGCCGCTGCGAGATGGCGCTCGTCGATCCAGGCCGCAGAGGGCAGAAGTTCAACCGCCGTCACGCCGAGCTTCGCGAGGTGCTCGATGGCGGCGGGATCGGCGAGGCCCGCGAAGGTGCCGCGCACGGGTTCCGGCACGAGCGGGTGACGCTTCGTGTAGCCCTTCACGTGCAGTTCGTAGAGGATCGCAGGCGCGCCGTTCGTCGCGTGGGGGCGCGTTGGCGACGGGATTTGTGGAAGGTCGACCGCGATTGCCTTCGGCATGGCGGCGGCGCTGTCGGTGTCGTCGCGCGTGAGGTCATCGGTGCCCGGCCGATAACCGAACATGGAGCGATGAAGCTCGAACGGTCGGTCGAGCGCGAGCGCATAAGGGTCGACGAGCAACTTCGCCGGGTTGAAGCGATGGCCGCTCGCGGGATCGTAAGGGCCGTGGGCGCGAAGCCCGTAGCGCGTGCCAGCGCCGATCCCCTCGATATGGCAATGCCACACATCGCCTGTGCGGGCGGGAAGGCGGATACGCTCCACCTCGCGTTCCCCAGACGCATCGAACAGGCACAGCTCGATAGCCGTCGCATGCGCGGAGAACACCGCGATATTTGCACCGTGCGCATCGAGCGTCAGGCCAAGCGGCTCTGGCGAGCCTTCGCCGACGCGGATCGCCGTCACGCGGTCGCGCCCGAAACCGTCGAGCGCTCCGCGACAAGCTCGCGATAAAGCTGCGCGTAACGTCTTGCGGGTGCGCGCCAGGATACGTCCGTGGCCAGGCCGTTGAGCTGAAGCCGCCGCCATGTGCCGCGGTCGCGGAACAGGGTCGCTGCCTTGCGCAGCGCAAGCTCAAGGCTTTCGCGTTGGCCGGGCTGGAATTTGATGCCCGTTGCCACGCCCGCCGCAAGGGCCATTTCGTTCGCGTCGATGATCGTGTCAGCGAGGCCGCCGACGCGCGCCACCAGCGGAACGGCGCCGTAGCGCAACGCGCAAAGCTGCGTCAGCCCGCACGGCTCGAAGCGCGACGGCACGGCGAGAGCGTCCGATCCCGCCTGAATGCGATGCGCGACCGCTTCGTCATAGCCGATGCGGACGCCGACGCGGCCGGGATTTGCCTCCGCCGCCGCCCGAAAGCGGGCTTCGAGGTCCGCATCTCCGGCGCCGAGAAGCGCAAGCTGCATGCCTTCGCCAAGAAGCACCGGCAGCGCCTCGGCGAGGATGTCCAGCCCTTTCTGCCAGGACAGGCGGCTGACGACACCGACGACGAGCGCGCCCGGTTCGGGTTCAAGGCCGAAGATGTCCTGAAGCGTCGCCTTGTTGTTCGCACGCACGTCGAAGTTTTCGGCGCTGTACGTTGCCGCGATGCGCGGGTCCGTCGCCGGGTTCCAGACGTCGGTATCGATGCCGTTCAGGATCCCTGACAGCCGCGCGGATCGTTCGCGCAAGAGGCCGTCGAGGCCCATTCCCGTTTCCGGTTGCTGGATTTCCAGCGCATAGGACGGCGAGACGGTGGTGATGCGGTCGGCAAGACGCAAGCCCGCCTTCAGGAAGCCGACCGCGCCGTAATGCTCGACACCGCCGATGGAGAAGGATTCGGGCGGAAGGCCGAGAGGTCCAAGCAACTCGGCCGGAAACTGGCCCTGAAAGGCGAGATTGTGGACGGTGACGACGGTGGCCGCGCCGCTCTTTCCGCCATATCGCAGATAGGCGGGGGCAAGCGCCGCCTGCCAGTCATGGACATGCAGGATGTCGGGCTGGAACGCGGGGATCGCGCCTTCGGCGATGAGCGCGGCCGTCCTCGCGAGCGCGGCGAAGCGAAATGCGTTGTCTGGCCAGTCCTTGCCGTCCGGCTGCGTATAGGGATTGCCGGAGCGGTCGTAGAGATGCGGCGCATCGAGCACGAAAAGGTCGAGCGCGCCGGCCGTGGCAGCCAGCACGCGCGCAGGGCCGCCGAACAGATCCGGGATCGAAAGGACCGTTTCGCCCCCTTCCAGCGCGCCGATGACCTGCGGGTAGCCGGGAACGAGCGAGCGCACATCGATTTCGAGGCCGGACAGCGCGCCGGGCAGGGCACCCGTGACATCCGCCAGGCCGCCCGTTTTCACGAGCGGATAAAGTTCGGAAGCGGCAGACAGGACTTTGAGACGGCTCACTTTTCCAACCCGTCGATCATGCGCTGCGTGATGAGGCAGATGCCGCGCTCGGTCCGGCGAAAGCGCAAAGCGTCTTCTTCCGGATCTTCGCCAACGACAAGCCCTTCGGGGATTTTTACATTCGCGTCGATGACAACGTTGCGAAGGCGACAGGAGCGGCCGACCTGCACATAGGGCAGGATCACCGCGTTTTCGATTTCGGAGAACGAATTGACGCGTGAGCCGGTCGACAAAAGCGTGTTTCGGATCTTGGCGCCGGACACGATGCAGCCGCCTGAGATGAGCGATGCGATTGCGGAGCCGCGCCGTCCGTCCTCGTCATGCACGAATTTGGCGGGCGGCGTTACCTCGTTATAGGTCCAGATCGGCCAGTTCTGATCGTAGAGATCGAGGTCGGGAACGACGTGCGTCAGATCGATGTTGGCTTGCCAGTAGGCGTCTACGGTGCCGACATCGCGCCAGTAAGCTCCGGCTTCAGACTCCGCCCTTACGCAGGAGCGCTCGAAGCTGTGTGCCGATGCCTTGCCGTGCTTCACGATGTACGGAATGAGATCCTTGCCGAAATCGTGGCTCGAATTCGGATCGGCGGCGTCGCGGCGGAGCTGATCGAACAGGAATTGCGTCTCGAAAACGTAGATGCCCATGCTGGCGAGCGAGGTGTCCGGCTTGCCGGGCATGGTAGGCGGATCGGCGGGCTTCTCGACGAACGATATGATCCGGTCCGTCTCGTCGACATGCATCACGCCGAAGCCGCTGGCCTCGGCGACGGGAACCTCGATGCAGCCCACCGTCACGTCGGCGCGCTGATCGACATGCTGCTGAAGCATGAACTCGTAGTCCATCTTGTAGACATGGTCGCCGGCGAGGATGACGATATATTTGGTGCCGTAATCTTCGATGATGTCGATGTTCTGATAAACGGCGTCCGCGGTGCCGAGATACCAGAGCGACTCCGAGACGCGCTGGCTGGCGGGGAGGATGTCGAAGCTTTCGTTGCGGATCGGGCGCAGGAAATTCCAGCCGCGTTGCAGATGGCGGATAAGGCTGTGTGCCTTGTACTGTGTCGCTACCGCCATGTGCCGGATGCCGGAATTGTAGGCGTTGGACAGCGCGAAATCCACGATGCGCGACTTGCCGGCAAAGTAGACGGCGGGTTTCGCGCGTCGGTCGGTGAGTTCCAGCAGTCGGCTGCCGCGTCCACCTGCAAGGACATAGGCCATCGTGTTACGCGCGAGAGGGGAACTTCCAACCGGTCTCATCGTGTCCTCCGAGGCGAGCTTCCGCCTGCCGCACTTCAGGCGGCACGAAAAGCACGCGCTTTAATGCTGCCGACGCGTCGACGCGAGCGCCGGGGAAGTTGCCTAACCGTTCTCGAAACAGTGCGAAGCAGCGCTTAATGATCCCTGCGAGAGTGAAGGAGAACCATCACAGCTTTTTGAAAGATGCACACAATCTTGGTCTAACCTGAGTCATGCTCGAAATAAACAGTAGCGAGCGGGGGAAGGGTGATTTCCGCCGATGCCGGCAGACCGTGACTTTCGTTCAATGACGCGTGGACTTCACCCAGATTGCCAATGCCTGCGCCGCCATATTCGGGTGCATCCGTATTGAGAATCTCGCGCCAGCGCCCGGCGAAAGGCAGCCCGATGCGATAATTGTAGCGCGGCTCCGGCGTGAAGTTGCAGGCGACGACCACCGGCTTCGCGCCCGGACCGCCGTAGCGCACCCACGCGAAGACAGACTGCGCCTCGTCGTTGACGACGATCCACTGAAACCCTTCCGGCTCGCAATCGCGCGCGTGAAGCGCGGGCTTCTCGCGATGCAGGCGGTTCAGGTCGCGAACGAGCGATTGCACGCCGCGATGCGACACGTGGTCGAGCGACCACCAGTCGAGTTCCGCATCGAAATTCCACTCTGCCCGCTGCGCGAATTCCTGGCCCATGAAGAGAAGTTTTTTGCCCGGATAGCCCCACATGAACCCGTAATAACCGCGAACATTGGCAAATTTTTGCCAGTCGTCGCCGGGCATCTTGCTGAGCAGCGAGCCCTTGCCGTGCACAACCTCGTCATGGCTGATCGGCAGGATGAAATTTTCGGAAAAGGCGTAGAGCAGGCCGAATGTGAGCTTGTTGTGGTGATATTTCCGGTAGATCGGATCGAGCGCGATGTACGAGAGCGTGTCGTTCATCCAGCCCATGTTCCACTTGAAGCCGAAGCCGAGACCGCCCGCGCTCGTCGGTTGCGACACGCCGGGCCATGAGGTCGACTCTTCCGCGATGGTCGCGATGCCGGGATAGGCGCCGTAGACGCTGGCATTCGCATCTTGCAGGAAGCGCACGGCGTCATGGTTCTGGTTGCCGCCGTCCGGGTTCGGCAGCCATTCGCCGGCTTTCCGCGAATAGTCGAGATAGAGCATGGACGCGACCGCATCTACCCGCAGGCCGTCGATATGGTAGCGGTCGAGCCAGTAGATCGCGTTGGAGATGAGCGTGCTCGCCACCTCGCGGCGGCCGAAATCGTAGATCGCCGTGTTCCAGTCGGGATGAAAGCCCCGGCGCGGATCTGGATGCTCGTAGAGCGCCGTGCCGTCGAACTTCGCGAGCCCGTGCTCGTCGGTCGGGAAATGCGCGGGCACCCAGTCGAGGATGACGCCGAGACCGACACGGTGTGCGCCGTCGACGAAGCGCTGAAAGCCAGCCGGATCGCCGAAGCGGCGCGTCGGTGCGAACAGCCCGATGGGCTGATAGCCCCATGAGGCGTCGAGCGGATGCTCGGAAATCGGCATCAGCTCGATATGTGTGAAGCCCATGTCCACGGCATAGGGAATGAGCTGGTCCGCAAGCTCGTCATACGAGAGGAAGCCGCCGTCCCATTTGCGCCGCCACGAACTCGCATGCACTTCAAGGATGGACATCGGGCCGCGACGGGCTTCGACCGTCGGCCGCCAGGCCATATGCGCCTCGTCGCCCCATTCGTGGCGGTCAGTCCGCGCGACGACGGAGGCCGTCGAGGGGCGCATCTCGCCGGAGAAGCCGAACGGATCGGCCTTGAGCGGCTGAAGATCGCCATTCACGCCGACGATCTCGTATTTGTAGACGGTTCCCTCGCCGAGGCCCGGCGCGAACAGCTCCCATATGCCGCTGTCGATGCGCTTGCGCATCGTGTGGCGGCGGCCGTCCCACTGATTGAAGTCGCCGACGACCGATACGCGTCGGGCGTGTGGCGCCCAGACGGCGAACAGCACGCCGTCCACGCCTTCATGGCGGATGGGGTGCGAACCGAGCCGCTCATACAGGCGCTTGTGCGTGCCTTCGACAAGCAGATAATCGTCGAGCGGCCCGAGCACGGGGCCAAAGGTGTAGGGATCGTCGAATTCCCAGATGCGGCCGTCGTTTTCGGCGCGCAGGCGATAGCGGAAGCTTCCTGTCACGCCGGGCAGGAATGTCTCGAAGAAGTCGCCGAAGCCGCGCCGTTCGAGCGGGATCGTGGCGCCGCCGTTGACGGCGTTGAGCGACGCGACGCCCGGCACGAATGCGCGGATCGCCGTGCCGCCATCGACGCGATGGATTCCGAGCACGGCGAAAGGGTCGCCATGTGTGGCGGACGCGATCCTCGAAACATCCTCTTCCCGCGCTCGCCAGTTGGCCTCGGTCACGATATCACCCTTGGAGCCCTGCCGACCGGTTGCATCGCAAATCCGGCCGGTTATCGCCCTCTTCTTTGAAGTTCAGAACAGAATCGCCGATCAGGCTTGAGCCCGATCGGACACGGCTTTTAGCTTGCATTGACGGTACGGACGGGAACCCGCCAGATGTCTTCCGCATATTCTGCGATGGTCCGGTCAGAGGAGAACCAACCGACGCGCGCGGTGTTGAGAATGCTCCCGCGCCACCACGATTTCTTGTCGCGCCAGCGGATATCCGCCAGACGCTGGGCCTGACAATAGGCGTCGAAATCCGCGGTCACCATGAAATGATCGTGGTAGGTGAGGATATCCACCAGTTGTTTGTACCGGTCCTTGTCGTCGTGCGAGAAGACACCCGATGCGATGGCGTCGAGCACATCCTTCAGCACCGTCGACGCGGCGATGGTTTCGCGCGCGTCGATGCCTTTCGACCGTCTGGCCTGCACCTCTTCCGCCGTCAGGCCGAAGATGAAGATGTTTTCTTCGCCCACGCGCTCGCGGATTTCGACATTCGCGCCGTCGAGCGTGCCGATGGTGAGCGCGCCGTTCAGCGCGAACTTCATGTTGCCGGTGCCTGACGCCTCCATGCCGGCCGTCGAGATCTGCTCCGACAGGTCGGCCGCCGGAATGATCCGCTCGGCGAGGCTCACGCAGAAATTCGGCAGGAACACCACCTTGAGCAATCCACGCACGGACGGGTCGTTGTTGATGACGCGGCCGACATCGTGGATCAGCTTGATGATGAGTTTCGCCTGATGATAGCTCGCCGCCGCCTTGCCCGCGAAGATCTTCACGCGCGGCACGAAATCCTTGGTGGGATGCGCGCGGATGTCGTTGTAGCAGGCGATGGTCTCAAGCACGTTCAGAAGCTGGCGCTTGTATTCATGAATGCGCTTCACGTGCACGTCGAACAGCGCGTCCGGGTCCACCTTGATGAGGAGCCGGTCGGTGATGAGCTTGGCGAGCGCCTCCTTGTTCTTCTGCTTCACGCCGAGCGCGCGCGCCTGAAACTCCTTGTCGGCGGCAACAGCTTCGAGCTTCCGCAGCGCTTCGGGAGTGTCGAGGAAAGCTGTGCCTATGGTTTCGGAGATGAGGCGCGTCAGGCCGGGATTGGCCTCGAACAGCCAGCGGCGGAAAGTGATGCCGTTCGTCTTGTTGACGATGCGGTCGGGGTAGAGCCGGTGCAGATCGTGGAACACCGTTTCCTTCATGAGGTCGGTGTGGAGCTGCGAAACGCCGTTGATCTTGTGCGATCCGAGAAAGGCGAGGTGTCCCATGCGGACGCGCCGCCCGGAATGCTCGTCGATCAGCGAAACGCTCGAAAGCAGCCCCTGATCGTGCTCGCCCTCCTCGCGCAGGCGGTCGAGATGCAGCGCGTTGATCAGATAGATGATCTGCATGTGGCGCGGCAGCAGCCGCTCCATCAGCGGCACGGGCCAGCTTTCGAGCGCTTCGGGCAGCAGCGTGTGGTTGGTGTAGGAAAAGGTTTCCTGCGTGATGCGCCACGCGTCGTCCCATTCGAGCGCGTAGACATCGACGAGCAGGCGCATCATTTCGGCGACCGCGATGGCCGGATGCGTGTCGTTGAGCTGGATCGCGTTTTTCTCGGCCAGTGTCGCAATGTCGCCGTGCTGGGCGAGATGGCGGCGGATCAGGTCTTTCAGCGAGGCTGCCGCGAAGAAATATTCCTGCCGAAGCCTGAGTTCCAGACCGGCGGGGGTCGAGTCGCTCGGGTAAAGCACTTTCGAGATGCTTTCCGCGCGCACCTGATCGGCCTGCGCGGCCACGTAGTCGCCCGCGTTGAACACGTCGAGGCGCAGAGGATCGGGGGCGCGAGAACGCCACAGCCGAAGCGAGTTGACCGATGCGCCGCGCCATCCCACGACGGGTGTGTCGTAGGCGACGGCCTCGACGATTTCATTCGGCTTCCAGATCTGCGCGGCGCGGCCGTCCGCCTGCGCTTCGACCGAGCCGCCGAAGCCGATCTCATACTCGATTTCGGGCCGCGGGAACTCCCATGGATTGCCGAAGGCGAGCCAGTCTTCGGGATATTCATGCTGCCAGCCGTCCTTGATCGCCTGCCGGAACAGGCCGTGATCGTAGCGGATGCCGTAGCCGTAGGCCGCGACCGAGAGCGTCGCCATGCTTTCCATGAAGCACGCGGCGAGGCGACCGAGGCCGCCATTGCCGAGCGCCGCGTCCGGCTCGATCACGCGCAGTTCTTCAAGGTCGACATCGAGCCCCGCCAGCGCCTCGCGAACGGAGGCCGTGAGCCCCAGATTGTTGAGGGAATCCATCAGCAGGCGGCCGATGAGAAATTCGAGCGAAAGATAGTAGACCCGGCGCTGTCCCTTCTCGAAGCTTTCCTGCTTCGAGGCGATCCACCGCTCCACGATGCGGTCGCGCACCGTCAGGGCGGTGGCGAGGAACCAGTCCCGCGTACTTGCAGACGAGCGATCACGGCCCGTCTTTGAAATGAGGTGGGCGAGGATCTGTTCGCGAAGCTCCACGATCCGGTCTTCCTCGCTATAGCGTCCGCCGTTTTCGGCTGCGCGGACTCTCAACTCTGGCTGCGATTTCGTTTCGGTCATGGTTCCTTTTCCCCCGGTCCGCATCGGCTGACGATGCGGCGCCGTCTTGACACGGCTGTGAAGCCGAGAACTTCTGCGGCCGGATAACAGACAAGAACGCCCGGCATCGCGACCGCTCCCGTAAAGTGTGTCGGCGATGCCGACGCGAACAATAAAAAGAACGGCTTGTGCCGGACACGCCGTATAAACACTTTAACCCGAGAGTGGCGGCAGGCGAAAGCGCAGCGGGAGGCATCGGAATGGGCGGAGATTTGAACGCGATCCTGTATACGGTCTCCACCTGGGTCATTCCGCTTTTGCTCGCGATCACATTTCACGAGGCAGCGCACGGCTTCGCTGCCCGCCGCCTCGGCGACAACACCGCATGGATGCTCGGCCGTGTCACGCTAAATCCGTTCAAGCATGTCGATCCGGTCGGCACCGTGCTTATACCCGCCATGCTGCTTCTGGTGCGTGCGCCCTTCCTGTTCGGTTGGGCGAAGCCCGTGCCCGTGAATTTCCGCAATCTGAACAATCCGCGTCGCGACATGATCCTCGTGGCGCTCGCGGGCCCCGGAGCGAACATCTTTCTCGCCCTCGTCTCGGCCCTGCTTTTCTATGTGGCGCGGGAGTTGCCTTCGCCCGCGAACGCGTGGGTCGCTCAAAACCTCGTGAACAGTATTCTGATCAACGCGATCCTCGCCGTGTTCAACATGCTGCCCATCCCGCCGCTGGACGGCGGCCGCGTGGTGACAGGGCTTCTGCCCCGCCGTCTCGCCTATCGTTTCGAGGGGCTCGAACCTTACGGGCTGCTGCTGATCCTGACACTGGTTTTCCTGCTCCCTTACGCAGGGCGCAGTGCGGGCCTCGACCTCGATTTCTTCTCGCGATATCTGATCTGGGCATCGGGCGGCGTGGTTAGCGCGGTCCTCTCCGTAACCGGCATCAGGTAGTCGGCCGCGAACCGGAAGCTCGGCTTGACCGCTCGCGTGGATTTTACCTCTTTCGCACGCCATTTTCCGCTATGTAGTAAAGTCGACACATGTCGGACTTTCGACACCGCCCTCGATTTAAAACTATTCAGCACATTTCAGCCGCTTAGCCGTTTGGCACGGCTCCTGCTTTAAGAGGTGCGCGCTGCGGATCTACGCGGCAATCTTACCAGGCGGAATGCAGGATGCGCGACCTTTCAAACGGTCTCAACGGAACGAACGACGGCGAAGGGCCTGCGGGCGGCGATAACGCGCTGTTCGTCCGCCGCGCTCTTCCCGGGCGCGTCGCAATCAACGATACGACGCTTCGGGATGGCGAGCAGACGCCGGGCGTCGCCTTCACGGCCGCGGAGAAGCTGCAGATCGCGGCAGCGCTTTCCGATGTCGGCATCGACGAGATCGAGGCAGGCACGCCCGCCATGGGCCGCGACGAGCAGGAGGCAATCCGCCGGATCGCGAAGGCCGGCCTGCCGGTGCGCGTCATCGCGTGGTGTCGCATGCGCCGCGGCGACGTGGACGACGCAATCGCTTCCGGCGTCTCCATCGTGAACCTTTCGGCGCCCGTTTCACGCTTCCAGATTGCCGCAAAATTCGGCGGCTCGCTGCCGCGCGTCCTGGCAGCCGTCACCGATGTCATCGGCTACGCCCGCGCGAACGGCCTCGAAGTCGCTTTCGGCGGCGAGGATTCGTCGCGCGCAACGCGAGACACGCTCGAACCCATTCTCGAAGCGGCTGCCAAAGCCGGAGCGGTTCGCTATCGCTTCGCCGACACGCTCGGTGTGCTCGACCCGGTTTCCGTCCGTGCCGCCATCGGAGCCGTCAGGCACCTCACGGACCTTCCCATCGAATTTCATGGCCATGACGATCTCGGTCTGGCCACAGCCAACACGCTGGCCGCGTTGGAAGCAGGAGCGAGCGCGGCCAGCGTGACCGTCAACGGTCTGGGCGAGCGGGCGGGCAACGCCCCCCTCGAACAGATCGCCGTCGCGCTCGATTCGCTCTTCGGGCAGGCCACGCGCATCCATCTGCCGGCCCTCGGTCACCTGAGCGAACTCGTGGCCCGGTGCAGCGGACGCGAAATCGCACGCGCGGCCCCCATCGTCGGCAAGGACGTGTTCACCCATGAGTCCGGCATTCACGTTGACGGCATCCTCAAGAGCAAGGATTGCTATGAGGCGCTGTCGCCGCGGCGTCTCGGCCGGAATCACCGCTTCGTCGTCGGCAAGCATTCCGGGCTTGCGGGATTGCGTCACGAGTTGTCTTATCTCGGCCTGCAACTCACCGAGGACGAGGAGCGCCGTCTTCTTGCCGCTGTCAGGGGCTATGCGGAAAAGCACAAAGCCTGCATTCCGTCTTTCACCCTGCTGAGGCTCGCCGCCGCCCTTGTGGACGAGCGGTCCGACGGCAACGCGGGCGTTTGTCCCATCAAGCGGTCGGCCCCGTCGTCTCGTCTGAAGGCGGTATCGTAAGGCGCGGTGGAAACGAAAGGGTGGCATCAATGAGCGTTTTGTCGGATCTCGAAAAACTTCCATCGGCGGAAGATTTCTTCGCGTATCTCAAGGTCGACTACGATCCCGCGCGCCTCAGTGTGGCCCGTCTGCATATCCTTAAACGCATGGGGCAGTATCTTGCGCAGAAGGATTTCACGGGCGCGACCGATGAAGAGGTTTATGTCGCCACGCGCGAAACGCTGGCTCACGCCTATGACGATTTTCTGAAGTCAACGCCCCTTCAGGAGCGCGTCTTCAAGGTTTTGCAGGAGCACCACCCCGATCAGCCGAAGGAAGAAGCGCCCAAGGCTTTCGTGCCCCTCGAGTCTCTAACCATCATTGGCCGCTGAGCGGCACGCAGGAAGGGTTGATACATGCATATCGTCGTTTGCATCAAACAGGTTCCGGACAGCGCGCAAATTCGCGTGCATCCGGTGACGAACACCATCATGCGGCAGGGCGTGCCCACCATCATCAACCCGTATGATCTGTTCGCCATCGAGGCGGCGCTTCGTCTGCGCGACAAGCATGGCGGCAAGGTGACTGTGCTCACGATGGGGCCGCCGATGGCGGAAGACAGTCTGCGCCGCGCGCTGACCTACGGCGTCGATCGCGCCGTGCTCCTTACCGATCGTGCCTTCGCCGGTTCCGACACGCTGGCGACGAGCTACGCCCTTTCCCAGGCCATCATCAAGATCGGCCAGACCTACGAGCCGGTCGACATCGTGTTCACCGGCAAGCAGACCATCGACGGCGACACGGCGCAGGTCGGCCCCGGCATCGCCAAGCGCCTCGACCTGCACCAGCTTACCTATGTGTCCGGCATCAACGAAGTGAACCTCGAAGGCAAGACGATCACCGTCGAGCGTCGCGCCGAGGGCGGCGTGCAGGTGCTGAAGTCGAACCTGCCGTGCCTCATCACGATGCTCGAAGGCACCAACGAAATTCGTCGCGGCTCCATCGACGTGGCGCTGGCCGCCGCCCGCGCAGAGATCGTGACGTGGAGCGCCGCAGCGGCTGGCGTCGCCGAAATGGGCAAGTGCGGCCTCAAGGGCTCGCCGACCGTGGTGAAGCGCGTGTTCGCGCCGTCGCCGCGCGCCGAGAAGGCCAAGATCATCGACATCGGCGGTCTCACGCCGGACGCGGTCGCGGCGAAGACGCTGGACGAGATCTTCGGGCGTCTGCCGACCATCGAAAAAGAACTGACGGCCATGGCCCAAAGCTAAGCCAGCGCGCAATACGGAGATTTGGTTATGACGACGACACCCGCCCCGAAGCCCGCCGCCGCCGGCGGCCGCGCCGGAATGAAGAAAGAGCTTCCCGAGAAGTTCAAGTCCTACAAGCACGTCTGGGTTTTCATCGAGCTTGAGCGCGGTCACGTGCATCCCGTTTCGTGGGAACTCATGGGCGAAGGCCGCAAGCTCGCCGACAAGCTCGGCGTGCAGCTCGCCGGCGTGGTTCTCGGCGGTGCCGGCGAAGACACCCGCAACGCCGTTCAGGAATGTTACGCCTACGGCGCCGACGTGGCCTATCTCGTTGAAAGCCCGGTTCTGGCGGACTACCGCAATGAGCCGTACACCCGCTGCATGACGGAACTGGTTAACAAGTTTCAGCCGGAAATCCTGCTTCTTGGCGCAACCACGCTCGGCCGCGACCTCGCGGGCTCGGTTGCGACGACGCTGGCGACCGGCCTCACGGCGGACTGCACGGAACTCGCGGTCGACGCCGACGGCTCGCTTGCCGCGACGCGCCCGACCTTCGGCGGCTCGCTCCTCTGCACGATCTATACGCTGAACTTCCGCCCGCAGATGGCCACGGTTCGCCCGCGCGTGTTCTCGCTGCCCGAGCGCCAGGACGGCAAGTCCGGCCCGGTCATCGAATACGACTTCAAGATGATCGAGGACGAAATCGTCACGAAGCTTCTTCAGTTCATCCCGGACCGCGACTCCAACAAGTCGAACCTCGCCTACGCCGACGTTGTCGTCGCGGGCGGCCTCGGTCTCGGCAGCGCTGAAAACTATCAGCTCGTGAAGGACCTTGCGAAGGCTCTCGGCGCTGAATGGGGCGGTTCGCGTCCGCTCGTGCAGCGCGGCTGGATCCCCGCCGACCGCCAGATCGGCCAGACGGGCAAGACCATCCGTCCGAAACTCTACATCGCCGCGGGCATCTCCGGCGCGATCCAGCATCGCGTGGGCGTCGAAGGCGCAGACCTGATCCTCGCGATCAATACGGACAAGAACGCGCCGATCATGGACTTCGCCCATATCGGCCTCATTACCGACGCCGTCCGCTTCCTCCCCGCGCTCGCGAAGGAAGTCCGTCAGCGGATCGCCCCCAACACGCGCTCGCGCCTTGTCGGCTGATAGAGCGGAAGGTTTCGAAGGAGAACTCGCATGCCCGCAGAAAAATTCGACGTTATCGTCGTGGGGGCCGGACCGGCCGGCAATTCCTGTGCTTACACTCTGGCGAAGCGCGGCCTGAAAGTGCTCCAGATCGAGCGCGGCGAATATCCGGGCTCGAAGAACGTGCAGGGCGCGATCATGTACGCCAACATGCTGGAGAAGATCATCCCGGATTTCCGGGACGACGCTCCGCTTGAGCGCCACCTGATCGAGCAGCGTCTCTGGTATATGGACGACTCCTCCTATACGGGCGTCCATTACCGTTCCGACGACTTCAACGAGGAAGCGCCGAACCGCTACACCATCATCCGCGCGCAGTTCGACAAGTGGTTCTCGAAGAAGGTCCAGCAGGCTGGCGCGCTTCTCATCCTTGAGACGACCGTCACCGACCTTTGCTTCTCGGGCGGCAAGGTGATCGGCGTCAAGACGGACCGCGCGGGCGGCACCATCCTCGCCGACGTGGTCGTGATGGCCGAAGGCGTGAACGGCGTGCTCGGCACCAAGGCGGGGCTTCGTCCGCGTCCGAAGCCGGACACGGTTGCTCTCGCGGTGAAGGAAATGCACTTCCTCCCCTCGGACGTGATCGAGAGCCGCTTCAACATCTCGGGCGACGAAGGCGTCGTGATCGAAGCCGCGGGCACGATCACGAAGGGCATGACCGGCACGGGCTTCCTTTACACCAACAAGGAAAGCATCTCGATCGGCATCGGCTGCCTCGTCTCCGACTTCGCGCACACCGGCAAGGCTCCCTACGAGCTTCTGGAAGACTTCAAGAAGCACCCGGCGGTGGCTCCGCTGATCGCGGGCGCGGAAGTGAAGGAATACGCGGCGCATCTCATTCCCGAGGGCGGCTACAATGCCGTGCCGCAGCTCTTCGGCGAAGGCTGGGTGATCGTCGGCGACGCGGGCCAGTTTGTGAACGCCGTCCACCGCGAAGGCTCGAACCTCGCCATGACGACGGGCCGCATCGCGGCGGAAGCGATCTTCCAGATCAAGTCCCGCAAGGATAAGTTCTCGGCAGAGAACCTGTCCATCTATCAGAAGATGCTCGAACAGTCCTTCGTGATGAAGGATCTGAAGAAGTACAAGCGCCTGCCCGATTTCATGCACGGCGCGCGCGATCGCCTCTTCGGCAGCTATCCCGAACTCGTCTCCAAGGCCGCGCAGAACTGGTTCCGCGTGGACGGGAAGGACAAGAAGAGCAAGGAAAAGGAAATCGTTCGTTCCTTCGTCAAGGCGCGCGGCGTGAGAGGCCTCGCGAGCGACGCTTGGAAGCTCGCAAGGTCGTGGCGCTAGGTCGGTCGGGAACAGGAAAGGAACACTGGAAATGGCTGAAACACCAACGGTGCGCGTCGAAGAGAAGCTTTATCAGAATCGCTATCTCGTGGACGCCGGGCGTCCGCATATCGTCGTCGCTCCGCACGAGAAACCGTCGAAGGAGCTTCTCCTTCTCACGAAGATCTGCCCCGCTCATTGCTATGAAGTGAACGGCAAGGGGCAGGTCGAAGTGAGCCCCGACGGCTGTCTCGAATGCGGCACCTGCCGCGTGCTGGCGGAAGGCTCGGGCGCGCTGACGTGGACTTACCCGCGCGGCGGCTACGGCGTCCTTTTCAAGTTCGGCTAAATCGGGGACACGCGCACGCTGCTTCGAGGGCCGCCCCGATGGGGCGGGCTGCCGGCTTTCGAGGCGGCTTTCGTCCGCGACCGGTTAGAATTACTTGGGAACGCGCCCGAAAAGTAGACTATGATAGGCGCGTGCTGAGCGCACCGGCAGTTCAGGCCTGTCGGATTGTCGCTTTTTTGCAGGCTTACAAGGGGACAGATCATGGATTCCGTCGAGGAATTTCTCGCCTATTCCATCAAGCTCGAACAGGAAGCCACGCTTCGTTTCGCGCAACTCGCCGACGCCATGGACGGTGCTGGCAATCGTGAGGTGGGAAAGCTTTTCCGCCAGCTTTCGGAATATTCGCGTCTTCACATGGGCGATGCGATGGCCCGCGCCGGTTATCGCGAGATTCCCAAGAAGGCACCGGGCGACTTCGAATGGCCGGACCTCGAAAGCCCCGAAGCCGCGGCGATCTGGGGAACCGACCCGCTCATCGGTCGCGAGCAGGCGCTTGAAATCGCCCTCGACGCCGAGGTTCGCGGCTATCAGTTCTACAAGCATATCTACGACACGACGACCGATCCCGAGATCAAGGTTCTCGCTAAGGAGTTCGTCGCCGAAGAGGAAGAGCACGTCGCGGAACTGAAGCGGTGGATGGCGCTGCACAAGGCGGGCGAAACGCTCCCGCAGGAAACCAATCTCAAGGCGCCGCATTGAGATCGCGTCAGCGAATCTCGCCACGGCAATGAAGCGAAGGCGCACTTTTGTCATCGATGTCGGGAGGGCTGATGCCCTTCCCTCAGACCGCGCAGTCTGGAATTGATCAAAAAATATATTTTTGCCTTCTTATAAGGCAATCTCCGTCTTGGCCATTGTTTTCGCTTCGTATTTTCGCGTTTTTACGCGTTGCGAGCGACAAGGCGGGCAGAGAATTGATTATTCTATGGACGCGACATTGTCGCACGTCATTGTTATAATAGCTTCAAACGCGAAACTACCAAGCAAGCTCATGGGTTGGCCTTCGTGCCCGGCGTGAGTTTGTCGTATGAGGTTATTTATGACATCTTCCGCACCGGCGGGCACCGTCACGGTTCCGGGAAGCGTGAGATACAGCGATACAGCGCTGAGCGGCATCTACGAGATCTCGAAGATCGTGACCTCGCCCTCAAGCCTCAGGGTTATGCTGAATAATGTCGTCTCGGTGATGAGTTCGTTCCTCGACATGAGGCTTTCGACGCTCATGCTGCTGGACAAGGCCGGCGATCCCGAAATCAAGGTGTCGGCCTCGACGGAGCCGAGCATCGACCCGAGCGAGGACGGGGATCTTCCGCTCGCCGTCATCGACCAGATCGTGGCAACCGCCTCTCCGCTCGTGGTGCAGAATTGTGCCCTTCATCCTTCGTTCGCCGGGTGGAAGCGTCTCGGTCGCGTCGGCCCCAATGTCGTGCAGACCTTCATCGGCGTGCCGATCCGCGTCGACGCAAAGGTGGTTGGAACGCTCGCCATAGAACGTGTCTGGCAGGGCAGCATGGACGTGCGCATCGATCACGACGTCCGCTTCCTCACCATGGTTGCGAACCTGGTCGGCCAGGCGCTGAAACTCCATCGCGTCGTCGCGGAGGACCGCGAGCGCCTCATCCACGAGCAGCATCGTCTCGCCAAGGAACTGTCCAACATCAAGGCGAAGGCTCCGCCGCCTAAAGTTACAGGCATTCTCGGCAAGAGCCGGGCCATCAGAGCGGTTACGGAACGCATCGAACAGGTCGCGAAATCGAACGCGCCGGTTCTCATTCGCGGCGAAACCGGCACAGGCAAGGAGCTTTTTGCCCGAGCGATCCACGAGCTTTCGCGCCGCAAGGGCAAGCCGTTCGTCAAGGTGAATTGCGCGGCGCTGCCGGAAGGCGTCATCGAGTCGGAGTTGTTCGGGCACGAGAAGGGCGCGTTCACCGGCGCGGTCGGCCTTCGCAAGGGGCGGTTCGAGCTTGCGGACGGCGGCACCATCTTTCTCGACGAAATCGGCGAGATTTCCCCATCGTTTCAGGCCAAGCTCTTGCGCGTTCTGCAGGAAGGCGAGTTTGAACGTGTCGGCGGCCAGCATACGCTGAAGATCAATTTCCGTCTCGTCTGCGCCACCAACCGCGCTCTCGAACAGATGGTGGCCGAGGGCAAGTTTCGAGCCGACCTCTACTACCGCATCAACGTCGTGCCGCTCATGCTGCCGCCGCTGCGCGAGCGCCAGGGCGACATTCCCGAACTCGCCCAGCACTTCCTCAGCCGCTTCGCCGAAGAAAACGGCTATCAGCTTTCCTTTGGCCCCGACGCGATGGAAGTGCTCTGCAAGTGCTACTTCCCGGGCAATATCCGCGAGCTGGAAAACTGCATCCGCCGCACCGCCGCAATGGCTCTCGGCGACGTGATCCACGCGGCCGATTTCGCCTGTCAGCACGGGCATTGCCTGTCGTCGATGCTGTGGAAGGGACCGGCAAGCGGGGAGGCGGCGAACGAGCCTCAGCAACATCGCGCTTCCGAGAACAACGCCAATCCGCCGCGCGCAAACCCGTCTGCCGCCGCATCCTCTCCTTACACCCCGCCGCCCGCGCAGGAGCCGACGGAGGGCCGAAACGGTTACGCGAACGGAGCCGCCAACGGAAACGGCGCGTCGCACAATGGCGCCTCCAATGGCAGCGACGTCGCCGCGCATGACGATGCCGACGGCGGCGGCTATGCGCAACTCAGCAGGGACACGCTGATCAACGCACTCGAAAAGACGGGATGGGTTCAGGCGAAAGCCGCTCGCATCCTGGGGCTTACGCCGCGTCAGGTGGGCTATGCGCTCAAAAAGCACGGCATCGAGATGAAACGCTACTGATGCAGTGGAGGGAAACTCGATGACCGTCGCCTATGCCATCTGCGCAGTGTCCGACATTCCTAATCGGCGGGGACGCGGCTTCGAGCTTGTCCGCGTCGTCGATGGCGCGGAAAAGCCGTGGCCCATTTTCGTCGTGCGATGGGACAAGCAGGTTTTCGCCTATGTAAACCGCTGCCCGCACAACAACGTCAATCTCGACTGGGAGACCAACCAGTTTTTCGAGCCGGGCACCAGGAATATCGTCTGCGGCAAGCACGGCTCGCTTTTCGAGCTTTCCTCCGGCAAGTGCATCGACGGCCCCTGTCTCGGAAAAGACCTTGAACCGGTGCCGGTTTGCGTACTCGACGGCGACATCTGCGTCGTGGGCGTTGAGCTGGCCGAGTTGCCCGACAACGACGAGAGCGAGCCCGCGCGCGGGGCGCCGGCGTCGCCTTGAGCTGATCTTTCGATCTGGATTGACTTGCGCCGATTTGCCCGAGGCTTATCCTCGCGCGGGCTAATTTTCACCGCGCTCCAAACGCCTGAAGAGTCGGCGTTTCAGAAGAGCGCTTTCCTCCCCTTCATCCAGTGCGAAATCTTGAAAGGCAAAGATGCGCGCGGGCTTCATCGTTACGGGTACGGACACCGGCATCGGCAAGACGGTGTTCAGCGCGGCGCTTGCGGGCGCGCTCGGCGCGTCTTACTGGAAGCCTGTGCAATCGGGCCTTGAGGAAGAGACCGACAGCGCCACTGTCCGCCGCCTTTCGGGCCTGCCGCCGGAGTGCATTCTGCCGGAAGCCTACCGTCTGGCGCTGCCCGCTTCGCCGCATATCTCGGCTGCGCGCGAAGGCGTTACCATCGAAGCGGCGCGCCTCGCCCTTCCGGATGTCGACGGGCCGCTCGTCGTCGAAGGCGCGGGCGGGCTGCTCGTGCCGCTTGCGCCGGGCCTTCTGACAATCGACGTTTTCGCGCGGATGGGACTGCCCGTTATCCTTTGCGCAAGGACGTCGCTCGGCACCATCAACCACACGCTGCTCTCGCTCGAAGCGCTGGCGCGGCGCGGCATCTCAATCCACGGCGTTGCCTTTCTCGGCGATCCGGCGGATGAAGAGGAGGCGGCGGTGGCGGCCTTCAGCGGCGCGCGCCGTCTCGGACGCCTGCCGCGCGTCGATCCTCTCGACGCGGCGGCGCTGGCATACGCATTCCGCGAAAGCTTCGATCTCGCGTTGTTCAGGTAGAAACGGCATGGGCGACATCATTTTCCTGACCGGGCCAGTGCGGAGCGGCAAGAGCCGCCGCGCGGTCGACATCGCTGAAAGCTACGGCGATCGCGTGGTGTTCGTCGCTACCTATGCGCGCGATCCGGGCGACGCCGAGATGGCCGAACGCGTGCGTCGCCATCAGGCCGAGCGGCCCGCGACATGGCGCACGCTCGAAGCGCCGGACGACATTGCGGCGGCGCTTGCCGCACTCGATCCGGCCCCGTCTTGCGTGCTGATCGACAGCCTCGTGACGTGGCTCGCTTTCCGCACCGGGTTCGGCGGTCGCGAGGGGCTGAGCGACGAAGCGATCCTTGCGGCCTGGGCCCGCGAGCTTGAGGGCTTCCGCGCCGCGCCGTGGTCTACGGTGATCATCGGCGACGAGGTGGGGTGGAGCCTCGTGCCGATGGAGGCCGATCTGCGCCGCTTCCGCGACCTCGCGGGATTTCTCGGCCAGCGCACGGCGGCGGCGGCGAGCGAGGCATGGCTCATGGTGGCTGGCTGCGGCGTGCGCCTGAAATGAAGAAGGCGGGCCCCTCGCCCGCCTTCTCGTGATCGAAGCGCGCGATTTACGAGCGCGTGACGATGACCTTCCACGGACCATCCGGCACGTCGCTTTCTTCCACGAAACGCCATTCGGTCTTGTCATTTTCGGTCATGCCGAGATAGGACGCTGCGGCGGGCGAGATATCGAGGCCTGCTTTCTCGCCCATGCGGTTTTTCGGCTGCTTGGCGTTTCCGAACACCCAGTCGAAATCGTCCTCGCCGAAGGGGCCCACGTCAGCCCATTGAGCATAGACCGACTTGCCCTTGTAGCGCACCTCGACCCAGCGGTTCCTCGTGAGCGGCTTGCCCTCACCGAAGCCCGGAATTTTCTTCGCGACGGGCTTAAGCTTGCCGTTCTGGTCGACCTCGGCAAACGGCAGCGCGATGTAGAACGGATTTTCCTTCGGAGTAAACCCGGCGGGCATGAACCCCTTGCGGCGCTTCGGGCTGTCGATTCCGCCGAAGCTCTTGAGCCAGTCCGGATCCCAATAGCTGGCGTGATTGTGGATATGACCGTTGTCGTCATTCGCGTCTTCACCCACCCAGAAGACGGTTGTGATGGTCTTCTTGAAGTCGCTCATGGCGATGCCTTGCCCGGCTCGGGGATCATGAGAGGCGTAAGCGGATTCATGAGTGCCAAGATAGCACGAAGGCGCAGCCAGAAGAACCGCGATTGCAAACCCGCGTTTGAGATTGTACATAGACAGTCCTCGAATATGGCCATGGAATATTAGCGACAAATTTGCGCTAAAATTCACCGTCATAACTCGTATATCCAAGGGTACACGAGAGGTGTCCAAAAGCCTGATCTACACTGTGCGATGCGGAGGCGTCGCAATACTACTGCGCAATTCTATGACCTCAAATCTGTCGAGATTTTGATTGCACGCATACTATGCGTCGCGCCCGGTTTTTGTTCCCTGTGCTGTCATACAGGTAATTAGTTGCGCGCGAGGCTTGCGCGAAGCTAAGCGCGCGGCGTTTTCGACGCAAAATGACGATGGTGAGGAGGCGCAATCGAGAGAAACGCGCGCTGGATCGACCGCGTCAAATCAGCGTCGATTTGACGCAGGCGGGCTGATCGACAGCGCAAATCTACGGCGACGGGCGGCGTCCGATTAGCGGCATGACGCAGGAACTACGCCGCCCATTTCTCCGCGTCAGCCCCGACGAGCGCGGCGAGCGAGCCGCCGAAGGCGTCTGTTTCGGTCAGGAGAGCGGCCTTGATGGCGGGCAAGAGGCCCGCTCCTTCATAGATGAGGCCGGTGTAGAGCTGCACGAGCGACGCGCCCGCGCGGATCTTGGCCACTGCAGTCTCGCCGGAATCGATGCCGCCGACGCCGATCAGCGGCAGCCGTCCGCCCGTTTCGATGAAGCATCGCGCGAGAAACCGCGTGGAGCGCGCGAACAGCGGCCGTCCCGACAGTCCGCCCGCCTCGCTGCGCCGCCGGTCGGTCAGGCCGTCGCGCGACAGGGTCGTGTTGGTGAGGATCGCGCCGTCGACGCCGTGGTCGAGCAGGCAGCGCATCGTTGGCGCGATGTCGTTCTCGTGGAGATCCGGCGCGAGCTTGACGAGCACGGGCACCGCGCGGGCGAGTTTCTCGCGCGCGCCCATCACAGCATCGAGCAGCGCGGCGAGCTGATCCGGTGCCTGCAAATCGCGCAGACCGGGCGTGTTCGGCGAGGAAATGTTGATCGTGAGATAGGCGGCGATCGGCCCGAAGGCGGCGACGCCCGCGACATAGTCCGCGATGCGGTCCTCGCTCGTCTTGTTCGCGCCGATGTTCACGCCGAGAAGGCCGCGCGGCGGATGCGAGGCGAGCCGCCTCAGCGCCGCGCCGTGGCCCTCGCTGTTGAAGCCGAAACGGTTGATGACACCGCGATCCGCGATGAGGCGAAACGAGCGAGGGCGCGGATTGCCCGGCTGCGGCTTCGGCGTGATCGTGCCCGCCTCGACGAAGCCGAACCCCATGGCGAACAGCGGATTGTAAACGCGCGCATCCTTGTCGTACCCCGCCGCCACGCCGATGGGGTTGGGAAAACGAAGTCCGAAAAGGTCGACGGCAAGGCGCGGATCGTCCGGCTGCTGCTGGCGGGGATGGACGCCCGCTTCGAGCGCGCGCAGCGACGCTTCGTGCGCCGTTTCGGGATCGAGGAGGAAAAGTCCCGCCTGCGCTGCGCGCCAAAGGCTCACGACGCGAGATCCTCGGGGATGAGCGGCGCGCCGTCCGGCCCGGGCGCGATGTCGGTTTCGCCGACGACAGCCGCGAATGGCAGCGGCGCGTAAAGATGGGGAAACAACGCGCCGCCGCGCGATGGCTCGAAGCGGAGCTGGCCGGTTACAGCGGCATCCCTGGCGCTCGCCGCATCGAGACCGAGCGAGGGCAGGGCGGCGAGCATCTCCGCGTCCACAGCGACGAGTATCAGATCGGGCGCGCCCACGAAATAGCGCCGCGCCGTCTCGGCCACTTGCGCTGCGGTTGAAAAATGGATGAAGCCGTCGCGGCGATCCACCTCCGAGCCCGCAAAAATGCCGACCGCGCGCGCGGCTTCCCATTCGCCGCGCGTCACGAGCTTGTAAATGATATGCGGCCTGTCGCTCACCGCCGCCTCCCGCTTACGCCTGTGCCGCCGCGAGCCGTTCCGCGATCAGCGAGCGCGTGTTGTCGATGCCGTAGGCCTTGATGAACGAGCCGAAGCGCGGCCCCGCGCTCTCGCCGAACAACACCTCGTAGAGCGCCTTGAACCAGTCGCGCAGATTTTCGAACGGGTGCGACTTGCCGACTTCGTAAACGATGCCCTGCAAGGCCTCCGCGTCGAGAGAGGCGTCGGCGTGGCCGAGTTTTTCGTCAAGGTCGAGCATCGCGGCGCGTTCGAGATCGCTCGGCGCGCGATAAACCTTGAACGGCTTCTCCCGCTCCTCGAAATAGCGGATCGCGAAGCCGATGAGCCGGTCGAGTTCCGGGTGGCTCTCCGCGCTTGTGCCGGGCGCATAGTTCCGCACAAACTCCCAGAGAATGTCCTTCGTGTGGGCGTTGGAGGCGCTGACGAGGTTGCGCAGCAGCCCGAAGCTCAGCGGCACGTCGTGGCGGGGAGGCTTGCCGGCGTGGATGTGCCACACGGGGTTCTCGATCTGCTTCTTCGGCTCTTCCTTCGGGAAGGCGTCGAGCAGGCTGAAATATTCGTCGACCGTCTTGGGGATGACGTCGAAGTAAAGCCGCTTCGCCGTCTTCGGCTTCTGGAACATGTACAGCGCGAGGCTTTCGGGCGTGGCGTAGGCGAGCCATTCTTCCACCGCGATGCCGTTTCCCTTCGACTTCGAAATCTTCTGGCCCTGATCGTCGAGGAACAGTTCGTAGTTGAAGCCTTCGGGCGGGCGTCCGCCGAGCGCGCGCGCGACCTTGGAGGAGAGCGTCACGCTGTCGATGAGATCCTTGCCCGCCATCTCGTAATCGACGCCGAGCGCGACCCAGCGCATCGCCCAGTCGGCCTTCCACTGGCACTTCACGCGTCCGCCCGTGACGAGCGTTTCAACGCGCTTGCCCGTGTCGGGATCGGTGTAGACGATCGTGCCCGCCTCAACATCGCGCGCCTCGATCGGCACTTGCAGAACCTTACCGCTCGTCGGCGAAATCGGCAGGAACGGCGAATAGGTCGCGCGGCGGTCCGGGCCGAGCGTCGGCAGGATGATGGCCATGACCTCGTCGTAGACGGCGAGCATCCTGAGCAGGGTTTCGTCGAACCTGCCGGAGCGATAGCACTCCGTCGCAGACAGGAATTCATACTGGAAGCCGAAGCTGTCGAGGAAGCTCCGCAGCCGCGCATTATTGTGCGCGCCGAAGCTCGAATGCGTGCCGAACGGGTCGGGCACGGCGGTCAGCGGCTTTTCGAGCGCGGCTTGCAGAAGCTCCTGATTGGGCACGTTGGTCGGCACCTTGCGCAGGCCGTCCATGTCATCGGAGAAGCAGACGAGACGCGTTTTCACGCCGGGCTTCAGCGCTTCGAGCGCGTGCCGCACCATGGAGGTGCGCGCCACCTCGCCGAACGTGCCGATATGCGGCAGGCCGGACGGGCCGTAACCCGTCTCGAACACCACCTCGCGCGCCGGGTCCGCCTTTTCGAGGCGTTTCAGCAGCTTGCGCGCCTCTTCGAAGGGCCATGCCTTGGAGGTTTGCGCAAGTTCGGCGAGTGTGTCGGCGGTGGTCATGGTGTCCAAATTTCGTGGTGACGTTATGATTTCAGGCATTTCTTGCCGGGCGGACTATGGAAAGCCGCGCCTGTTGCGTCAACCGCCATCGCGCCGAACGCACAACAACGCGAGGCAATTGCATGCACCGGTTTGCGGGTATCCCGCGTTTTCGCCGCGTTCTTGCCCAAAGAAGACCGGAGGGTTGCTCCAAGGAGAAGCGCATGTCCTCGCCGTCGCACCGACGCCTTCCGTCCGCGATCTTTCTCTGGCCGCCACTCGCGCGTTTCGCGGCAGGCGAGCGGCGCCTGGCGTCATGGGCCGCACGCGAAGGCGGCGCGACGCTTGCCGTCTATGAGTTCGCCCGCTTCGTGATCAAGCAGGGCTGGGCCTGTCTTTTCGGCGGCCTGATGCTCGCGCTGCTGTTCCTCACGCACCTTTTTTATCCGCAGGATGCGGCGCTCGCTCGCTACGACTTCCTGTTTTTCGGCGCGCTCGCAATTCAGGCGGGGATGCTCGCCTTTCGCCTCGAAACATGGGACGAGGCGAAAGTCATTCTCGCGTTTCACGTCGTCGGGACAGCGATGGAGATATTCAAGACCTCGGTCGGATCGTGGATCTACCCGGAGCCGAGCGTCTTCCGCATCGGCGGAGTGCCGTTGTTCTCCGGCTTTCTCTATGCGGCCGTTGGAAGCTATCTCGCCCGCGTGTGGCGGCTGTTCGATTTCCGCTTCACGCGGCACCCGCCCGTTTGGGCAGTGTCCCTCCTTGCCTTGGCGATCTATGCCAACTTCTTCGCGCATCATTACTTGCAGGATATGCGCGTGCTCCTGTTTGCTGCGGCGGCGGCCCTGTTCGCACGCACATGGGTTCATTACCGCATCTGGCGGCGTCACAGGTCGATGCCGCTGCTCCTGGGCCTCGCCCTCGTGGCGACATTTATCTGGATCGCCGAGAACATAGGAACCTTCAGCAGAGCCTGGATCTACCCGCATCAGGCGGGAGTGTGGACGTTCGTCTCGTGGCAGAAACTCGGCGCCTGGTTTCTGCTGATGCTGATATCCTATACGCTCGTCGCGCTCGTCCAGGGTGTGCGACCTGCCATAGCCGAGCAGCGCGCCAACACCTCCCCCAACGTCGCGGCATGTCTTCCGAAGCGTCGGGCGGACAATCGCGCAAGTGTGGATCCCAAGCGTTGAACTCGGCCGCCGGCGCGCCATCTCTAGGCCATGGCCGAGGACGATCCCATCCGCGAAATCTGCGCGCCGCTGAGGCTTGAGGCGGTGCTATACGCCTTGAGCGATCCTGTGCGGCTGCACATCGTGCGGAACCTCGCAGAGCGCGGCGAACTTGCCTGTTACGCGGCGGTGACGGGCCTCGACATCGCGAAGTCGACGCAATCCCATCATTACCGCGTCCTGCGGGAGGCGGGCGTCATCGTTCAGCGTAAGGAAGGCGTGTGCTTCATCACGGCCCTGCGGCGCGGGGAACTCGACGCGCGCTTTCCGGGGCTTCTCGACGCGGTGCTCAGGAATATGGACGCTTCCGCCGCCGCGAGGTCTCACGCGGAGCAATGCGGCTCCGCTCCGGCCGAAGGCGACGCTTGCGGCTAACGGGGATGGCCTGACGCCAGAGGGCGTTTCCGGTCAGCGTATGCCAACGAGCTTGTGCATCTGCATGGATAGCCGCCATGGCGGGTTCGCCAGGCAATACCGGACCGCGGCCTCGATGTTGTTCCGATGCTGGGGGCCGTCCATCGGCTGAAGGAAAAAGTGGTCGAACTTCAGCCGCTCGAAAAGCTGCGGCAAAGCGCCGGTCTGGGGATAGACGAGCTTTAGTTCATTGCCCTCGCGCTGGGCGAGCGGCACGCCCGCCTTCGGGCTGATGCAGATCCAGTCCACACCGCGCGGCGCGGGACGCGTGCCGTTCGACTCGATGGCCACGGTGAAGCCGCGCTTCTTCAGCGCGTCGATCATCGGCGTATCGAGCTGCAGGGTGGGTTCGCCCCCGGTGCAGACCACATAGGGGGACGCGGTCTTGCCCTTCGTCAGCGAATTCCACATGCCGAACACGACATCGGCGAGATCGTCGGCCGTCTCGAACTTGCCGCCGTTCGGCCCGTCATAACCGACAAAATCCGTGTCGCAGAACCGGCAGAAAGCCTTGCTCTTGTCCTTGTGCTGGCCCGTCCAGAGATTGCAGCCCGCGAAGCGCAGGAAAACGGCGGCGCGGCCCACTTGCGCACCTTCGCCCTGAAGCGTGGGAAAGATTTCCTTGACCGTGTACATGTCTTTTTATTGTTGCGAAGCCACCATGTCGCGCCAAGCGTAATAGCCCTTCGCGCGAAGATCACAGGCTGGACACGTCCCGCATCCATAACCCCACTCGTGCCGATGATCGCGATCGCCTTTGTAACAAGTGTGTGAATGTTCTGCAACGATATCCACAAGTGGATTGCCGCCGAGCGTGTGCGCCATCGTCCAGGTTTCGGCCTTGGTACGCCACATGAGGGGCGTCACGATGCGGAATTGCTCGTTCGTGCCGAGGCTTATCGCGCTGGCGAGCGTCTGCAAGGTCTGGTCGCGGCAATCCGGATAGCCCGAATAGTCGGTCTGGCACATGCCGCCGACGAGGTCGCGGATGCCGCGCCGGTAGCCGAGCGCCGCTGCAAGTGTGAAGAATAGAAGATTCCGGCCCGGCACGAAGGTGTTGGGCAGGCCATTTGCGCCGAACGCGATTTCAGCGTCCGATGTCAGCGCGGTGTCGCTGACGGCACCGAGCACGGAAAGGTCGAGCACATGATCGGGACCGAGCCGCGCCGCCCAATCCGGCGAGAGCGCTGCCATCGTCTCGCGCAGCTTCGGTCGGCATTCGAGTTCGACATTGTGGCGCTGCCCGTAGGAGAAGCCCAGCGTTTCGACTTGCGCGTAATTCGTCAACGCCCAGGCAAGACAAACGGCGGAATCCTGTCCGCCTGAGAGAAGAACAAGACTTTTCGTCGCGCTTTCTTGTGTGGCCACCATGCCAACCGATTAAACCGCTTTAAGAGCACGCGCGAGTCCTTTATGAAGCCCTCAACTTGTCCCGCCGGACTCGAGTCCGCTCACGCTTCCGTTTCCACGAGGTTCACATGACCGCCATTACTGACATCATCGGCCGCGAAATTCTCGACAGCCGAGGCAACCCGACCGTCGAGGTGGACGTGATACTCGAAGACGGCGCCATCGGCCGCGCGGCCGTGCCGTCGGGTGCGTCGACCGGCGCGCATGAGGCGAACGAGAAGCGCGATGGAGGCGCCCGTTATCTCGGCAAGGGCGTGCTTCAGGCCGTCGATGCCGTGAACGGCGAGATTTTCGACGCGCTTCAGGGCTTCGATGCCGAGGACCAGCGCCGCATCGATCAGACGCTGATCGACCTCGACGGCACCGAGAACAAGAGCCGCCTCGGCGCAAACGCCATCCTCGGCGTGTCGCTCGCGGCGGCAAAGGCAGCGAGCATCTCTGCGGACGCGCCCTTGTATCGCTATCTCGGCGGCGTCAACGCGCGCGTGCTGCCGGTGCCGATGATGAACATCATCAATGGCGGCGCGCACGCCGACAACCCGATCGACTTCCAGGAATTCATGATCTCGCCGCTCGGCGCGCCGACGCTGGCCGAAGCCGTGCGCTGGGGCGCCGAGGTCTTCCACACGCTGAAGAAGCTGCTGAAGGACGGCGGTCACAGCACCAACGTCGGCGATGAAGGCGGTTTCGCGCCGAACCTCAAATCGGCCGATGAAGCGCTGACGTTCGTCGTGCGCGCCATCGAGAAGGCGGGCTACAAGCCGGGCGAGGACATCGCCATCGCGCTCGATCCGGCCTCGACCGAATTCTACAAGAACGGCAAGTATGAGCTGGCGGGCGAAGGCAAGAGCCTCGACTCGGGCCAGATCGTCGCCCTCTACCGCGACCTCGTTTCGCGCTATCCGATCATCTCCATCGAGGACGGCATGGCCGAGGACGACTGGGAGGGCTGGAAGGCGCTGACGGCGGAGATCGGCGGCAAGGTCAACCTCGTCGGCGACGATCTGTTCGTGACGAACCCGAAGCGTCTGCGCGAGGGGATCGCGAAGGGCGCGGGCAATGCGATTCTCGTGAAAGTGAACCAGATCGGCACGCTGTCCGAGGCGCTCGACGCCGTCGACATCGCTCAGCGCGCGGGCTTCAAGGCGGTCATCTCGCATCGCTCGGGCGAGACGGAAGATTCGACCATCGCCGACATCGCGGTTGCCACGAACGCGGGCCAGATCAAGACCGGCTCGCTGTCGCGCTCGGACCGTATCGCGAAGTACAACCAGCTCATCCGCATCGAGGAAGAGCTTGGCGATACGGCCGTTTTCGCGGGGCGGAGCATCCTGCGCGGCTCGCATTAAGACGCTTTTCGCATTGAATTGGCCCGGTAGAGTTTCGGGCCAATTTTTTTGGCACAAAACAGAACATAAAGGAAATAAAACAAAGAGTTGGTAAACGTAGTTGAAAACGTCACGTTATAGTCGGTTTCCTTCCTAGCGACATCAGGACGCATGTTATGCCTGGCCGAGTGATGCGTCGCCTTCAACAGCCGAGGTAAAACATGAAGAAAAAAGTAACCATGCGCATCATCTTGCGCATTCTAGCCTTCGTCGAGGTGACGCTCGCGGTTAACACGAGCGTCACCGTTAGGGCGTAGTTGTAAATCAACTGGTCCGAAGCGGCAGCCACATGCTGCTTCGGATATTTATTAACAACAGCTAATGCTTACATGCTCACGTTGCACCTTACAATACGCCCGTGCGATTTTGCACGATTGTTTCAAGCCGTGCTTGAAAGCGTGCAACAAGAAAGTTGCACGTATCTATTCGAGAATGCAGAAACAATAACTTCATTTACCGGTGCTTGACCTGTCTGCCTTCCTTTCGTCGGGCTTTGCTCCTTCAACCGGCTTCTGCTCATCGGGGCCGTCCTCGCCCGGCTGCTTCGCGTCGAAGCACGCGTAATATTTCGGCGCGTCGCTTTCCTTCGCTGCGCAATCGACGACCGGCTTCAGATCCTCGACATCGCCATAATACATGTAAGTCGTGATCGCGTAGCGAACCTCGCCGCTGGGATCGGAGCCGTAGCGGTCCATCTTGCCCTTGATGCTCGGGTCGATTTCGATCAGCGCGTCGCGCAGCGTGTCGCCCTCGATGAAATTGTCGGGCAACTGGTCGAACGGGCCGTCGAAATAGTTGTTGAGCTGCGTGTTGCCCATGAACACGCCGATGAGAATGCGGCGGTCGGCGAGCTTGTCCTTGTAGAACGCGAAACTCGTCCGGTTGCCGACCGTGACCTCGGGGAACGGCGAGGGCTCATATTGGTCAGTCTTCGGCGTATCGTTCAGCACGTAAAGGAACGTCTTCGAAGGCTTGTTGAAGACGAGGTCGAACCTTACGCCGGACTCGTCCCAAATCGGGCCGATATAGGTTTCGTCGTTGCGAACCACGCCGGGCGCGGGCTTCGTCTTCGACAGGTCCGGCAGCTCGAAGGCCACCGTCTTGCCCTTGAAGCTGACCGTGTAGTGAAGCTTGTCGATCTGCTTAACGTCGACGCCGTCTTCCTTGCCCAGCTTCTTGTAAGCCGGATCGAGCGGCTTGCGCCAGAAGGCATATTGAGGGAAGTAGGCGAAATGCACCTTGCCGTCGAACTGATCCCACGCGTCGAAGCGAATGTTGCCCGCGTACACGATGCCCTTGTAGGGAAACGTGAAATAATAGTAGCTCTCCGTGGGATATATGACCGCCTTTTCCGGAAGCGCCTCGAACACGGCGGCGAAAACCTGATCCGGATTGGCCGTGTCGATCTCCGGCCCGGGGGCCGTCAGCTCCTCGATTTCCTGCTGATTGGTATGGAGCTTGAGCGTGGCCGCATCGGCGGCGGTGAGGGGCATCGCCAGAAGAAGTGTGGGGAAAACGATGGCAAAGGCCCGGGAGACGAATTGGCTGTGAGCCGTCATGATGAACATCTCTTTTTCTTTCTCGGCACCGCTAGCTAACAATGCAATGCGGCGAGGAGATGCACGAATGAAAATCTGTCGTAAAATTAATGTTTATTGGAACTGATAGCTTTGGGGTGTGTTTTTCCGTATGCTTACAGATGTAACGAAAACGAGAGGGAATTTTCTCATGAAGGCATTTGCATTCGCCGCCGTAATTACGTTCGGCGCGCTATTTGGACTTTCGGCCAAGGCCGCGCCCGCTTCGTCCGTGGCACCCATGCTTCAGGCCGAAGCCGTCGTTACAGGCGCGACGGTGAAGGTTCAGCACTGGCGCTGGGGTTCTCGCGGCTTTCACGGGCGCGACCGCAGCCATTGGCGGCACGGTTCGCGCGGTCCGCGTTGGGGCGGCCCGGGCTTCCACAATCGTGCCCGCAGCCATTGGCGCTGGGGCTCGCGCCGCTAAACTGCGTCGCGGAAGCACCTGCGTTTTTTAGGCGCATAGGAAGATCTTTTAACCTGCGGTTGAGTGCTCTGCTCGACCGCAGGTTTTATTTTGCCCGAATCCGCGGCTGGGATGCGACGCCGCACGATGGCCCTTCTGCCGAGCTTTCCCTATTCCATTGATTCCACTAAGACATTTTAGGGGGTCTCGGGCGCCGGCGATCTTGGCGGAGATATGTCCAATCTGCGACCGCAGACGCCCCACTCCATAAAAAGAATGTCATGTTCGGGGGGCTGGATTTCTTTTTTGCATACCATATACTCAGTGTGCCGAGAAAAGGAGCGTTTAAACAAGGTCTGTTCAAATGAAGAAATACGTCGTTGCGATTGCGGTCGCATGCACGGCTCTGTTTGGAGCGTCCGTGCAGGCTGCTCCCGTTTCTTCTCAAGCCTCGGTCATTCAGAGCGAAGTCGCCAAAGCAGACGCGGTGGTGAAGGTTCAGCACTGGCGCTGGGGTTCGGGCGGCTGGCATAACCGCGCCCGCAGCCATTGGCGCTGGGGCTCGCGCGGTCCCGGTTGGCGTGGTCCCGGTTGGGGTCCGCGTCCGGGTTGGGGCCACGGCCCGCGTCACAGCCATTGGCGCTGGGGTTCGCGCTGGTAGCGCCTCCCTCTCATCGCTCCGAACGGCCCTTTCGAGGGCCGTTTTCTTTTTGCGGCATGCGGCACGTCGGTTCTGCCGGGCCTCGTTGGAGGGCACGGGCCCATTCGGGCGACATTCGCGCCCTGTCGACCGCCGGTGGAGGGCCGTTTGACAGCGAACGACACTTGTGCAAGCTGGCGCAAAGGCTTGTGCGCGGCCTTGGCGTCGCGCTTCACTCTCGCGCGGTTACATGTCGAAACGCCCTCACAGTCGCCCGATCCATAAAAGCTCGCGCTGGCTCATACGCCAGCTTTGGATCGATCACATCAGGGCCTACCTGTGGCGGCTCATCGGCGCGTTTATCCTGATTTCGATCCTTGCGGGCGTTACCGGCCTCTATCCCATCGTCATCAAATATTCCTACGATCTGCTCGCCAAGGGCGACATGGGCTACCTCTGGATGATCATGCTCGGGATGGTGGGTGTGACGGCGCTGAAGGGGCTGCTCGACTATCTCCAGGCCGTCTATACGAACCGGATCAGCATCACGCTTGGCCTCGACATGCAGAAGCGCCTTTATGCGCATCTCATGCGGGCCGATTTCGCGCGGTTGAGCAGCGAGCCGCCCGGCAACCTCCTGACGCGCGTCAACGGCGATCTCAACACCGTGCAAGGCGCGATCATGACGGTGTTCACGGTCGCGATTCGCGATGTCCTCACAGTCGTCTCGCTCGTCGTCTCGATGATCTATCTCGACTGGGTGATGACGCTCGTCATTCTCCTGTTTTACCCTCTGGTCGCTTTTCCCATCGCGCAAGTCGGGCGCATCGTTCGGAAATACGCATCGCGCGGCTGGGCTCAGATCGGCACCACGACCGCCGTTCTGATCGAGCATCTTTCCTCGCTGCGGCTGATCAAGACTTACCGCCTCGAACAGTATTCCTACGATCGCGTGAGCGATCAGCTCGAAAAAGCGGTGGAGTTTCAGCGCAAGACCGTTCGCATAAAGGCGGCGCTGAACCCGATCCTCGAAGTTTTCGGCGGCCTCGCCGTCGCGGGTGTGGTGGGGCTCGCGGCCTACCGCATCTCGCAGGATTCGAAGACCGTGGGGGATTTCACGGGCTTCATCGCGGCGCTGCTCATGGCAGCCCAGCCGATCCGCTCCTTTGGAAACCTCAACAATCGCATTCAGGAGGGGCTGGCCGCCGCCGAGCGCTTCTATGACGTTCTCAACGAAAAGCCCGTCGTCGTTTCGCCGCCGGACGCCAAACCGCTGATCCTCACCGGCGGCGGCCGGATTGTCTTCGACAACGTCTCATTTTCTTATAGCGACGACGGCCCGAACGCAGTGCGGGATTTCTCGTTGACTGTCGAATCCAACACCACCGTGGCGCTCGTCGGCAAAAGCGGCGCCGGCAAGTCGACGATCTTCAATCTCGTGCCCCGTCTCTACGATCCGCAGAGCGGCCAGATCGCGATTGACGGCCAGAATCTCCGCGAAGTCACGGTGGATTCGATCCGCGATCAGATGGCGCTCGTGAGTCAGGACATCACGCTTTTCGACGACACCGTGGCGGCGAATATCGCGCTGGGCAGGCTCGACGCAACCCGCGACGAGATTATCGCTGCCGCGAAGGCAGCCAACGCGCACGACTTCATAACGCGGCTGCCCGAGGGCTACGAGACGCGTCTGGGCGACCGGGGCCTCCGTTTGTCCGGCGGCCAGCGTCAGCGTCTGGCGCTCGCCCGCGCGATCCTGCGCGACGCACCCATTCTGCTGCTCGACGAAGCGACGAGCGCGCTCGATGCGGAATCAGAGCGGCTCGTGCAGGACGCGCTCGCGAGGTTCAGCGAGACGCGCACCACCCTCGTCATCGCGCATCGGCTTTCCACGGTGAAGAATGCGGACATGATTTGCGTGATGGAGGAGGGGAGCATCACCGAGAAGGGCACGCATGCCGAGCTTCTCGCGCGCGATGGCGCCTACGCGCAGTTGTGCAGGTCGCAGATGCTGACCCTTGAAGATCAGGACTATGCGACGCGCATCGCGGCGGAAGCGGGAAAGCAGGAAAAAGAGGCCCGGGAAAGCGCCGCGTGATGGGTGCAACGTGCCATTGCGGGTTTCAGGCGAGGCGCCTGACATCGGGACAATGCAAGCAATCGGTATGTCGCGTTGGCTTTGCGGAAAACGCTTTGCCTTGAAATGCCGTGCTCCAGCCGCCGCCTATTCGCGCTGAAGGGCGCGGTTGACCACGAAATTCGCCCAGTGGCTCGGCTTGAAGTTGCGCTTGATTTCGCCCGGATCGTAGCGCGTTTCCACCCACTCGAAGAACGTCATTGGCTCCTCGGTGTTGTCGGCGAGGTAGCGCTCGAAGAGATAGTCGAGAACGCCGGTTTCAGAACTGCGGATGTGCCCGAACTTGAGGCTGAGCTGCTTCGCCGCCTGCTCGATGGGCTGTCCTTCCTTCATGTACATGATGAGCGCGGCCATCATTCCGGCACGGTCCGCGCCGGACTTGCAATGAAACAGCACCGGATATTCGATCTCGTCGAATAGCGCGCGCGCCTGCCGGATCACGTCGGCCTGCGGCACCATTCGCGATTGCAGCTGAAAGTTGATCAGTCGGATGCCGTGACGCTCACACGCTTCCGCTTCGAGCCGGTAGCTGCCGCAATCGCGCTCGCCGCGCAGGTTGACGACGGTCTTGATGCCGCGCGCTGCGACCCACGCGATATGCGCCGGACTCGGTTGCGCGGAACGCCAGACGCCGGGCGCGATCTGATGCCGGTTTGAATAGATCGAGCGGAAAAAGTGGTGATCCATGAAGTACAGGTCGAAATAGTCGAGCACCTTGTTCGCACGCCGCCTGATGCGTTCCGGCGCGCGCCCGTCAAGGTCGTGTCGCCATCGACGGTAGCTGCCGCCCACTGCCTTGGAGTAGGGCTTAAGGAAGCGTTTGGCTGAGCGGAACGGATTGAAGGTCATGCAACCTGCGACATCGGGATTTCCTCGTTCTTTCGATATAGCCCGCTTCTGGCCCGGCGTCCAAGCGTCAAACGTCGACATCCCCCGCGCCCTCTTACGAGATCGGTCCCTTGAAAACGAAGAATGCGCCCAGCGCGATGAAGCTAAACCCGATAACGTGATTGATTGTGAACCGTTCGCCGAGATAGGTGATCGCGAACACCGCAAAGACGATGAGCGTGATGACTTCCTGAATCGCCTTCAGTTCTGCGCCGGAATAAACGGTGCTTCCGATGCGGTTCGCCGGAACAGCGAGGCAATATTCGAAAAAAGCGATGGACCAGCTCACCAGGATCACGATCCAGAGCGGCCGGTCGGTGAATTTGAGATGGCCGTACCAGGCGAACGTCATGAAGACGTTGGAGACGAGAAGCAGCAAAACGGGCACGATATTCGCAGATGTCATCCGGTTTCCCTCACTTGCGCTGCCGTTGGGCACGCCTTCTGCTCAACGCGCCGGCTTGTTGCCGCAGATGATCCCGAAGCGTATCCGCTTTACGCTTGACCGGACGCACTCCAACTCATGTCGACTTGTCCGCCGAGATAGCGGAACCCGGCGGCTTCCGATAAGCTTACGGCTTGAGACATGACGCGCTCAATTCTGCCGTCAAGTTTGCGCTTCCAGAATCCGCAAATTTCCTGAGCCGGGGGGCGGCCGGACGGATGATCGCAGAAGTTGCCGGGTCATCGGCAAGTGATACCGCGGGCGAGAAACAACGGCCGCCGTTGACGCCTCATTCCCAAGGTAAACAAACGCCGGCGGACCACGGTGGCGCAAAAATCGGTGCGGCCAGAATATTCTTTCAAAACAGGCTTTGGCGGCACGCCCGCCTGGCCGCCTGCTGAATTCATCGCGGCTGAAGCGTATCCGCTTTTGATCCACTCAAATGCGCGCACTTTTCCGCACGCGAGCTTTAGAAGTCGACCCAGCCGGAAAGCTCGCGTTTGATGATCGTCGTCAGCGCGTCGATGCTCTCGTGCGAATCGTTCAGGCAGGGCAGGGCAGCAAATTTCTCGCCGCCGTTCTCGGTAAAGATCTCGGCGCCCTGGATGCCCATCTCCTCCAGCGTTTCGATGCAATCGGAAGAGAAGCCGGGTGTTATCACCGCCACGCGCTTCACGCCCTTTTGCGCCAGTTCCGCGATGGTGTCTGCCGTGTAGGGCTGCAGCCACTCCGCCGAACCGAAGCGCGACTGGAAGGTCAGCAAGAGGCGGCTCTCGGACCAGCCGAGCGCATCGCGAAGAAGACGCACCGTTTTCGCGCAGTGACAGTAATACGGGTCGCCATTGTCCGTGTAGGAGCGCGGCAGCCCGTGAAACGAAGAGATCACCACCTCCGGTTCGAAATCGAGCGAGGCGATGCGCGACTTCGTGGATGCCGCAAGGGCATCGATATAGTCGGGGTCTTCGAAATAGGGGGGAACCACGCGAATGGTCGGCTGCCAGCGCATTTCCTTCAACGCGTCGAAAACCTTGTCGCACGCGGTTGCGGTCGTTGCCGCCGAATATTGAGGATAAAGCGGGAAGATCAGGATGCGGTCGCAGCCTTTTTCCTGAAGCGCTTCGAGCCGCGACTTGATGCTCGGATTTCCGTAGCGCATTGCCCAGTCGACTTCGATGCGCGGGTCGCGCGCAAGAAGACCGCTGATCTTGTCGCTCTGGCTGCGCGTAATGGTGCGGAGCGGCGACTCGTCGCGTTCGGAGTTCCAGACGGAGCGATAGGCTTCGCCGGACGTAAAGGGGCGCTTGGTCAGAACGACCATGTTGAGGATCAGCCACCAGACGACGGAATTGGCTTCGATCACGCGCCGGTCGGAAAGGAATTCCTTGAGGTAGCGCCGCATGGGCCAATAACCCGTGCCATCCGGCGTCCCGAGGTTGACGAGCAGAACCCCGATCCGGCCGTAATTAACGAGCGGATGGTCGGCGGGCGCAGCCAGTGGAGTGCGCGCCACCCCCCAGAAACGCTGCGGCATAAAGTTCATAATTCTGCCTCCCACCTGCTTTCGCGATCTGACGCCGCAATTTTCGTGCTCGTTTGTGCCCGCAAACGAAATACTCGAATAGCGTGTCGAGTGCAGCGTGTCATCCTACCTACGTCTATATATGCCCAAAAAATAATCGATTTTTCGTGAGCAGTGACGAAAACGCATGCTTGCGGGGAACAGATAGTAATCCACTCCTACGTTCGCAAACGCTGGCTGAACAACGTCTTAGTACCATTTCGCCGCAACGTCGGCTGACGCCACCTTATCTAGCCCGCTTTTGCAACGTTTTGTTAAACAAAACCGCTCGCGCAAGGCCCTAATTCGCCGCATCAAAACACGAATCAGCGCCAGTGTTCCGCGATCCACGGCGTCGGCCGCACCTGCTTGTAGAACACATGATACCAATGGTCGCGCGGCCATCTCCCGACGACTGCCTCGTCCGGATCGGGTTTGCCTGTGAAGGCCACCACCTTCGTTCCCGCTGGCAGCGGAGGGGTTTTGATGAGATTGAGCGGCCACTTCGGGATCAGGCTGTGCTTGAAGCTGTGGCACCAGGCATCCGGCCAGAACTCCATATCGCTGATTTCGCGGGAAATGAACGTCTGGCTGTTGCGATATTTTCCGTAATAGAGATCGAAATCGCTCATCAAGCGGTCGTAGAGGTAGGGGTGGCCGCCGACCGGGAACCGATAAACGGACGTGTTGCCGATGCGCTCTTTCGGCTGCGTCCAGTTGCGCGCCACGCAGAAATGCCCCGGCTTGTAGTCGAAGAAGTCGTCGAGGCTGCCGGTGATGACGACGTCGAGATCGAGAAAAAGCACCTCGCCCGAAATCCCGTCGAGTTCCTTTTGCCAGAGCGAAATCTTGCGCCAGGGCCACCAGCGCTGCTTCTCGGGCAGTTCGATATGCGGGAGCGGGTAGGTTTCGACACCTTCGTCTATGCCTTCCACGTCGTCCGTGTAGCAGACGAAACGGGCCGGGCGAGCGGTGTGGCGGCGGATCATGGAATGGAGACGGTTGACGTAATCCGGGCCGTAACGCTTGCCCCACTTCATGGAGATGATCGTCTGGCTCATCGTTTCCGTCCCCCCTTCTAGGCGGCGCTTATAGACCGGCCCCGTGCGGCTGTCACCTGTCGTTCTCAAGGCTTCCGGGGCCTTTTCATCCAAGCGCGGCGCTTGTGCGGGCGGATTTGCTCGGCTAGAGAGGCTTCGTCTGCTGCATCAGGTCTTCGAGGCACCGATGAGAATCTGGGGATCATATAGCCTGACAGGCCTCATCTTCGCCGCCGCAACCCTTCTCGTGGATCAGGTTCAGAAGGCGTGGACGATCGCCTTCTTTCAGACTGGAGAGACCGCGAAAGTTGTCGTCGCGCCGTTTTTCGACATCGTGCTCGTGTGGAATCGCGGCGTGTCCTATGGGCTTTTCAAGCAGGACGCCGCCGCCGGCCAATGGCTTCTGATCGGGTTCGCGCTTGCCGCGACGCTCGCGCTCTTCCTCTGGCTGGCGCACATGCAGACACGGCTTTCGGCAGTGGCGGTCGGCCTTATCATGGGCGGTGCGCTCGGCAACGCCATCGACCGGATGCAGTATGGCGCAGTCGCGGACTTCTTCCATTTCCACATGGGCTCGTTCAGCTGGTATGTCTTCAACCTCGCCGACATCGCCATCGTGGCGGGCGTCGGAGGGCTCCTTTACGACTCGTTAAAATCAAGCCATAAAGAAGCCGGAAACCAAGCCTAACGCTCGGTTTGGACGGGAATCGGGGGCGGCAAACCATGTTCGCATCGCGAAAAAGCGTGATTGGCGTGTCGGCGGCGTTTGCGCTTGCCGTGGTTCTGGCTGGCTGCGATGGCGGGCCGGATCTCGAAATTAACGCGCCCCTGCTCGACGCGGCCGGCGTGAACGTCAAGGAAACCCTGATGGGCAAGCCGGCGCCCGAGCCGAACCTTCAGGAACGCGCTCCCCTCGTCATGCCGCCGGCCCATGCGCCGCTGCCCGTTCCGGGCGAAGCGCCGCAGATGGCCGCCGCGCAGGCATGGCCTACCGATCCCGAAGAAGCCAAGAAGCAGGCCAAGAAAGACGCCGAAGCCAAGCGCAAGGAATATTGCCGCAACGGTGAATGGACAGACGACAAGGGCAACATCGACAGGTTCAACAAGAACGTGAATCAGGACACCCGTTGCCGTCCGGACTGGGTCTCTCGCGCCATCGGTACGACGAAGGACGACGACGAGAAGGGCAAAAAGGTCCAATAGCCAGAGCCCAGTACCAAGTTGCCACAGAGCGACAACGCTCCGGTATCGCCCGCTTAATGGTTTAAAATGACAATCGCCGGGGCGTGTGCGCCGTCAGGCAAGCGAAACGCGCCCGTCCGGCTGAGGTGATAAGCGGGCACCTTCCAGCGTTCCGACTTCTAAGCAATGGAGGTCCCGGATCGGTTGATCGGTGAAGCCGCCGACGTCGGCTTTCGCCCATAATGTCCCGGTCCCGCGCGAGGGACGCGTCTGAAACGCGACACGAAGAATTTGCCGCCCGCGCCAAAGAAAGCACCGCGAGCGCTTGCTAAATTGCCGCATATCTTCAATATTCAGGATATTAACCGTATCCGCGCGCATTGCGGAATACGGCAATTAACCCGTTTCGACTTCGCCGGGCAAATCAAAGGGAGAACGAACATGACCGATACACCCAATTTCGGCGAACTTCCCGATTCCGTTCGCAGCATTCTCAAGACGAGCATCGAGCAGGCGCAGAAGGCGTTCGACACGTTCGCAGCGTCGAGCGAAAAGCTTATTCAGGGTGTGGACACGTCGTCCGTTCCCGCCGCCGATGGCCTCAAGCAGCTTAACGAAAGGATCGCGGCCTTCACCCGCCAGAACGCCGATGCGAATTTCAGCCTCGCGCTCAAGCTGACCGATGCGAAACATCTGAGCGAGATCGTCGAACTGCAAAACGCCCATCTCCGCGATCAGATGGAAGCGTTCAGCCGTCAGTTGGAGGAACTGCGCGAATTGACGGTCAAGACGGTTAAGGAAGGCTCGCGCGCTGCCACGCAAACCGTGCAGAACGCCGCGAATTCGGTTCCGTCGAATCCCTTCTACAGCGGCAACTGATGCGATCTGGCGGAAGTCGCATGAGCTTTCTCGATGCGGCTTCGCCAAGTGTCGTCCCCCTTTCCGCCCTTGATCGAAATGAGACGTTGGTTAACGCTTTGACGTGGAATGGGCACATTCTTTGCTTACTTTTGCGTGTGGCCGGGCATCGGGCTGGTCGGCACAGGTACTCGTAAAGGGGAAGCAGTATGAAAAAGGATCACTCGAAGCGCGAACCGGCGGTCATTCGGGCTTGGGCGGAGGATGCCGACAAGAAGATTACCATCCAGATCGAGGATCGCGACGGAGAGGCACTCGCTTTCATTCAGCTTTCGCCAGAAAAAGCCTCCGAATTTTCCGACTGCCTCGCGATTTACGCGGCCAAGGTGAAGATGGCCGCCCGAGAGAAGAACACGTCCCGGCTCGCCTCCATGGCGCGGCCAGCCCTCCTTTGCTAGCGCGTCGTGCGCTTTGTGTCTGCCCGCTTCTGAACAGCGTGATGCTCGACATGTCGCCGGGGGGCGAGTTACACGACGTCTCCGACAGGACAGCAGAAACGCGCGACAAGGCCGCGTTCAAGAAATTGAAACAAACGCCTTTTCAGCGCTTGCGATACGGCAGCGAGGCGGGTATATACGGCAAACGCGTTCGGGACGACCGGACGCCCTGCCTTTCGCATCGCATCGATGCGATCATGTCGGAGTGTAGCGCAGCCTGGTAGCGCACCTCGTTCGGGACGAGGGGGTCGAGTGTTCGAATCACTCCACTCCGACCATTCTTATAACAGATGATGATGTCTTGAGGCTTTCGCGGCGCGTCGTTCGCCCTGCGCGGGAGCCTGCCGGCGATAGCTCTGGGTGCCCTTGCGCTTTTTCAATGCGCCCACTTCTGCCGGTAGCAAGCGGAAGGTCTGGCGGCTCTTGCGGGAAGGCCGTTCGCGTCGAGACACACACAGCTTTTCAGAGATGTGCCCTTCAGCCGGAAGCGTCTGCCTGATGAGCCGCCGCTGACCGGCACGGGCTTGGGGCCCCCCAGTCACATGGCTTCCCGGCAGGCCGATTGCCCCGCACTCTTGCCGGAAGGCGGAACCGATCCGCCTTTCCGGGAATCGAGGGCACGATCTTGCCCTGGCTTTGTCGCGTCTTGCCGGAAATCCGCTCCCGCCGCTGCCGTTGCCCAAGCCCGATCTTCTGATGAAACCGAGGCTTACCGCGCAAGCGCCCATCTTGCGATCGGCATGAAGCGCGTGCTTCGCAACAACGCGTCCCTACCGCTTCCCGCTCATATAGGTGGGCAGCCACTCTTCGTGCGCGCGGCGAAGCTCGGCGAGCGGCACCGGCTTTTCTCCGCCGATCACGATGGCATCGCCGCCAATTTCGGCCACGACGCGCGCGGATATACCGCCGGTCTTCGCATCGGTGAGGACGCGCTCGGCTTCCTTGCGAGACAGGCCGACGAGATAGCGGCCCTGCTCTTCGCCAAAGGCGGCGGCATGGGGCGCGAGGCTTTCGGCTGGAACATAGGTCAGCCCGCGCCGCCCGGCGATTGCCATTTCAGCGAGGGCGACGAGCGCGCCTCCGTCCGAAATATCGTGCACGGTGCTCGTGACGCCTGCCTCGACAAGGCCGCGCACGAAATCGCCCGCGCGCTTCTCGGCATCGAGATCGACGGGTGGCGGCGCCCCTTCGACGCGGCCGGTTGCGTGCTGCTGATAGAGCGACTGTCCGAGATGGCCGGTTTCGGCGCCGATCAGCACCACGACCTCGTCGCCGGGCTTCAGCGCCACCGTCGCCACGCGCGAGACATCGGCGATGAGCCCAACGCCGCCAATCGCGGGCGTGGGCAGGATGCCTTCGCCGTTCGTTTCATTGTAGAGCGACACGTTGCCGGACACGACGGGATATTCGAGCGCGCGACAAGCTTCGCCCATCCCCTCGATGGCGCGGGCGAATTCCGCCATGATCTCCGGGCGCTCGGGATTACCGAAATTCATGCAGTCGGTGATGGCAAGCGGCTTGCCACCGGACGCGGTGATGTTTCGCCATGTCTCCGCGACGGCCTGCTTGCCGCCCTCGAACGGGTCGGCGTAGCAATAGCGCGGCGTGACGTCCGTCGAAAGCGCGACGGCCTTGTTCGTGCCGTGGATACGCACCACGGCCGCGTCCGAGCCGGGACGCACCACGGTATCGTCCATGACCATGTGGTCGTACTGCTCCCATATCCAGCGGCGCGAGCACAGATGCGGCGACCCGATGAGCGCGACCAGCGCGTCGCCGAGGCTGTTCGGCGCGGGCACATTCTCCGACGGGATGACGGCGGGCACGGGCTTCGGCGCAATGGGACGGTTGTATACCGGAGCTTCGTCCGCGAGGATGCCGGTTGGCAGGTCGGCAACGGTTGCGCCCTTGTGGCGCAGCACGAGGTGCCCGGTGTCCGTGGTCGTGCCGATCACGGCGAAATCGAGTTCCCACTTCCTGAAGATGCGTTCGGCCAAGCCCTCCGAGCCGGGGCGCAGCACCATGAGCATGCGCTCCTGGCTTTCGGAGAGCATCATCTCGTAGGCCGTCATGCCCTCCTCGCGCTGGGGCACGAGGTCGAGATTCAGCTCGATGCCGGAGCCGCCCTTCGCCGCCATCTCGACCGACGAGGAGGTCAGGCCAGCCGCGCCCATGTCCTGAATGGCGAGGATCGCGTCTTCGGCCATGAGTTCGAGGCAGGCTTCGAGCAGCAGCTTCTCGGCGAACGGGTCGCCCACCTGCACGGTGGGGCGCTGCTCCTGCGAATTGTCGTCGAACTCCGCGGAAGCCATGGTTGCGCCGTGGATGCCGTCGCGGCCGGTCTTCGAGCCGACATAGACCACGGGATTACCCGCGCCCGCCGCCGCCGAATAGAAGATGCGGTTCGCATCCGCGAGGCCGACACACATCGCGTTGACGAGGATATTGCCGTTGTAGCGCGCGTCGAAATTCGTCTCGCCGCCCACGGTCGGCACGCCCATACAGTTGCCGTAGTCGCCGATGCCGGCCACGACGCCCGCCACGAGATGGCGCGTCTTCGGGTGGTCCGGTTCGCCGAAACGCAGCGCGTTCAGCAATGCGATGGGGCGCGCGCCCATGGTGAACACGTCGCGCATGATGCCGCCGACACCCGTCGCCGCGCCCTGATAAGGTTCGATGAAGGACGGGTGGTTGTGGCTTTCCATCTTGAAGATGATCGCCTGTCCGTCGCCGATATCGATCACGCCCGCGTTTTCACCGGGGCCACAGATGACGTGCGGCCCGGTCGTCGGCAGCTTCTTCAGCCACACGCGCGACGACTTGTAAGAGCAGTGCTCCGACCACATCACCGAAATGATGCCGAGTTCGGTGAGGTTCGGCGCGCGGCCGAGCTTCTCGCAGGCGAGGCGGAATTCGTCCGCGCCCATGCGGTGAGCGGCGGCCGTTTCTTCGGTGGCTATGAGGGCGTCATGGGTGGCGGGCATAGAGATGATCCTGTCGCGGGCCACTTCAGAGCGCGGCCCATCTCCCCGCTTGGCGGGCATGCCCGATCTTGAGGCGAGGTCGTTCTTCCAAACACGAGATCAACCTGCACTCGAAGCGCGTGCGCACGGGTTGACCGGCAACAACTAACAATCGCCCGGCCTGTCCGCCCGAGCGATCAGCATGGCCGGAACGCGTCCGGCCATGAAGTAGCTTGCGATGGCAGGCTCAGACGGAGCGCTGCTCGCGGTCGAGTTCATATTCGGCCAAACCGACCTTCAGCATGTCATACGCGTCTTCGAGGAATTCCTCCTCGTCCATGTATTCGACATAGCTGGGGAAATAGCCGGAATCGTCGTCATCGTCATCCGCATCGTCGGATATGCCGGCGGCCTGGAACGTGATGCTGCCGTCCTCATGGATATAGACGTTGGCGAGCGTCTCGCTGTCCGGCTTGTACTTGATCTGCACGATGGGGTCGCCCTCGGCCTCGGCGAGGACGAAGTCCAGCCGCTTCGAGGCGATCTGCTCGTTCAGACGCTCGACGAGCTTCGCGGCGGTCTCGCGGCGAGCTTCGGGGTCGAGCTTGGCGGTCTGCATCTCGCGCTTCACTTCATCAACTTCGTCGTCGAAACTCATGATGGCGATCCTTTCGCTGGAGCGGTTGACCCTTGAAGACGCAAAAGTTTGACTCGCTAGTTCAAAGTCCGTGTAAGCGATTCGAACAGGCGACGGCCATCGATTCCGCCTAAAGCGGCATCGGCTGCGCGTTCAGGGTGCGGCATGAGCCCCATGATACGCCCGGTGCGGTCGATAAGGCCAGCGATGTCGCGGCGGGAACCGTTCGGATTTCCGCTTGCGCCTTCGGGGGTCGGCGCGTAGCGGAACACCACCTGTCCTTCTCCCTCGATCCGGTCCAGCGTCTCGTCTTCCGCGAAATAGGAGCCGTCCTTGTGAGCGATGGGGATCGTAACGCGTTCGCCTTGCGTGTAGGCGTTGGTGAAGGCCGTATCTGTGCGCTCCACTATCAGGTCGACATCGCGGCAGATGAAGTTGAGGCCGCTGTTGCGCATGAGCGCGCCGGGAAGAAGCCCCGTCTCTGTCAGGATCTGGAAGCCGTTGCATATGCCGAGCACGGCGACGCCTCGCTCCGCTTCGGCCTTCACTGCGCGCACGATGGGCGACTGCGCCGCCATCGCGCCCGAGCGCAGATAGTCTCCATAGGAGAATCCACCCGGCAACACGATGAGGTCGACTTTCGGCAGGGCCTCGTCGCCATGCCAGACCATGACGGGCTTCACGCCCGTCACGGCTTCGAGCGTCACGGCCGCGTCGCGATCGCAGTTCGAGCCGGGAAAGACGATGACGGCAGACTTCATAGAAGTTCGACCCTGTAGTTTTCGATCACGGGGTTGGCGAGAAGCTGGCGGCACATGGCGTCGAGTTCGGTTTGCGCCGCCGCCTCGTCCGCCGCCTTCAACTCCACTTCGATGAGCTTGCCCTGGCGCACATCCTCGACGCCGCCAAAGCCCAGCGAATGAAGCGCGTTCGCGATGGCGCGCCCTTGCGGGTCGAGCACGCCGTTCTTGAGGGTTACGGTAATGCGCGCCTTCATTGTCGTCTCCGGCATTGATCGATATCTAGCTACTTCGATTGCACGAGCACCGGGCCTTTCGGCTTCGGCGCGGGGTTGTCGACAAGAATGCCGAGCCGCCTTGCAACCTCGGAGTAGGCTTCGAGAAGCCCGCCCATGTCGCGGCGGAAGCGGTCCTTGTCGAGCTTGTCCTTCGTCTCGATGTCCCAGAGGCGGCAGCAGTCGGGGCTGATCTCGTCGGCGAGAACGATGCGCACCTGCCCGTCGGGATCGTAGATGCGGCCGAACTCGACCTTGAAGTCGACGAGGCGGATGCCGATGCCGAGGAACAGACCGGAAAGGAAATCGTTGATTCGAAGCGCGAGCGCCATCATCTCGTCGATTTCCTGCGGCGCGGCCCAGCCGAAGGCGGTGATGTGCTCTTCAGTCACCATCGGATCGTTCAGCTTGTCGGCCTTGTAATAGAACTCGATGATGGAGCGCGGAAGCTGCATGCCCTCTTCGAGCCCGAGGCGCGTGCCGAGCGATCCCGCGACGACGTTTCGCACCACGACTTCGAGCGGGATGATCTCCACTTCGCGGATCAGTTGCTCGCGCATGTTAAGGCGACGGATGAAATGAGTCGGCACGCCGATCTCGTTCAGGCGGCTGAAAATGTACTCGGAAATCCGGTTGTTCAGCACGCCCTTGCCTTCGAAGCGCTCATGCTTCTGGGCGTTGAACGCGGTCGCGTCGTCCTTGAAGTGCTGGATGAGGGTGCCGGGCTCCGGCCCTTCATAGAGAACCTTCGCCTTTCCTTCGTAGATGCGGCGGCGGCGATTGTTCATGGTAGTAGACCCCCTTCTCAAGAAGGAAATAATCGTGGCGGATGTCATTGTCGGTACTTGAAGCGCATATTTGGTGCGTTGTCACGCGTCCACACGAAATCCGCTGGCAAAACGCGCTCTCGCGTCCCAAATCCAGAACGATTCCGAAATTGATGGGATGGCCATGTTGACTTCGAGCCAACCAACGGTATCCATGCTAAGGTGTTCAGGCAAGGCATTCATCAAAGATGGCTTCGCGAGCGGCAGTCTTAAAGTCCTCGCAAGCGTGGCCGAGGGAGGACTCTTTCCGTGACGACATTCGACGACCGCGAAAACGCTTTCGAAGCCAAATTCGCCCGCGACGAGGATCTGCGCTTCAAGGCGACGGCCCGGCGCAATCGCTATCTCGGCCTCTGGGCGGCCGAGCAACTGGGGATCTCCGGTTCCGAAGCCGATGCCTACGCCAAGGATGTGATCCGCGCCGACTTTCTGGAACCGGGCGATGAGGACGTCATCGCGAAAGTTCTGACCGATTTCAAGGCAAAGGGCGTTGCCGTCGACGACAAGGCTTTGCGCCGCAAGATCCTCGAACTGACGGGGCAGGCGCTCGCCGAGATCGAGGCGGGAAAATAGACAATCCGTCCAGCAAATAACAGGCGACAATGCCCGCGAGGCCGCTCGCGGGCATTGTCAGATAACGCCGAGCTTGCGCTGAAGGCTCGATGACGACGTGGTGTACTGGAAGACGGATCGCTTGTCGGGATAGACGATCTTCTGCGCGGCCTGCGCCATCAGCGCGGCTTCGTGAAAACCTGAAAGAATGAGCTTCAGCTTGCCGGGATAGGCGTTGATGTCGCCGATGGCGAAGATGCCAGGCTCCGACGTCTCGAACCGCGCCGTGTCGACGGCGATCTGATTTTCGTTGAGGTTCAGCCCCCAATTGGCGATGGGGCCGAGCTTCATCGTCAGCCCGAAGAATGGCAGGAGCCGTTCAGCCTCGACTTCATATTCGAGTTCCACGCCACCGACTGGGCCGCGAACCGTGACCGAGCGCAGCATGCCGTTGTCACCGTTCAGCTTCGTAAGCTGGCCCTGAATGAAACGCACGGACCCGTCGGCGAGAAGCTCGCGCAATCTGTTCACCGAGTCGGGGGCGGCGCGAAACTCTTCGCGCCGGTGAATCAGCGTCACGCTCTTCGCGATCGGCTGCAGGTTCAGCGTCCAGTCGAGCGCGGAGTCTCCACCGCCGACGATCAGAACTGCCTGGTCACGGAATGCGTCGATCTTGCGCACCGCGTAAAAAACCGATGCACCTTCGTAAGACTCGATCCCCTGGAGGGGCGGACGCTTTGGCGTAAACGAGCCTCCGCCCGCCGCGACCACAACCACCTTTGCGCGAAACCGGGTGCCGAGGTCCGTTTCCACCTCGAAGCCGCCATCGGTCTTTCTCAGCGCTTCGACGCGCTGCCCGAAATGGAATGTGGGTTCAAATGGACGGGCCTGTTCGAGAAGCCGATCCGTGAGCGCCTGCCCTGTTATCGTCGGATGCGCCGGAATGTCGTAGATCGGCTTCTCGGGGTAAAGCTCCGCGCACTGGCCGCCCGGCTTGTCGAGGATGTCGATCACATGCGCCTTGATATCGACGAGCCCCAGTTCAAACACGGCGAAAAGGCCGACAGGCCCCGCGCCGATGATGAGCGCATCCGTCCGGATTTCCGCGCCGCCGCCCGCGCCGAGCCCGACATTCATATCCAAGGCCATTCTCCCCCCTGCATCAGTTCTGGAATTCTGGGATGCGCACGACGAGTCCGTCAAGCTCTGGCTTGAGCCGGATCTGACAGCTGAGGCGGCTCGATGCCCGCACGTCGAACGCGAAGTCGAGCATGTCCTCTTCCATCTCGGAGGGCGCGCCGGTCTTGTCCTTCCAGGTCTCGTCGACATAGACGTGACAGGTTGCGCAGGAGCACGCGCCGCCACATTCGGCGACGATGCCGGGTACGGTGTGTTTGACCGCCGTTTCCATCAGCGTCTGGCCCGGCTCGCCGTCGACCGTGTGAACCGTACCGTTATGTTCGATGAATGTGACCTTGATCATGCCCAAATCCCTTGGCGAGCCTTCTATGCAGGAGAGATGGGGGGAATTTTCCGGGAGCCAATCGCAGAGACCGTCACGCCTCCGCACCGCGCCCGAAGTTGTCCTCCGCCGAAAAAAAAACCTGTGGTTTTCACGCACGAGCCGCTTCCGCCTTCATCCCCGCGGCTCGAATCGCACTATGACACTGAATGAATACGCATTGTTTCAGTGGAAAAGTTTCGATGCTTCATTAAAACTGCGTGTCTTCAGGTAATCTTTTTTTAGCCTCAAAAGTCCGTTAGCCAAGCTGTTGGATGGGATTTTGTCGGCGCTCGGTGAGCGTGTCTGAGGGGGCTATGACGATCTGCCTGGAGTTGATGCGTAGCGCCGTCACGTGTGTTTTTTGCGGCGCAGGCGGAATCTCGGTCACACCACATGCTGTCAGGACGGCCTGATGAGTCAAAAACAAGCGATCTCTCAGACGCCCATCGACCTCAAGCCTGAGGACGAGGCGAAAGACAAGGTCACCGGCGGCAACGCTCTGGAAAAAAATGCAGCTGCTCAGGGCGCCAACACACGCTCGCCCGCGGGCCGGGACGGCCAGCAGCCCCAGCCGCGCCGCGTACAGCCGGACCAAGACGACAGCACAGTTCATATCTCGTCCAACGCTCCCGCCCGCACGACCGGCGCGAAGCGGGTCGCCGCTCGGCCGGCCAATGACGACATGCCGTCCATCGGCGGCCTCATCTACGCCCTTCAGCAGAGGCCCTCGCGCTCACCCTTCATGATCGCGCTCGCCGCATCGGGCGTCTGGTTCGCGCTCGGCATGCTCGTGTCGTGGGCGGTCTTTCAGAAAAGCTTCGAGGGCGCCGAGACAACGGCTGAAATGATCGCGAACCCGGCCGTTTTCGGGGTCATCGCAACGGTCGTGATTCCGATCGCGCTCTTCTGGTTCCTTGCGATCCTTGTCTGGCGCGCGCAGGAATTGCGCCTCATGTCCTCCGCCATGACCGAGGTCGCGGTGCGGCTTGCTGAGCCGGATCGCATGGCAGAGCAGTCAGTCGCGTCGCTGGGTCAGACGGTCCGTCGCCAGGTTGCGGCGATGAACGACGCCATTTCCCGTGCGCTTGGCCGCGCCGGCGAACTGGAAGCCCTCGTTCACAATGAGGTCGCGGCGCTCGAACGGTCCTATACGGAGAACGAGAACCGGATTCGCAACCTCATCAACGAGCTTGCAAGCGAGCGCGAGGCGCTGGCGAACAACAGCGAGCGCGTCAGCGAGGCATTGCGCGGCATCGGCTCGCAGGTCACGCGCGAAATCACGGCCGCCAGCGAAAAGGCGACGCAGTCGCTCGGCCACGCCAGCAACACCATGACCGAGGCGTTCGCAACCCGCGGCCAGAAGATCACCGCCGCTGTCACGGCAGCCGGCGCCGCCATCGACGAGAAGCTCGCCGAGCGCGGGGCGCGGATCACAGACCAGCTCACGAAGCACGGCGCGCAGGCGGCGGAAGCGCTGCGCATTTCCAGCCTCGAAGTCACCCGCGCCATTCAGGAGACTTCAGACCGCACGGCTGCCGCGATCTCGGCCAAGGGCAACAGCCTCGTGACCTCGGTCATCGGCATGAGCGAGCGCGTCGGCCGCGAAATCCCCGTGCTCCTCGAAAAGCTCGGCACGGAGCAGACGCGCCTTAGCGGCATCATAGACGGCGCGACGCGGAACCTTGCCGCGCTCGAAACGGCGCTTGCCGAGAAGACACAGTCGCTCGACGCGACGCTTACCGACAAGACCTCCGTCCTCCAGACCGTGCTGAGCGAGCATTCGCGCTCGATCGACACGACGCTCGCCGAGCGCATCCAGGGTCTTGAGACGATCCTTTCTCGCCGTACGCATAATTTCGAAGTCAATCTGTCGGAGCGTGCGAAGCAGCTCGACCAGGCGCTCGCCGCCCGGACACAGGCGCTCGACTCTTCCGTCGGCAAGCACTCGGCGAATATCCGCGAGACCTTGGACAAGCACTCCGGGTCGATGGAGCACATGCTTGCGCGGCAGGCTTCCTCCATCGAGCGCGCGGTCACGACGAGTTCCGTGAATATTCAGCGCGCGGTCGAGGAACTTGCGGCGCGCTCGAACAGCGGCTCTGAAGCGCTGTCCAATCAGGCGCGTGTGCTCAAGGAAGTGTCGGCGAACCTCGTATCCCAGCTCGGCGGTCTGACGAAGCGCTTCGAGGATCAGGGCAATGCGCTTGCGACGGCATCCCGTACCTTCGAGATGTCGAACGCAAAAGTCGACACGATGATGGAGCACAGGCAGGCCGCCTTCACCAAGTTGATGGAAACGCTGTCGACTCGCGCGACCGAACTCGACCGCATGATGAACAGCTACTCCAACATGCTGGAGCAGTCCCTCAGTCAGGCCGAACTCCGCGCCCGGAAGGTGACGGAACTTCTTGCCAAGGACTCGGCGGAAAAGTCTCAGGTCGCCATCCGCGAAATCGAACGCCTCCGTGCCGACGCGCAAGAACACACGCAAAAAGCCGTATCCGAGTTGCAGGCCAACTTCACATCGCTTTCGGATCAGGTTTCGAGCCAGCTCACCGCCCTGTCCTCAAAGTTTTCCGATACGACGCGCGTGGTCCGGGACAACACGCGGCGCGCGGCGGTCGATCTCGAAACGGCGCAGAACGAGCTTCAGCGCCACGCGAAAGGCTTGCCGGAAACCGCCAAGCAGAGCGCTGGCGCGATGCGCCGCGCTCTTCAGGATCAGCTTTCGGCTCTCGACGCGCTTTCGGACCTTGCGAACCGCCATGCGTATTCCAGCGCGGTCTCCACGCCCGACCGGCGCGAGCAGGTCCAGCAGCAATTGCCCGCGCAGCAGGAGGCGTTCGCACCCCAGCGTCAGGGATACGATTTCGGCCAGCCGCCATCCGAAAAGGCGCTTTGGCCCGAGCAGCCGCCCGCGCGTCAGGCGCTTCCCGATCCTATCCCGGCACCGCCTCCTCCGCAGCCTCAGCCGCAACCCGTGCAGACCGTTTATCAGGAGCCTCCTGCGGCGGAGCGGCGGGGCAACTGGACCCTCGGCGATCTTCTTGCCCGCGCTTCCGAGGACGATGGCAACTTCTTCGACAAGGATGAGCAGGCCGGGCTTCCGGGCTCCTTCGCGCCCCGTTCGTCCAATGCTCCCCAGGCTGGAGATTCTGGCACGGACTTCACGATGAGCGACATCGCTGCGTGCATCGACGAGCGCCGCGTGATGGAGGTGTGGCAGCGGCTTAAGCGCGGCGAAACGGACATCCTGAAGCAGCGCGGTTTCTACAGCCGTCAGGGCCAGGGCGTCGTCGACCGTGTCCTGCGGCGATATGAGACCGACAAGACCTTCCGCTCCATTGTCGAACGCTACCTCGGCGATTTCGAGAAGATGCTTCAGGATCTGAGCCGCAGCGACCCGCGCGGTGGAAGCGTTCAGTCGAGGCTGGCTTCGGAAGAAGGGCGCATTTATTTCGTGCTGTCCCATATCAGCGGGCGCCTCGGCGGCTAAGCGCGTCAGGAAAAGTGCGACGGCGGTTTCCCTATGAGGAGGCACCTACCAGAGAGCCTCGCGTCGGCGGAGTTAATCAGTCTGAGCGCGGGCGCCTGATACGGCCCCCGCGCTTTTTCCGTCTGTCGCGCGTTTTCACGGCTCGTTCCGTCGGGCTCTCGCGTACTTTCGCATTTTGAAACACTCGTGTTCGCGCTCCGGCCTTGCAACCCCGTTGCGGTCAGGCTTCGCAAGCCACGGTTGAATCGACTTTCCCGCATGTCGATCTCACCGCCAGAGCCGTTCGTATCCGGCGCTGTCGCTGTCGGACCAGAACGCCCCGAAAAGCACCGCGCCTCATCGAATTCTTTGAGCCTCACGTGCTGCGAACGATCGCGCCTGGCGGTCCCGCGAGAGCCACCAAAAGGCCCCCTCCGTTCAGCTTTTCGCCCCGTTCGCACCCGATTCGCGGAGCACTTTGCCGCGTGTTCTTCTCTGCAATTACGCGGATCGCAAACATGAAACCAATAGTCGTGGCAGTAATTTTTGCAGGACTTTCTACCATGGCGGAAGCATCGGAACTGCCGCTGAAGCGCGTTGTGCTGTCTTCAAGCGGGCTGGCTCAGTTTACCCATGCGGGCGAAGTAACGCCCGGCGCGGCCTTGTCTCTCCCCGTCCGCGTCGATCAGGTCGACGATGTGCTGAAAAGTCTGACCCTGTTCGCCGCGCCCGGTACGCTCGGAGCCGTCAGCCTGCCCGGCAAGACGCCGCTCGCAGAACTTTTCCGCGACCTTCCCTTCGATCAGTCCGCGCTCTCGTCGCAAGCCGCCCTCCTTAATGCGCTCGTCGGCGCGGAGGTCGAGGTCGAAGGCAGCGTCAACGCCACGGGGCGCATTTTCCGCGTCGAAGACGAGGTGGCGCAACTTCCGAATAATGGGGGCGTCGTCAAACGTCATCGCCTCACGCTGCTGACACCGAAAGGCATGATTCAGGCGATCCTCGAAGACCTTACCGCACTGCGTTTCGCCGATCTCGCGACGCGCGCGCAGGTCGACAAGGCGTTGACCGGTCTCGCCGGCAACCGCGCGAAGGATCTGCGCACGCTCTCGATTTCGCTGACGGGCGACGCGAAGGCGGCGGCGTTCAGTTATGTGGTCGCCGCGCCGGTGTGGAAGACCGCCTACCGGCTCGTGCTGCCGAGCGACGGCGGCAAGGCGCGGCTGCAAGGTTGGGGCGTGCTCGAAAATCTCACCGGCGGCGACTGGAAGGACGTGGAACTGACGCTTGTTTCGGGCAATCCCGTCGCGCTGAAGCAGCAGCTCTACACCGCCGTCTTCGTGGACCGGCCGGAAATTCCCGTCACGGCCGGCGTGCGCATCGTGCCGAAGAAGGATGAGGCCGAGGTGCGCAAGCCGTTGCGCGCGGGTGCTCCCGCTTACCGCGCTGCGCCCGCACCAGCCTTGGCCGCCGCCATGGAGAAAGCCGACGGCGAGGCCGACCTTTACGCCCCGCAGTCTCTCGGCTCCGCCGCGCAGGCACCTGAGGCCGAAGAAGCCGCCACTCAGGTGCTCTACCGTTTTCCCGGCAAGGTGACGCTCGCCTCCGGCTCCACGCTGATGGTGCCGTTCGTCGATGCGGATGTCGCCGCGACTCGCACCTTCATCTATCAGCGGGACACGAACGAACGCCATCCGCTGGCCGCCGTGCGCCTCACGAATGACGGCGCTGCGGCGCTGCCGGGCGGCATCATCACGGCGTTTGAAACGGGCGGCGACGGTGCGGCCAACTTCGCGGGCGACGCGCAGCTTCCGCTTCTGCCGAAAGAGGCGACGCGTTTCGTGACCTTCGCGCTCGACGGGCGCACCGACATTCGCCGCATCGACCATGGCGTGACGCGGATCCGGCTCGGGAAAGCGGTTGCAGGCACACTGACGCTGACGACGAAGTCGCGCTGGGCCATCGATTACGACATCACGCCGCCCGCCACCGAAGACCGCGAGGTGGTGATCGACGAGCCGCGCGCGGACGGCTGGAAGGCGCTGGCGGATGCGGAGGATATCGAGGAGACGGCGACCCGGCTTCGCCAGAAGGTGAACGCGCCCGCCGGCAAGACGACACGCACGACGCTCTCGCGCGAGCGGGTGGATCAGACAACCGTCGTGCTCACATCGCTTTCGCCCGACGAACTGGCGGCGACCCTCTCGGGGCTTGAGAACGCCACGCCCGCGCTGAAAGATACGGTCGCGAAGCTCGGCTCCGTCGTCGAAACCCTGTCGAAGCTGAACAATCGCAAGGACGAGATCGACGGAGAGCGCAAGAAGATCGGCGACGATCAGGAGCGCATCCGCAAGAATCTTGCAAGCGTGGGGCAGGGGACCGACCTTGGCCGTCGCTATCTCGACCTTCTCAAAACGCAGGAAGACAAGCTGACGGCGTTCTCCACCGAAGAACGGAAGATCGACGGCGACCTTGCCGCCGCCAACCGCAAGGCCGAGGAGCTTGCGCAAGCGCTGGTGCTTTGACGATGCCACGAGGCACCCGGCTGACGTAGACGCACGAACGGCGCTGGGACGGCAACGCTTGCGAGCCCCCAGCCGCCCAATGTCAGCTCCCGGCTCGGCCAAAGCGTCGTGGGGCAAGACGGCGTACGGTGCTACGCGTCTTGGTTGTCGAGCGTCAATCGAGTCCGATTCAACGCAGGCCAATCCAGAGCCGCTTTGCAGAGCGGGCGGGGGAACGATCCACACGTTCGTCCGGGATAATTTCCGCAAATGCCGATGATGCGGCGCATCAGGCTTCGCCCAAACTGGTGCGTCCACCAAATGCGCCTTGGGACATGATCCACCGGATGGAACGCCGATTTGCTACGAGATGTCGTCGATTGTCGGAAAACAAGCTTCAGGCTTGGACCGGCGACGCGTCGCCCTCGTTCGTCAAAAGGCCGGGGAGGCGAGGAACGTGGACGCCGATCATGCTTTCGCGCGTGACGAGGGCTGCGAGATCCTCCTCCAGAAAAGCTTCGCTGCCGGAGGGCCGCATCGGCAGCACGAGATAGACGTGGTCCGCCGCCGCATCGTGGACGCGCACCTCCACATAGCTTGGAATATCCGTTCCGAATTCGGCCAGCACCTGACGCGGCTCGCGCACCGCGCGGCTTCTGTAGGCCGCGCTTTCATACCACGCGGGTGCGCGGCCGAGCAACGCGCGCGGGTAGGATGCGCCGAGCGAGGACACGACAAGATTATGCAGATGCGGCGTGTTTTCCACCACGATGAGCCGTCCCGGCCCCGCGTCGCAATCGAGTTCGCGCGCGGCAAGGTTGGCGTTCTCGAAGAGCCGCGCCTTGAAGGCGGGATCGGTCCATGCCCGGGCGACGAGTCTTGCGCCATAGGCGGGGGAGCCCGCATCGAGCGCCTCCACGGCGCGCTGGATGTCAACGGCCTTGACGAGGCCCTTCGCCACAAGAAGGTCGCTCAACGCTGCTTCGAGCGCTTCGTAATAGCCGAGCGGCGCAACCCTGCTCGTGGTCGCAAGCGCCCGCGACGTCGAACTCTGCTCAGGCGCGGCGCTTCCGCCGACCCGGCGCAACCCTACGATACCAAGGAAGTTGATCATCGGTCCTGTCTTTCGGATTGAGCGTCAGCCAGTGCTCGAACAACTCGATTTCGAGAGTGTCGTTCGGCGGACCCTTGTAATCGGGCCACAGATCGACCTGTCGGAACTGCACCCGATAGAGCATCTTTTTCGGAGTGAAGCGGCCATAGGCGATGTCGTCGGGATTGAAAAATTCGCCGAGCGGGCGCGAGATCGTGCCTTTCGCGCCCATGACATAACGCGGGGTGCGCGTGTAGGCGGGCGAAATCACGCGGCGCACATGGACCGTGTCACCGATGCCGAAGCGAGGCTCGTTGCCCTTGATGACCGGCAGCGTCGACGGCGCCATCGGCACAAGAACCGCAGGCGCGTCCGCCTGTGCGGAGCCTTCGGAATGAATTGCGTCGTCTCTCACGGACGTCTCGGTCATGGCCGCCCCCGATTCGAGACTGTGGCCAGCGAATCCGCCAGTTGGTCGCCGGTGATCGCGCCGCGTTCGAGCAGCGCGTGTGCCAACGCCACGACCGCGCGTTCATGATAGGTCGCGCCCTCGGCTGCGGCATTCTCGATACGGCGGCGCAACTCGTCCGGGGTGAACAACCCGCGCGCGGGATGCTGCAGGAGCGCGATGAGCGCCTCGACCCGATCATGCCAGGGCAGTGAGTCGCCGCCCGCAAACTCGATCGCACCGCCGGGCAAACCGCCGATATCGTTCTGTTTTCTCGGAGCATCTTGCATGGGAACGGCCACGATGACGGTTAGGTGACAGATAGGTCACGGTATAGCAAGACGGTCCGCGAAATGCAAAAATCAACGTAGGCGCGCAGGTGAGGCCGGTTATCGCAAGGCGCGCGAGTGTGCCCGGATCTGTTCACTACGCGCCGTTATATTCTGCCCAGCACTCCGGCGTTTCGTAAACGCGCACGGCGGTGAGTTGCGGCAGCGCGCCCGTCACGCGGTCCCAGATCCACACGGCGATGTTTTCGGCGGTCGGATTTTCCAGCCCGTCGACTTCGTTCAGGTAATAATGGTCGAGCCGCTTCAGGAGCGGGCCGAACGCCGCTTCGATATCGAAGAAATCGACGACGAACCCGGTGTCCGGATCGACCGGCCCTTCGAGCTGAAGCTCGACCCGATAGGAGTGTCCGTGTATCCGGCGGCAGGGATGTGTGTCCTTGACGAAGGGCAGGCGGTGGGCTGCCTCGAACCGGAACGACTGCGTGACTTTCATTGAAAAAATGCTCTCAACTTCGGATGGCGCGACGGCGCGCCGCTTCCTTATAACCCATGGGGGGGCAGGCGGCGCAAGGTTTCGCGCGGAATTGTGAGGATGTTGCCAGCTCGTTCCCTGGAACGAATCGGAGACGCGGCCGAGCGCGATTCGTGTCAAGCGCTCATGCGCGGTGATTTCTACTAAGGGAAAAGCTGCGTCTTCGTCCACACCGCGTCGCGGGTCTCGCGCCGGAAAACGATGCGGTCGTGCAGCCGATACTGGCGGTCGTGCCAGAACTCTATTTCCAGCGGCACCACGCGGAAGCCGGACCAGTAGGGCGGCCGCTTCGGCTCGATCCCCGCGAACAGCTTCCCGAAATGCTTGACGGCCTCGCCGAGAGCCGCGCGGCCTTCGAGCGGACGCGACTGCTTGCTCGCCCAGGCGCCGATACGGCTGCCAAGCGGCCGCGAGGCGAAATAGGCGTCCGCTTCTTCCGTACTTACTTGCTCGACGGTGCCACGCACGCGCACCTGACGGCGCAGCGACTTCCAGTGAAAGAGAAGGGCCGCCTGCGGATTCGCCAGAAGCTCACGCCCCTTGGTGCTCTCGAAATTCGTATAGAAGACGAAACCGCGCTCATCCACGCTCTTGAGCAGCACCATGCGTGCGTTCGGCATCCCGCGCTCGTCTGACGTCGCGACGGTCATCGCGTTGGGATCGTTCGGCTCGCTTTTCTCGGCTTCCTTGAACCAGGCATCGAAGAGGGGCAGGGGATCGCTCGCCTGCGTGAAATCGCCGTCAGTCGTCGAGGTCATTTTCCGGGTCCGGGGTTGGTCGCAGACGCGTCCCGCTTAAAGCCCGGCGGGTTGACGCGCAAGCAAACTCGCCCGCGCCGCGCAAACGACGCCCGAATTTATCGCGTTCGCTCACGCCAAGCTATCACTTTACGCGCGCGCCTTAATGTGTAGGATGCGTCACCGTTAATATCGGGGAACGAACGTGGTCCAGACAGCACCTTTGATGAGCGGAAAACGCGGCCTGATCATGGGCATCGCAAACAACCGGTCCATTGCCTGGGGGATCGCCAAGGCTGCGGCGGATCAGGGCGCGGAACTGGCTTTCACCTATCAGGGCGATGCGTTGAAGAAGCGCGTGGAACCGCTGGCGGCCGAGGTCGGCGTGAAGCATGTCCTGCCTTGCGACGTCACGGATGACGCCTCGGTCGACGCGGTTTTCGATCGCCTCAAGGAAGATTGGGGCAGCCTTGACTTTGTCGTGCACGCGGTCGCCTATTCCAACAAGGAAGAACTCGACGGCCGCTATGTCGATACGACGGCTGACAATTTTTCGAAGACGCTGCTCATCTCGTGTTACTCCTTTACGGCGATTGCCAAGCGCGCCGAGAAGCTGATGACGAACGGCGGCTCTCTCGTCACGCTCACCTATTACGGCGCCGAAAAGGTCATGCCGCATTACAATGTGATGGGTGTGGCCAAGGCCGCGCTCGAAGCGAGCGTGCGCTATCTCGCTGAAGATCTCGGCCGCCAGAACATCCGCGTGAACGCGATCTCGGCCGGGCCGATCAAGACGCTCGCCGCATCGGGCATCGCCGATTTCCGCTATATTCTGAAGTGGAACGAGTACAATTCGCCGCTCCGCCGGACGGTTTCCATCGAGGACGTCGGCGGTGCCGGGCTCTATCTTCTGTCCGATCTCAGCAAAGGGGTAACGGGAGAGGTGCATCATGTCGACGCGGGCTATCACGTCGTTGGCATGAAAGCAGAGGATGCTCCCGATATCGCCGTGATTCAGTCCAATAGCTAGGTTTCTTTAAAGCTGGCTTTTGCGGCGGCCGCGACCGCCGATGTGGCGCGAGGTGAGTCATGGAACCATTCAAGGCGCTGACTCTGGTTGTGGCAGCCGCCGCCGTTTCGCTTGTGACAGCGGGCGCGGCAGGCTTCTACGCGGGCTATTCCGCCGGTAGGGGCAATCTCGCGGAGATCAGAACCTACCTCGCAGAGGCGCCCGTTTCCGTCGCGGCGGGGCCCGGTGGAGCGCCTGTTTCGCTTAAACCCGTAACCGATGAAATTCGCGCCTTGTCCGGAAGGATCGAGGCGCTGGCGGCAGAGCAGCCGAAGCCGGTCGCGGCTCCGGTAGACGCTTCCGCGTCGGCGAAGCCCGTGCTCGACGAAATCCGCGCCCTGGCCCGTCAGCTCGACGGGGTGAAAGCCGAGGTTTCCAGGGGGCATGCGGTCGCGGCGCCGACAGCGGCGATCGAACGCACGGCGGCGGCAGCGCCCGACTATTCGGACGCGCTGACGGATATTCGCGAGCAGGTTCGCGGCCTCGCGCTCAAGCTTGACAAGCAGGAGCCGAAAGCGCCCAAAGCTCTGGTGGACGAAATCCGCTCGCTCGGCGCAGCCGTTCAGGCTCAGGATGGCACGAGAAAGGTTGTCGACGAGGTCCGCACGGGCTTCGCTTCGCTCCAGAACGCAGAGCCGAAAGCGCCCAAGGCGCTGGTGGAAGAGGTTCGCGCGATCTCGGCGACGATCAGCGCTCAGGCTGCCAAGCCACAGGTTTCCGTGGTCGATCAGATCAAGATCCTTCAGGCGTCGATCGAATCGCTGAAGGCGCGGCTCGCGAGCGGCCACGAAAGCGCGTCGTCCGATAGTGCCGATCTCGCGCAAATCCGGCAGCTTCTGCTCGCCGCGACGGAGCAGTTCGGCAAATGCCAGACGCAATTGGCGTCCTATTCGGGGGCTGCGTCTGCGTCCGCGCCTGTTGCCCAGACGGTGAGCGCTCCGGCGGCGGCAGCGATATCGGTCTCGCCAAGCACGCGTCAGGAACCGGCCGCTGTCGTGTTCTACGACAATGTCATGCTGAAAAAAGATCAGGAAAAGCAGTATGACGAAATCGGCGTGCGCCTTGCCCTTCAGGCCATCGGTCCGAAGCAGGTGAAGGTGGCGGTGAACCGGCAGGGCTTCGGGCTTGCGTTCGGCGAGCGGAAGGTTTTCCGCAGTCAGGACGTCGAATGCGAGATCAACCTGATGGAAACGAACCTCAACGAAGCGCAGGCTCGCGTCAGCCTGTCCTGCAAGCGCTGACAGCGAGACATGCCTCTCATCTATTTCATTCGTCACGGTCAGACCGATTACAATGCCGCGCGCCGTGTGCAGGGCTGGCTCGACATCCCGATCAATGCGACGGGCCGCGTGCAGGCGCTGCGCAACGGCGGTGTGCTCAACGAATTGATCAGCGACAAGTCGCGGTTCGATTTCGTCTCAAGCCCGCTGCTCCGGACGCGTCAGACGATGGAAATCATGCGCGAGACGATGGGGTTGCCCAAAACCGGATACGCAACGGATGACCGCCTGAAGGAAATCAGCTTCGGCGAGTGGGAAGGCATGAACCGCGAGGAGATCGACGCCATCGCGAAGGATCTGCACGCGAGCGTCGAGGCGGATCGCTGGAACAAGGCCCCGCCCGCCGGACAGTCTTTTCGCGACTACTCGGCGCAGGTGCTGTCATGGCTCGCGGAAATCAGGCGCGATACCGTGGTCGTCGCGCATGGGGGCACGAGCAGGGTGGTCCGCGCGCATTTCATGAAGCTCCCGCCATCGGACATGCAGAAGCTCGATGTGCCGCAGGACAAGGTTCTGCTGATCGAGGGCGGCACTCTGCACTGGCTTTGAACCGCGCTATCCGGTTAAGAACGGGCGATTTCGTCTATCGCCGCGCGCGCGGACGGGTTTTCCGTCGTTGCCCGGCGGGCACGTCGGTGCCAATCTGACAACAATTGCGTTATCGAAAGTCGATTGCGCGATTTCGCTGCGGGCGCTGAACGGTTCTCCGGCGCTTCCCGCCGTATTTCGCACGCGGGGATGAACCAGCCGCTCCTGAAGGGGCGAGGAGCAGACATGTCCTACAACACCTTCGGCCATATGTTTCGCGTGACGACCTGGGGCGAGAGCCACGGCCCCGCCATCGGCTGCGTGATCGACGGCTGCCCTCCCGGCATCCCGCTGACCGAGGAAGACATTCAGCCGTTCCTCGACAAGCGGCGGCCCGGTCAATCGCGCTTCACGACGCAGCGGCAGGAAGAAGACCGGGTGCGCATTCTGTCCGGCGTGTTTCCGAACGAGGCGGGCGTGCAGGTGACGACGGGCACGCCCGTCGCGCTTGAGATTCAGAACACGGACCAGCGCTCGAAGGACTATTCCGACATCAAGGACAAGTTCCGTCCGGGCCATGCGGACTTCACCTATATCGAGAAATACGGCATCCGCGATTATCGCGGCGGGGGGCGCTCGTCCGCGCGCGAGACGGCGATGCGGGTCGCGGCGGGCGCGGTCGCGCGGAAGGTCGTGCCGGGAATCGCCATTCGCGGCGCGCTCGTGCAAGTCGGCGCCGAGCAGATCGACCGTGCACGCTGGGACTGGGACGAGGTTGAGCGCAATCCGTTTTTCGCCCCCGATGCGGGCATCGTCGAGCGCTGGACGGCCTATCTCGATGGCGTGCGCAAGGCGGGTTCGTCCTGCGGCGCGGTGATCGAAATAGTCGCTGACGGGGCGCCCGCCGGGCTTGGCGCGCCGCTCTATGGAAAACTCGACCAGGACATCGCCGCCGCTTTCATGAGCATCAACGCGGTAAAGGGCGTCGAAATCGGCGAAGGCTTCGCGTCCGCCGCTCTTTCGGGCGAGGACAATGCCGACGAAATGCGCATCGGCAATGACGGGCAGCCGGCTTTCCTGTCGAACCACGCGGGCGGCATTCTCGGCGGCATCTCGACCGGCCAGCCCATCGTTGCGCGTTTCGCCGTGAAACCGACGTCATCGATCCTCACGCCGCGCCGCACCATCGATGCGCAGGGCCACGAAGCCGAGATCCTGACCAGGGGGCGGCACGATCCTTGCGTCGGGATTCGCGCCGTGCCGGTCGGAGAGGCGATGATGGCCATCGTTCTGGCCGACCACTGGCTCAGGCATCGCGCACAAACGGGCCGGTAGGCCCGAAAGGTGCGTGCCCGTCGCGGGTCGATGGACCCTGCGGCGGCTTGTTGTAAATCGGAAGAGGCACAACGCCATATGGTTCAGGTGTCGACCGGTTTCTCTGCGTGAGACCCGATTTGACGCGGGCTGATCTGGGCGTATGCCCGAACGTATGCCGGAACAGCGGCTTTCGGAGACACGGCAGGTGCGCCAAATTGTGTTAACGTAGGCGGAACGATCCGGCGGAGTGCGTCACGGCCGCCCGGTCTCCGAAGCATACATCGCTCGCCGTGACCTGTCGTTCAATGCGTTGTCCAATCGGGTGTGCTCATGGCGCGGCGGCCAGACCTTCCGGACTACCTGCAGGACGGGTTCATTCTGCCTTATTCGCGGTCGGAGATACCGCGCTTCCACGTGCTTGCCTTCATCTCGGCCGCGACGTTCGCGGCGTGGCTGACATGGGGCTACGAACTGCTTTCGATCACGGCGATTCTGGCGGGATGCTCGGCTTATTACTTCTTTCCGTTCACGGAGAAGCGGCCGCGCCTCGGCGCGAATCAGTACGGTCTTTTCATCGACGGCCTCGGCCTGATCGCGTGGCGTTCGATCGGGGAAGTGACGCTGGTCTCATTTTCCGTGCGCACGCTCGACATGGAGGAGCTTCACGTCAAACTTAGGGAACCGCTCGGCCGCGCGCTGATCGCGGACTGGCGGCGGTTGCCGATCTGGCGCCTTCTCATGCGCCTGCCGTGGAAAATGGGGCACGACGGCATCATCCGCATCAACCTCCAGCCGTTCGAACCCTCCGGCGACGAGATCGCCAAGACGATGGAACGGATGTGGAAGTTCTATCGATGAGGGCTCCGCACCGGAATATCAGTGAATATTGTTGCCAACGACAACAGCAGTGTAGGTAACTCGACCATCGAATGTAAAATTCGGAGCTGCATTGGAAACGACAATGTGCCCGTGCTCTCAAGCGCATGCGTTTGCTTGAGAGCGAGCGGCAATGTGGGCCTGAAGGTACGCGCCGGAGCATTTGCGTCGCTGGCATGGAACGAGCTTCCGCTGTTGCCGGCTATCGCGCGGCAAGCCGGTTTCAGCTTCGCGCGGAACATCCGGCATGGAGATCGTTCACGCAGCGGGCCGCCCATTTGTTCGTCTATTGGAGGGTGGGGCGTTAGCAACCCGCGTGCTATTGTGCACTGCAAACGGATCAAGAAGAACGAGACCGGCCGATGTCCGACCAAGCAAAGCCCGACGCACAAAAGCCCGACAACCGCAAGCCCGACCAGCCCTGGATCTTCCGCACCTATGCTGGACATTCGACGCCCAAAGCCTCGAACGAGCTTTACCTGAAAAATCTGGCGAAAGGCCAGACGGGTCTTTCGGTCGCCTTCGACCTCCCCACGCAGACGGGCTATGATTCGGATCATCCGCTGGCGAAGGGCGAGGTCGGCAAGGTCGGCGTGCCGGTCGCGCATATCGGCGACATGCGCACGCTTCTGAACGGCATTCCGCTCGGCAAGATGAACACGTCGATGACGATCAACGCGACGGCGGCGTGGATGCTGTCGCTCTATGTCGCTATCGCCGACGAGCAGGGCGTGAGCCGCAATCAGCTTACCGGCACCGTGCAGAACGACATCATCAAGGAATATCTCTCGCGCGGCACCTACGTGTTCCCACCGCAGCCGTCCATGCGTCTCATCAAGGATGTGACGGTCTTCTGTTACCGCGAAGTGCCGAAGTGGAACCCGATGAACGTCTGCTCCTATCATCTTCAGGAAGCGGGCGCGACGCCGGTGCAGGAACTCGCCTATGCGCTCGCCACCGCGCAGGCCGTGCTCGATACGGTCAGGGACAGCGGCGAAATTCCGGAAGAGGAGTTCGGGCAGGCTTTGGCGCGCGTGTCGTTCTTCGTCAACGCCGGGATGCGCTTCATCACCGAGATGTGCAAGATGCGCGCGTTCGTGGAACTCTGGGACGAGATCGCGGAGAAGCGCTACGGCGTCAGCGATCCGAAGCTCCGCCGCTTCCGCTATGGCGTGCAGGTGAATTCGCTCGGCCTCACCGAGCCGCAGCCGGAAAACAACGTCTACCGCATTCTCGTCGAGATGCTGGCCGTGGTGCTGTCGAAGAAGGCGCGGGCCCGTGCGGTCCAGCTTCCGGCGTGGAACGAGGCGCTGGGCCTGCCGCGTCCGTGGGATCAGCAATGGTCGCTCCGCATGCAGCAGATCGTGGCCTATGAAACGGACCTTCTCGAATATGGCGACATCTTCGACGGCAGCCGCGAGATCGACGCGAAGGTCGAGGCGCTGAAGGCTGAGGCGCGCGAGGAACTGGCGCGCATCGAGGCCATGGGCGGCGCGATTGCGGCGGTCGATTCGAGCTATATGAAGCAGCGTCTCGTCGAGGCGAATGCGGCGCGGCTCCAGAAGATCGAGTCGGGCGAGCAGGTCGTCGTCGGCGTGAACCGCTGGACCGAAACCGAGCCCTCGCCGCTGTCGGGCGGTACCGGTGGCGCGATCCAGACCGTGCCGGAATGGGTGGAACGCGAGCAGGTCGAGGCGCTGAAGGCGTGGCGCGCTGCCCGCGACGCGAAGGCGGTCGATGCCACGCTTGCCGCGCTCCGCGAGGCGGCGCAGGAAGGCCGCAACATCATGGAGCCGTCGATTGCCTGCGCGAAGGCGGGTGTGACGACCGGCGAATGGGGCGACACGCTGCGCCAGGTTTTCGGCGAATATCGCGCGCCGACCGGCGTTTCACGCGCCGCCGCGCAGGGGACACGCGCCGATCTTGTTACCATTCGCTCCGATGTGGAACGTGTCTCCGCCAAGCTTGGCCGCAGGCTGAAGCTTCTCGTCGGCAAGCCGGGCCTCGACGGCCATTCCAATGGCGCCGAGCAGATCGCCGTGCGTGCCCGAGACAGCGGCATGGAAGTCGTTTACGAGGGCATTCGCCTTACGCCGGCTCAGATCGTCAACGCGGCGCTCGAAGAAAGCGTGCACATCGTAGGGCTGTCGATCCTGTCGGGCAGCCATGTGCCGCTCGTGCGCGACGTGATGGACCGCATGCGCGCGGCGGGCCTCTCCGACATTCCGGTGGTCGTGGGCGGCATCATCCCGGTCGAAGACGAGGCGACGCTCAAGGCGTGCGGCGTCGCGGCGATCTATACGCCGAAGGACTTCCAGCTCAACGACATCATGGCGGGGCTCGTGCGGCTCACCGATCCCGATCTCAGGGTGCTTGCCTCCTGAACGCCGCGCAAGCATAGTAAAGCGTTACCGTAGCGGAACGAGACGGCCCGACCGGGGGTTCTCTCGCTCGAAGCAACCGGGGCGCTTTCACCACATGCGCATTTCGACACTCACAGGGCCGGATCTTGAACGCGCGCTGCCTGAACTGGCGCGGCTCAGGATCGAGGTTTTTCGCGCTTACCCGTACCTCTACGATGGCTCGCTCGATTACGAACAGAGCTATCTCGCGTCTTTCGCCGGAGCGGCGGACAGCATCGCCGTCGTCGCGGAAAACGACCACGGCCGCATCGTCGGCTGTGCGACGGGTTCCGCGCTGGAAGGGCACAACGAAGAGTCTGGGGAACCCTTTCGTGCGCGCGGTATCGATGCCGCGCGGATTTTCTACTGCGGCGAGTCCGTTCTCGATCCGTCGTTTCGCGGGCGCGGCTTCGGCCACGCATTTTTCGACGCGCGCGAGGCCCATGCCAGAGCGCGCGGCTATCGCTCGTCGGCATTTTGCGCCGTCGTCCGCCCCGATGATCACCCGCTGAAGCCGGCGGCCTATTCGCCGCTCGAACCGTTCTGGAAAAAGCGCGGGTATCGCAAGGCGGAGGGGCTGATTGCCACCTTCCATTGGAAGGACGTCGATCAGGCGGACGAAACAGCGCATCCCATGCAATTCTGGATACGGGAATTCGACTGATGGCCCGAACCATTCGCATCGCGTCGGCCCAGTATCCCATCGATGAACTTACGTCGATGGCGGCCTTCGACGCCAAGCTCGCCCGCTGGGTCGAGCAGGCTGTGGTTAAAGGCGCGCAGTTGCTCGTTTTCCCGGAATACGCGTCGATGGAACTGGCTCGTATCGCCGGGCGGCATATCTCGCGCGACCTCCACGCCTCGATCGAGGTCATGCAGTATTGCATTGCCGATTACGAAGCCGAATATGCGCGCCTCGCAAAACGGCATGGAGTCCATATCCTCGCGGGCAGCGCGCCGACGCGCCTTGCCGATGGGAGCGTCGTGAATCGCGCGCGGCTCTTCACGCCACACGGCGAAACGGGAAGCCAGCAGAAGCAGATCCTGACACGTTCGGAAGTCGAGGACTGGGGTATCGATGCCGGCTCGGGCCTGTGCGTCTTCGACATCGGCCTGGCGAAAATCGGCATCGCCATCTGCTACGACTCGGAGTTCCCGCTGATCGTGCGCGCGATGTGCGATGCGGGTGCGGAAGTCATCCTCGTCCCGTCCTGCACCGATACCGCCTATGGCTACTACCGCGTGCGCAACGCCTGCGCGGCGCGGGCGCTCGAAAATCAGGTGTATGTCGTGCAAGCCTGCACGGTTGGGGCGGCGGACTGGTCGGCGGCGGTCGATCAGAACGCGGGCGCGGCGGGCTTTTTCGCGCCCTCGGACCCGCTGTTTTCCTCTCCCTCCGGCGTGCTGGAAGAAGGCCAGATGAACGCGGCGCAATGGGTGTTCGCGACGCTCGACCTCGACCTTCTCGCCGAGGTGCGCAAGGATGGCGACGTCTTCAACACCCGCGACTGGGGCAAGCAGCCCGGCGCTGCGGAGTTGCCGCCAGCCAAGGTGGTTACTTTCAGATAAGGCGCTTTCCGTCGAAACCCCCTTCCATCAAATCAGCACTGCAAAAAACGCCGCTGTTTCTCAGGCATGACGCTTGCACGGTGCATCCGGGCGAAGCATTGTGCGCCCGCACCCGACTCACGCCCGCCGTCAGGAGAAACGATGGCCATCCATGTCGCGCTGACCCATCGGACCGAATATGATTACGACCGCCTGACCGGGCTCGGCCCCCAGGTGGTGAGGTTGCGGCCGGCGCCGCACTGCCGCACGCCGATCCTGTCCTATTCGCTCAGCATCACGCCGGAAGAGCACTTCATCAACTGGCAGCAGGACCCGTTCGGCAACTATCTGGCGCGGCTCGTCTTCCCGGAAAAAACGCGCGAGTTCAAGGTGGTGGTCGATCTCGTGGCGGACATGGCCACGATCAACCCCTTCGACTTCTTCGTCGAGGAATACGCGCAGAACTGGCCTTTCGACTACGATGCGTCGCTGAAGGAGGAACTCGCGCCCTACCTCAAGGCGGAGGAACCGGGGCCGCTTCTGAAGGACTATATCGCGGGCCTCAGGATCGACGCGAAGACCTCCATCGATTTCATCTGGGCGCTAAATTTGCAGCTTCAGAAGGATATTGCCTATCTGATACGCATGGAGCCGGGCGTTCAGACGCCGGAAGAGACGCTGGAGAAGCGCTCCGGCTCGTGCCGCGACTCGGGCTGGCTGCTCGTGCACATCATGCGGCATTTCGGCCTCGCCGCGCGTTTCGTGTCGGGGTACCTCATTCAATTGAAGGCGGATCAGAAGTCGCTCGACGGCCCATCCGGCACCGAGGTTGATTTCACGGATCTGCACGCATGGGCCGAAGTCTATCTTCCCGGCGCGGGCTGGATCGGCCTCGATCCGACATCCGGCCTGTTCGCGGGCGAAGGCCACATCCCGCTTGCCGCCACGCCCTCGCCGCAGAGCGCCGCGCCGATCTCGGGCGCGCATGACGAGGCGGAAGTCACGTTCAGCTTCGACATGCAGGTGCAGCGCATCTACGAAAGCCCGCGCGTGACGCTGCCCTACACGGACGACCAGTGGAAGGCCATCGCGGCGGCGGGGCACGAGGTCGACCGGCGACTCGATGCGGGCGATGTGCGGCTCTCGATGGGCGGCGAGCCGACGTTCGTTTCCATTGACGACGTGGACGGCGCCGAATGGAACACGGACGCCGTGGGGCCGACGAAACGGCGCTATGCTGAAAACCTCATCCGCCGCCTGCGCGACCGCTTCGCACCGGGTGGACTGCTTCATTACGGGCAAGGCAAGTGGTATCCGGGCGAACAGCTTCCGCGCTGGTCGTTCTCGGTCTACTGGCGCGCGGACAATCAGCCGCTCTGGGAAAACGAAGCGCATATCGACCACGAAATCCCCGTAAAGCCCGCAACTCAGGAAGACGCGGGCCGTTTCGCGGAAGTGCTGGCCGAACAACTCGGCCTTCCCGCCGATGCAGGCGTTCCGGCCTATGAAGACCCGGCGCATTTTCTTCTCATCGAGCAGAAACTGCCGATCAATGTCGAGCCCGAGGACAACAAGCTCGAAGACCCGCAGGAACGCGACCGCGTCATCCGCGTGTTCGAGCGCGGGCTCGACAAGCCGTCCGGCTACGTCATGCCGATCCAGGTGTGGCACAGTCAGGCGCGCGGCCGCACATGGGTGACGGAGAAGTGGAACTTCCGCCGCCGCAGGCTCTATCTCGTGCCGGGCGACTCGCCCGTGGGCTATCGCCTGCCGCTGTCGTCGACGCCCTACATCGTGCCGTCGAACTATCCGCACATCATCCCGACCGATCCGTTCGCGGCGCGCGCTTCCATGCCGTCGCGCGAGGTGCTTTTGCGCAGCCGCCGCGAGTCGGTGACGCTGCTGGCCCCTCCGGCGGCGCCCGCGCCGCTCGTGCCGACCGAAGTCTTCGGCAATGTCCGCACCGCGCTCGCCATCGAGCCGCGCGACGGGCATCTTTGCGTGTTCATGCCGCCGCTCGCCGACGCGGAAGACTACGCCGCGCTTGCCGCCGCCATCGAGGAAACCGCGAAGATCACGGGGCAGCCGGTTCATATCGAGGGCTATCACCCGCCGCACGATCCGCGCCTCAACGTGATCAAGGTCACGCCCGACCCCGGCGTGATCGAGGTGAACATTCAGCCCGCGTCGAACTGGGACGAGGCGGTGAACATCACCGAAATCCTGTATGAGGAAGCGCGGCTCGCCCGGCTCGGCACCGAGAAATTCATGGTCGACGGCCGTCACACCGGCACCGGCGGCGGCAATCACATCGTGCTCGGCGCGAAGACCCCGGCCGACAGCCCCTTCCTGCGCCGCCCCGATCTGCTTGCCAGCATCATCGCGTACTGGCAGAACCACCCGTCGCTGTCCTATCTGTTCTCGGGCCTCTTCATCGGGCCGACGAGCCAGGCGCCGCGCATCGACGAGGCGCGGAACGACTCGCTCTACGAAATGGAAATCGCGTTCAGCCAGATCCCGGACAAGGATTACGGCTGGATTCCCTCTTGGCTCGTGGACCGCGTCTTCCGCAATCTGCTCATAGACTCTTCGGGCAACACGCACCGCGCGGAAATCTGCATCGATAAACTCTACTCGCCGGATTCGTCCTCCGGGAGGCTCGGCCTTGTGGAGTTCCGCAATTTCGAAATGCCCCCGCATGCGCGCATGAGCCTCGCGCAGCAGCTTCTGCTTCGCGCGCTGATCGCATGGTTCTGGGAAAAGCCCTACAAGCGCCGCCTCATTCCGTGGGGCACGGAACTGCACGACCGCTTCATGCTACCTGATTTCGTCTGGGCCGACTTCAAGGACGTGATTGCGGATCTTAAGGAAGCGGGCTTCCCGGTCGCGGTCGAATGGTTCGCGCCTCATTTCGAGTTCCGCTTCCCGCTTTACGGCGCGGTGGATTATCAAGGCATCGAGATCGAACTGCGACAGGCGCTGGAGCCGTGGCACGTGCTCGGCGAGGAAGGCGCGCCGGGGGGCACCGTCCGCTATGTGGACTCGTCGCTCGAACGCCTTCAGGTGAAGGTGAAGGGCAATCTCGGCAACCGCTATCAGGTGCTTTGCAACGGCGTGACCGTGCCGCTGAAGCCGACGGGCACGCATGGCGAGGCCGCTGCCGGCGTGCGCTTCCGCGCGTGGTGGCCCGCAAGCTGCCTCCAGCCGACGATCCCGCCGCATACGCCCCTCGTGTTCGACCTGTACGACAGCCATGCGGGGCGCTCCGTCGGCGGCTGCCGCTATCACGTCGCGCATCCGGGCGGCCGCGCGCATGACAATTTCCCGATCAATGCGCTCGAAGCCGAGACGCGCCGCCTCGCGCGCTTCGAGCTTTACGGGCATACGCCGGGCACGATGCAGCCCTACAATCCGGGGCCAAACCCGAGCTTCCCGCATACGCTCGACCTGCGGCGCGTCGGATTTTGACTGCTGGCGGCGGGCGGGGGTCCGGCCGCCGCTTCTTCCGCTTCCGGCAATGAGACCATAGGCCGGAGCGGCGAACCGTTGTAAGGTGAGGGCACAAACGTGAAGCCTCGCCCATGGACCAGATCAGCATCGCCACGCCGCCCTTCTTCGATCCCGCCGAGTTGCGCGCGGAGCTTTCGGCCTATTGGAAGGAAAGCGCGGAAAATCCGGCGCAGATGCGCCCGCGCGTGGTGCGCCGCCTGAAGGAACTGAAGGCGACCGCGCAAGCCGAGGCCGAGGCGCTGCTGTTGCGCACGGGCGACGGGCGCGCCTGCGCGGCAGCGCTCGCGCTTTTCCAGGATGAACTGATCAAGCTCATCTACGATTTCTCGACGAAGCATCTCTATCGCGCGCGAAACCCTTCCGCCGCCGAACATATGGCGCTCGTCGCCACGGGCGGGTACGGGCGCGGCCTCATGGCCCCGAAATCGGACGTCGATCTCCTGTTCCTCCTTCCGTACAAGCAGACGGCGTGGGGCGAGAGCATCGTGGAGTCCGTGCTCTATTTCCTGTGGGATCTCGGTTACAAGGTCGGCCATGCCACCCGCACCGTCGACCAGACGCTGAAGGCCGCGCAATCCGACATGACGATCCGCACGGCGCTGCTCGATGCGCGGCTCATCCACGGCGAAGGCGCGCTTTTCGATGATATGTGGTCGCGCTTCATCGCCAACGTCGTCAGCGGCTCGAAGCGGGAGTTCATCGCGGCTAAGCTCGTCGAGCGCGAGGAGCGCCTGAAGCGCGCGGGCCAGTCGCGTTATCGCGTCGAGCCCAACATCAAGGAAGGCAAGGGCGGCCTTCGCGACCTGAACCTGCTGCACTGGCTCGCGGTCTACCTCAACCCGGCGCACAACGGCCAGAAGGCGGAAAACGCGATCTTCACGCATAGCGAGGTCGCCACCTTCAACCATTGCGAGGGCTTCCTCTGGACGATCCGCTGCCATCTGCATTTTCTCACCGGGAAGGCAGAAGAGCGGCTTTCTTTCGACGTGCAGCCGGACATGGCGCGGCGGCTCCGCTATCATGAAGGCCGTGGCCTGCTCGCCGTCGAGCGGTTCATGAAGCACTATTTTCTGATCGCGAAGGATGTCGGCGATCTCACGCGCACCGTCTGTTCGAGCCTCGAATTGCGGCAGTTGAAGAGCGTGCCGACGCTCAGCGACTTCGTCGGCGCGCTGCCATGGAGCCCGCAGGCCAAGATCGCCGCGACGACCGATTTCCGCCTCGACAACCGGCGTCTGAACGTCAAGCAGCCGGACGTCTTCCGAAAAGACCCGCTGAACCTGATCCGTTTCTTCATCGAGGCGGAGCGCGAAAACCTGCTGATGCATCCCGAAGCGCTGCGCCTCATCCGCGCGTCGATGAAGCTCATCGACGACGATTTCCGCAGGAACCGGGAGGCGAACCGCCTTTTTCTCGATCTTCTGACCTCGCGCGAGGCGCCGGAAAACTCGCTCCGCTACATGAACGAGTCGGGCGTGCTGGGCCGCTTCATCCCTGAGTTCGGCCGTTGCGTGGCGATGATGCAGTTCAACATGTATCATCACTATACGGTGGACGAGCACACGCTTCAGGCGATCGGCATCCTCTCGCGCATCGAGAAGGGGGAGTTCGGCAAGGAGCTTCCGCTCTCTACCGAAATCATCAACGACATCCAGAACCGCAACGCGCTCTATGTGGCGCTCCTGATGCACGACGTGGCGAAGGCGGTCGAAGGCGATCATTCCCTCGTCGGCGCCGACTGGGCCCGTTCGGTGGCGCTGCGCCTTGGTCTGTCGGCGGCTGAAGCCGAAACCGCCGCGTGGCTCGTCAGACATCATCTCGTCATGAGCCAGACGGCGCAAAGCCGCGATATCTCGGACCCGCAGACCATCCGCAACTTCGCGGACCTCGTGCAAAGCCCGGAGCGGCTGAAGCTGCTTTTGCTGCTTACCGTGGCCGACATTCGCGCGGTCGGCCCCGGTGTATGGAACGGCTGGAAAGGACAGCTTCTCCGCCAGCTTTATTACGATACGGAGCCGATCCTCGCCGGCGGCCATACGCGCGTGCCGCGTCAGGCTCGGATAGCCGCCGCCAAGGCAAGGCTCGGTGAGGTTCTGCGCGACTGGGACGCCGCCGATGTCGAGCACTTCATCCAGCGCCACGAATCCGACTACTGGGTGCGCACCGATCTCGAACGGCAGATCCTGCATGCGAACCTGATCCGCCGCTTCGAGACGGAAGCCGCGCCGCTTGTCTACGATGTGCGTTGCTGCGACATCGTCCGTCCGATCCCGGAGCTGACCTTCGTCACGGGCGATCACCCGCAACTTCTGATGCAATGCGCGGGAGCCTGTGCCGCCTCCGGCGCCAGCATCGCGTCGGCTCAGATCGCGACGACGCGCGACGGGCTGGCGCTCGACACGCTGCTGTTCCAGCGGAAGTTCGTCGACGACCACGAGGAAATTTCCCAGTGCGAGAAGATCGCGCGTTCGATCACGGATGTCGTGTCCGGCGCGCGGGTTCTGGATGAGGCGAGAGTTCGTTCGGTGCGCAAGATGCCGAAGGTGGACGCGTTCACCGTGCCCCCCGACATCGTGATCGACAACACGGCATCGCAGGAAACGACGGTGATCGAGGTGCATGCGCTCGATCGTCCCGGCCTTCTCTACGATCTCGCGCGCGGCTTCGACGAATTGGGCCTCGACATTGCGTCCGCGCATATCGCAACCTTCGGCGAAAAGGCGGTGGACGTATTCTACGTGACGGGGCCGGGCAAGCAGAAGGTGACGGACGAGGCGACCAAGAGCAGGATTCGCGCGCAGATTCTCGACCTTCTCGAAGAGTGAGGGCAGACACGATGCTCCATGCCGACGCGACGGCAGCACTCGCCGAATACGAAAGGCTCTTTCCCTGCGAGGCGCTTGAAGGCGTGCGGGATTTTCTCGCGCGCAATTCCGAGGACATTCTCAGGTCGAACCCGGCCGGGCACGTCACTGCGAGCGGCCTCGTCTTCGACGGCAGCGCGCTGCTCCTGATCCTTCACAAGAAATCGGGGCGGTTCCTTCAGCCGGGCGGCCATGTCGAGAGCGCGGACGCATCCATTTACGATGCCGCCAGGCGCGAAGTGCTGGAAGAAACGGGTCTTGCCGTGACATCGTCGCCGCTGTTTCCGGCGCGCGTGCCGTTCAACATCGATGTGCACATGATACCGGCGCGCCCCGACCGCGACCAGCGCGAACACTGGCATTATGACTTCCAATATCTGTTCGAGCCGGTTGGCCGGGACGTGCACATCGATGAAAGCGAGGTCGAAGCTTATCGGTGGGCGCCTCTCGATCATCCCTTCGCCGCGAGCGGGCTCATCGCTGCGGCCCCGAAACTGCAAAAGCTTCTATCGAAGAGGACGCTTACATGACGCGCATCGTCAAACCATCGAAACCGCGTCACGATGAAACGCGAAAGCAGGCTCGTGGCCCCGGAGCGAAGGAGGCGGGCGCCGGTTCGCGCGACACGGCACCGAAGCAGGAAGCGTGGGCTTTTTCCCGTTTCGGCGATGCGGGAAGAAATGCCCGGCCACAGAAATCCGCTGGCCAAAGCTTCGCAAGGCTCGCAGCGGGCGAGACGCTTTACGGCCTGCATTCGGTCGAAGCGGCGCTCGCGAACCCGAAACGGCGCATCCATCATGCATGGCTGACCGAGAACGCCGCCGCGCGACTGCGTCCGCTTCTTGACGCGCGCAAGATCGCCGCGACGCTCGCGCTGCCCGCCGACCTCGACGCGCTGACCGGACCGGGCGCGGTGCATCAGGGCGCGGTGCTTCATGTCGAACCGCTCGCTCAGCCCGGCCTCGACGATTTTCTCGACGCGCTCGACGACGCGCCCGCCACCGTCGTCATCCTCGATCAGGTCACGGACCCGCACAATGTCGGCGCGGTGATCCGCTCTGCGGCGGCGTTCGGCATCGGCGCGATGATCGTACAGGATCGACATTCTCCGCCTCTGACGGCCACGCTCGCGAAGTCCGCCTCCGGCGGGCTCGAACATGTGCCTGTGATCGAGGTGGTCAACCTGTCGCGTGTGCTCGAAAAGCTGAAGGAGCGCGACTTCCTCTGCATCGGCTTCGATTCCGAGGGCGCGCAGCGGTTTGATGCCGCGTTGGCGGGCGGGCGGCGCGTGGCGTTCGTTTTCGGCGCGGAGGACAGGGGGCTGCGCCGGCTTGTGCGCGAGAAGTGCGATGCGATTGCCGCGCTCGCCGCGCCCGGCCCGATCAAGAGCCTCAACATCTCGAACGCGGCCGCGATCGTGTTCCATGCGCGCGCGCTGGAACGGGGAGACGAAAAGTGACCATAACAGTTTACGGCATCAAGAACTGCTCGACCGTGAAGAAGGCGCGGGGCTGGCTCGAAGAGCGCGGCGTCGCCTATGCCTTCCACGACTACAAGACGGCTGCCGCGGACGAGGCGCTGGTGCGCCGCTTCGTCAAGGAGCATGGCTGGGAAACGCTCCTCAATCGCGCGGGCACGACGTTCCGAAAACTGCCCGAGTCGGAAAAGGAGAACATCGACGAGGAAAAGGCCGTCGCGCTGATGCTGGCGAACCCATCGATCATCAAGAGGCCGGTGCTCGACCTCGGCGACAGGACGCTCGTCGGGTTCAAGCCGGAGGTTTACGACGCGGCGTTTCCCGCGACGCACTGAGTTGCACTTTCGAGAAAAGCGCTTTGGCCGCTTAGGCGCCACGCGGGGCGCGCATCCCGGCAGAGGCGTAGGTTAGATCGGCTCGTGACGCGGGAAACCGATCAGACACCAGGAGTCACGCGCTGTCGTGCCGCGTCCGAATTGCCGCAGGACGCGGTTGAGGCGTCTGGAATGTCCGAAGCGGGTTCCGATGAGACGTGCCACAAGACAGAAAGGTAACGCGTCTTTTTTCCATAAAAGCGGATGCGTAAAAGCAGTCGCATGGAGCCCGAGACGGCACCGAAGAACGCGAGAGTAGAGGGGACGCGAGACGTCGTTGGCCACGAGTGGCGGGTTTTTATCGGCGTTGCTGGCGCTGCTCGTTTTGCGCCGCGGGTTCGCGCCCAAGCAGCCAATCGAGACTGACATCGAGAACGTCGGCGACGTAGCAGAGCCGGTAGAGCGGCAGATGGATCGCCGACACGGCAAGATCCTGCCCTGCCTCGGCGGGAAGTCCGGCGCGTTCGGCCACTTCCTCCGGCGGCATCCTTTTTGCCCGACACGCATAAGCGAATCTGGACGGAAAGACAGATAGGTTCGTCATCTCACGCTATACACTCGGTACGCCGGAAATCCGATCCGACATTTTTACCAGCCCGCGGTCACTCGCAGTGAGTCCCCACCAGGCATCAACTCTCTGATTCAACTCTACGTCTGTCATCGACGCCTGAGCCATTGCCCGCACGAGACGTAGCCCGGACGTCGGATACGCTTCAAAGGTTATCACCGTCTTAAGATTGTAACAATAGCTTCATACAAATGGTAGGTGAATCCGAAAGCGCTCGAATGGTTAACCACAGCCGCATTTTGTGCCTTTCGCGAAAGCTTCGTGACAGGAGCCGGGCTTAAGGAAAAGCCCACGTCTCCTGCGGCACGCGCGCTGTGCCTCGCACCAGACGCAGGCTTCTCGCCTCAACCTCCGACGGTCGATCTGCCGGGCAACTGAATCCAGAAAACGCGGGCCGATCCGGGTTGGCAGCGGCAATGTTTCCTGCCTTAATGGCTACAGACAGTCGCGCAGGCCATCCGCTGCGGTTCCCCTGAAAAAAGAGCGATGGACGGAAAACTCCTTATTCAGCTTGTTGTGTTCCTGGGAGTCGCCGCGTTGGCTGCGCCTCTCGCGCGCATGCTCAAGCTCGGCTCCATTCTTGGCTATTTGTTGGCGGGCGCCTTCATCGGCCCCTACGGCATAGGCTACATGTTGGGTTATTCGACGAACGACGCCGAGATGTTGCGTCATATCGCCGAACTCGGTGTGGCCATGTTCCTGTTTCTCATCGGCCTCGAATTGCGTCTCAAACGCCTTTGGAAGATGCGCGAAGGTGTGTTCGGGGCGGGGTCGGCGCAATTCGTGGTCACGGGCGTCCTGCTCGTCGTGCTGATCTGGGGCATCAATCCGAGCACCGATCTTTCCTTCTCGGAAGCGATGCTTGTCGGGCTCACGCTTGCGCTGTCCTCCACCGTGCTCGCGCTGCAAACCCTGGAAGAGAAGGGCGAACTCACGACGCGGCACGGCCGCCTCGCCTTCTCGGTGCTGCTGTTTCAGGATATCGCCGCGATCCCGCTCCTCGTTGCGGTGCCGCTCCTCGCCGTCAAGGCATCTTCGCCGGAACTTCTCACCGTGGCGGGCGTGGTGAAGATCTTCGCGGCCATCGCGCTGATCATCGTGGCCGGGCGGTATGTGTTGGACCGGCTCTATCACCTGCTCGCCCTGACGCAGGTGCGCGAGGCGATGATCGCCGCGTCGTTGCTGACGGTGGCGGCGGTTTCGCTCCTCATGACATCCATCGGGCTGTCTGCTTCGCTCGGCGCGTTCCTCGCGGGCGTGCTGTTGGCCGATTCGCACTTTCGTCATCAGCTCGAAGCCGACATCAAGCCGTTCGAGATGCTGCTGCTCGCGCTGTTCTTCACGTCCATCGGCATGGCGCTCGATTATCATGCGCTGTTGCGCCAGCCCTTCCTGATCGCCGCGGCGGTGATCACGCTCGTGGCTGTGAAATTCGCGGTTCTTTATGCGGTCGGACGCTGGCAGCGGCTGAATAGGCCGTCCGCCCGGCGGTTCGCGATTGTAGCCTCGCAGGGCGGCGAATTCGCCTTCGTGGTGTTCGCCAGCGCCGAGCAGGGGGGCGTGCTGACTTCCGCGCTGGCGTCCTCGCTCGGGATCATCGTGACGTTGTCGATGATGACGACGCCGCTGCTTCTTGCGCTCGACGACTTTCTTCGCAAACGCACGGTCAAGGCGGAACCCCTTTACGACGACCTCCCCGCAACCGCCGGGCATGTGGTGATCGCAGGTTTCGGCCGCGTCGGGCAGGTGGTGGCGCGCGTGCTCACCGCGAAGGGCATTCCCTTCACAGCGCTCGACGCCGATCCCGATCAGGTTCAGCTTGTGGGCCAGTTCGGCAACAAGAGCTATTTCGGCGATGCGAGCCGCCTCGCCATTCTGGAAGCGGCGGAAGTCGGCAAGGCGCGGGCCTTCGTGCTGGCCATAGACGACGTGGAAAGCTCGCTCAAGGCGGCGCAGCTCGTGAAGGCCTATTTCCCGCATGTGCCCATCTATGCGCGCGCGAGAAACCGTCGCCATGTCCATCAGCTCATGGATCTTGGCGTTGAAAACATCGAGCGCGAAGCCTTCTATTCGACGCTTGAAATCACCCGCGATCTCCTGCGCGGTCTCGGCCTTTCGGAAGGCGAGATCCGTTTCACCATCGAGACATTTCGCGAGCACGACGAGGCGCGGCTCTACGAGGACTACGCGCATTATACCGACGTGGAGAGGATGGCCGCGCTTGCCATGCAGCGATCGGAGGAGCTTGCGCAGCTTCTCGCGCAGGATTGGGAGAAGGCCGCCGAACGCACGAAGCGCGCGGAGGAGAAGAAGCGGGCCGACGAGAAGAAACGGCAGGACGACAAGAAGGCCGAAGAGAAAAAGAAGGCCGAGGCCAAGGCCAAGGCGAGTACGCTCGCCGAGGGCAAGCCCGTGACATCGCCTCCGGCTTGACGACGCAAGGCGCGGCTCCTCGCGGCCGCAGCATGCGTGCATGCGGGAGCTTCCGAACCGTTGGAGCATTTACCTCCCGGAAGAGCGCTCGGGCGATAATGCCCACCTTCGCATCACCCGGAGACCGGATGACATCAACCCTTCGAGATCCCGCGTACCCTCCACGGCGTGAACCGGCGGAGCCGCCGCGCGTAGCACCTCTCGTTGCGGCAAGTGCCCTGTTTGCGTTGTTCGCAGGCATATCGGCGGCGATCTACAGCGGCAGTCTGGTCGATTTCGATCGGGGTCTGCTTCTTGCGCTGCGAGACCCGCTGAACCCCGCCGACGCACTTGGTCCGCGCTGGCTTGCGATTGGCGCGCGCGATGTCACGGCGCTCGGATCGACGGTGGTGCTGTCGCTCGCGACCGTCGTGGCGCTGGCCTATTTCGCGCTCGAACGGCGATGGGGTAACTTCGCGCTCGTGTTCGTCGCCATCGTCGGCGGCACGCTCGTCAACAATTCGCTGAAGGCGCTCGTGCAGCGGGCCCGTCCCGACTTCGTCGCGGAGATCGTCGAGACCTCGACCTACAGCTTTCCGAGCGGCCATGCGTTCATGTCGGCCGTAACCTTCCTGGTCCTTGGCGCGCTCATGGCCCGCGCGCGGCCCGATGCGCTTGGAAGAGCTTTTGTCTTTGCCGTCGCAGTCGCGCTGATGTTTCTGGTCGGCGTCAGCCGCGTCTATCTCGGGATGCACTGGCCGTCGGACGTGCTCGCCGGATGGTGTGCGGGCGCGAGCTGGGCGCTTTTGTGCTGGGCCGCCGCCGACCGGTTCGAAAAGCGCGCGCGGCCTTGAGACGCTGCGCTTGCACCGAGCGCCGGGGAAGCGAACCGCTGCCGTCTATTGCTGCGGGCGGGACGTGATCGGAAAATCGTGGCTTCGGCGGTTCGCTGCGCGGGCGAGGCTGAAATGCCACCACTCCGCGGGATAGTTCGTGAAGCCCGCGCGCTCCATCAACGTGACGAGGAGATCCCGTGACCGCCGCTGCTCCGGCGTCAGGCCGGGAAAGGCCGTGTTGGACGCGCGGTCGAAGCAGTCGAACGACGTGCCCATGTCAAGCTCGCCCGGCCCCAGTTTCCCGAGCGCCACAGCATTTGCAGTATTCCCGAGCTTGTCTTTCGAATCATCAGCCTGGGCTGCTGGCGCATGGGGTGGCGCGGTACAGGTGTCGCGCACAAGCGGCGGGCGGTCGCCCGCGCCCTGCCGCACAAGGGTGAGATCCACCGCAAGCCCCGTCGAATGCGAGGACTGCGAAGCGATGTAATGCGGCACGAGCGCGTCTTTCGACAGATGCGGATACTGGCTCTTTGTGCGCCCGTCTTCCCGCGCTCGCGCCCAGGCCCCGAATGCCCTCACCGCGCGTTCCGGGCGATAGCAATCGAACACCTTGAGCGAGAGGCCAAGCGCCTGAGCCGAGCGCTGGGCCCGCTTCAGCGCTTCGGCGGCGTCGCGCCGCAGCACGCATTCGCCCGCCTCGTAACCGGGGACAGGGGCGCCTGTGAAATTGTTCAGCCCAGCATAGCGCATGTCCTGCTCGATATCGGGCGCGACATCGCGAAGATAAACGAAACCGTCCGGGAGATCGGCGCGCGCGGGCACCGGCGTAAGCCCTGCCACAACAAGGAAGAGCGCCAACGCAAAGCTTCGCCGATCCATTTCTCCGCCTCTCACGACTTCCTCGCGAAATTGTTTGTCGTAATCCGTAAATTCACGGCTAAGAACGCGAACTGAAAATCTGCTTTTGTGTCTGCTTCCGTTATAGGATGACGGAATGGGAAACCGAGGAGGACATCCCGTGGCCGAAGAATGGCTTTATCAAATTCGCGTCGGGCTCAGCGATCAGGCCGCCAGCCTCCTCAACGTCGATCCGCAAAACAGCGTGTTGCAGCTCTTGACCGAGGTCCTTCACAAGCATCACGCCGCAGCGATAACCGTTTACGATGCCTTCTCCGGCTATGTCAGCGAGGCGGAACAGCAGGGCGTGGAGCGCTATCCGCTCTATGCCTGGACGAAGGCCGCGCTGGACGATCCCGCCAAACGCGAGAAATTTGCGAAATTGTGCACGCTGCACGTGAACGGCGACGAGGTTTATGAAAAGGAGGTTGCCGACGCGCTCGAAGCGGATCTGCTGCCGCTCGTGGAGGGGGGCGTGCTGACCCGCGTGACGAAGCACGACTCGAACCCGGCGAACAATCCGCAGCCGCCCGCGCGTTTCCGGTAAGCCTCGCGCCCGAGCCCGAGGCTTTGCTGCGTTCGAGGCGAGCGGCGGCAGGGCCCTCGTCCCGTACGGCAGTTACTGTGTCGCGACTGTGAAAAGCCTGCCTTTCAAGGAGGAACCCGAGCTGGACTGCGCGAGTCTCGCGCGTTCAAGTATGAACGCTGCGATGTTGGGGCAGGGGACTGCCGCACGTACGGCGACCAATGCTGGTAAACCAGGAAGTCTGGATTGAGGTTCGTGACAAGCGGATGCCTTGCCGGGGCCGCGCGCACTTTTTCTTCGCGTCTTGTTTTTCTTTGCTTGAGGGGGCTGCTTTTCGAGGCGACGGGATTGCGCGGCATGCGCCATTTCGCCTATGAGAAGGCATGAACATTTTCCTGAATTTCGAAACGCGAATTCGCGGCATCCTGCGCGAGATGCAGGCCGAAGGCGCGCTCCCCGAGGATGCGAAGCTCGACAGTTTCGTGGTCGAGCCGCCGCGTCAGGCGACCCATGGCGACCTCGCGACCAACGCGGCGATGGTGCTGGCGAAGCCCGCCCGACAGAACCCGAAGGCGCTCGCGGAAGTCATCGCCGCGAAGCTCGCCCGCGACCCGGACATCGAGAGAGTCGATATCGCCGGGCCCGGCTTCATCAACCTCACGCTGAAACCGGCGATATGGGGCGACGTGCTGCGCGCGGTGCTCACGCAAGGGCCGGATTACGGACGCGGCACGCTCGGAGCGGGCCAGCCCGTCAATGTGGAGTACGTTTCCGCAAATCCGACCGGCCCGATGCACGTCGGTCATACGCGCGGCGCTGTGTTCGGCGATGCGCTGGCGAGCCTTCTCGACTTCGCGGGCTTCAAGCCGACGCGCGAATATTACATCAACGACGCGGGCGCGCAGGTCGACGTTCTCGCCCGGTCAGCGCATCTGCGCTATCGCGAGGCGCTCGGCGAAGACATAGGCGAAATCCCGGCGGGCCTTTATCCCGGCGATTACCTGAAGCCCGTCGGCGCCGCACTCGTCAGGGAGTTCGGCGACACGCTCAAGGGCGATGAGGCCGAATGGCTGCCGAAGGTGCGCGAGCGCACCATCGCGGCGATGCTCGACATGATCCGCGACGATCTCGCCTCGCTCGGCATCGCGCACGAGGTTTTTTTCTCGGAGCGGTCGCTCACCGCGGACGGCGATGACAAGATCGCCGAGACCATCGAGTTTCTGCGTGCAAAGGGCCTCATCTACGAAGGCCGCCTCGCGCCGCCCAAGGGCAAGCTGCCTGACGATTGGGAAGACCGCGAGCAGACGTTGTTCCGCGCGACCGATTTCGGCGACGACGTTGACCGCGCGCTGAAGAAGTCGGACGGCTCCTATACCTATTTCGCAGCCGACATGGCCTACCACAAGACGAAGATCGAGCGTGGCTTCAGGACGCTCATCAACGTGCTTGGCGCGGATCACGGCGGCTACATCAAGCGCCTCACGGCGGCGGTGAAGGCGCTGTCGGGCGGCGAGGCGCAGGTCGACGTCAAGATTTGCCAGCTCGTGCGTCTGTTTCGCGGCGGGGAGCCGGTGAAGATGTCGAAGCGCGCCGGCTCGTTCGTGACGCTGCGCGAGGTGGTGGACGAGGTCGGCGCGGGGCCGGTGCGGTTCATCATGCTCACGCGCAAGAACGATGCGACGCTGGACTTCGACTTCGAGAAGGTGCTCGAACAGTCGAACGATAATCCGGTGTTCTATGTGCAATATGCCCATGCGCGCGCCTCATCGGTTCTCGGCAAGGCGCATGAGGGCTTCCCGGATATGGACCTTTCGACCGATTCGCTTGCCAAGGCGGACTTTTCGCTGCTTGTCGACGATGCAGAGGTTGCGCTCGTGAAGAAGCTCGCGGAATATCCACGGCTTGTTGAGCAGGCCGCGCAAGCCCATGAACCTCACCGCGTGGCATTCTATGCGCATGAAATTGCTGCGTTATTCCATAGTCTCTGGGCGCGAGGCAAAGAACTGCCACATTTGCGTTTCATGGTTCCCGCAAGCTCGGACATTACAATGGCGCGCATGGCGCTTATAACAGGGACCGCGCTAGTATTGCGCTCTTCTTTGAAGTTGCTCGGTGTAGAAGCAATTTCAGAAATGCGTTAGTCCTGCCCCGGTCCGTGAATAGCGAATATGGAGGACAATCGTTCGATGTCTACGAATGACGATTCGGCATCGCGGCGCGGACGGAGTCCTGTCGAGGGAGAAAGGCGAAACCCCGCACAGGAACGCGACGAGAGATGGGAGCAATCGTCTTCGCGCGATCCGGCTTCCGTCGGGTATCCCGAGCAGCGCGGTCGCGAGCCGCAGCGTCCGGCCTTTTCCAATTTCAGCCGCCACGCTTACGAGCAGCCGCGTCAGGTTCCGCAGCCTCCCGTCCAGCCGCCGTTCCCGTCGCGGAGCGAGCCGCCCCGGTTCTCCGATCAGGGTCCCGCGAGCTATGTGCCGCCGCCCTCGCCCTACGCGCCGGAGCCCGGCCCGATCGACTATCGCAGGGATTCCAGCGACGATCTTTTCGTGAGGGATACCCCGCAGTTCGATATCCCCCCTTTCCCGGCGAAAGGGCCCTCGTATCAAGACGACCTTTACGAGCAGCCCGTGCAGCGTCAGCAGGATCCTTACGCGAATCTGCCGGTTCGTCAGGCTCCGCCCGCACCGCAGGCCCCGGCCGCGCGTCAGGATGATGCGGCCTATTACCAGCGCGAGGTCCGCTCGCCGCTCGACGACTACGATCAGGGTTTCGCTTCGCAGGAAAGGCAGGCGTCACGCTTTTATTTGCCCGAGGAACAGCCGCAAGCGCAGCCGCCCTTGCCGCCTCGGAGCCCCCAGCCGGATCGCGGTTTCTCGTCGCAGCCGGATCGCGGCTACGCAGTGCAACCGCCGAAAGCTCCGGTCGACCGCGGCTATGCTCCGCAGCTGCCGCAGCAGAGCGCTCCGGTCGATCGTGGCTACGCTCCCCAGCAACCTCAGGGCTTCGCTCAAAACGCCTACGCCCCGCAGGATGATTACGGCGCGCGCTTTCCCGCTCAGGGCGGATGGGCCGACGACGCGGCTCCGCATGGCGACGACCTCAGCCGTCATAATCCTCACGCGGACGAACTCGACGAGGATTTCTTCGCAGACGAGGACGAACTCGAACAGGATCTCGGGCCCCAGCGCAAACGCAGCCGCAAGCTCTTTGTCGCGGCCGCGCTTGTCGGTGCGATCACGGTCGGCGGCGGCGGAGCGTATCTTTACAAGTCTATGAGCGGTCCGGTGGATGAGGCCGGCGTCATCCGTGCAGATAATCGGCCGCTGAAGGCCGCGCCGGAAAACCCCGGCGGAAAGCAGTTCCCCAACGGCGAAAAGACGATCTACGACCGGCTCACGCCGGACGGCCAGCAAGTGCAGGCGGCTTTCGCGGCTCCGGCTTCCGCGCCCGCTCCGCAAAGCTATGCTTCGGCATCGGCCGCGAGCGGCGGTCAGCCGAATTCGCTTGAGGACCGCATAGACGAGGCTTTGCGAAAGGCCCAGCGCACCGGTGATGCGCCCCAGCCGTCCGGGCCCGTCGCACGCGGTCCAGATCTCCCCACGGTGGTGCGGAGCGAGGTCTACCGCCCGGATGGTACGCGCGTCGATACGAACCGGGCTCCGGCACCCAGCATAGCCAGCGCGGCGAACGGCGAGTTGCCGCCCCCGTTTGGCAATGGACCCTCCACATTCCCGGCCACTCAGGCCGTGCCGTCTCCGGCTCCGGCGGTTCAGCCGTTCCGAACCGGTGCCGTGCCCTCGGCTCCCGCGCCCGTCACCAGGTCGGCCTCGCTGACGCCGGCGGAGCCTGCGACGGCATACGCCACACCGGCGCCGGCGGGCAGTTTCTGGGTGTCGTTGAAATCCGCGCCCGACGAAAAGGCGATCCAGCGCGATATTCCGATCCTGACCGACAAATACAAGGGAGCGCTCGGCGCCGTGCCGGTGCAGGCGAAGATCGCCGACCTCGGTTCCAAGGGCGTTACTTTCCGCGCCGTGGCGGGACCGCTCGGCACGCGTCAGGAAGCCCTCGATCTGTGCCAGAGGATCAAGGGCGTCGGCGGCGACAAGGCCTGCTTCGTAACGAACTAGTGGTCCGATTCTGACATTTGCACCCCGTTTGCAGGGCGCTTGCGAAGGCGCGGAAGAACGGGCGCGCCGCTCGCACGCGAGGCCCGGATCGCCCCTGCGCGTCGAGTTTCGCGCGCGCCTTTGATGAAAGGCGCGCTGTAGATTACGCTCGGAAAAGCGAGAAACGGATCGTCACGCGTAAAATGTGTGCGGTCCGATGCCCTATGCTACGAGTGTGAGCGGCTTCCCGGAACCGACCCCGATTTAACGCAGGCTAATCTGGGCGCGATCTACCCGAATCGACTCGATCGGTCGAACGGGGCATCCGAGCCGCTTTCGTTCGACCCTTATGGGTGGCGTCAAACTCTCCCATAACAAAAGGGCCGGCAAGGATGCCAGCCCTTTTCATCTATGGTGCCTTGATTAAACGTCTCGAAGCTGCCAGAGCTTGCGGCTTTCTAGTTATCCAGGAAGCTTCTCAGCTTCCTCGAACGGCTCGGGTGCTTCAGCTTGCGCAGCGCCTTCGCCTCGATCTGGCGGATGCGTTCGCGCGTCACCGAGAACTGCTGGCCGACCTCTTCCAGCGTGTGGTCGGTGTTCATGCCGATACCGAAACGCATGCGCAGCACGCGCTCCTCTCGCGGCGTCAGCGAGGCCAGAACGCGCGTTGTCGTTTCGCGCAGGTTCGACTGAATCGCGGCGTCGATCGGCAGGATCGCATTCTTGTCCTCGATGAAATCGCCAAGGTGGCTGTCTTCCTCATCGCCGATGGGTGTTTCGAGGCTGATCGGTTCCTTCGCGATCTTGAGTACTTTCCGCACCTTTTCCAGCGGCATGGAAAGCTTCTCGGCCAGTTCTTCCGGCGTCGGTTCGCGGCCGATCTCGTGCATCATCTGGCGCGACGTGCGGACGATCTTGTTGATCGTCTCGATCATGTGCACCGGAATACGGATGGTCCGCGCCTGATCCGCGATCGAGCGCGTGATCGCCTGCCGTATCCACCACGTGGCGTAGGTCGAGAACTTGTAGCCGCGGCGGTATTCGAATTTATCGACCGCCTTCATCAGGCCGATATTGCCTTCCTGAATAAGGTCGAGGAATTGCAGACCGCGATTGGTGTATTTCTTGGCGATGGAGATCACGAGGCGAAGGTTTGCCTCGACCATCTCCTTCTTCGCCTGCCGGGCTTCGCGTTCGCCCTTTTGCACAATCTTTACGATACGGCGGAATTCGGCGATATCCAGTCCGGTTTCGGTGGCAAGCGCGTAGATTTCCTGACGGATTTCATCGATGCGCTGGCGCTCCTTCTCTACGAACTTCTGCCAGCCCTTGCCTTTCAGGGTGCCGATGCGGTCGATCCAGTTCGGATCGAGTTCGCTGCCCTGATAGTAGGACAGAAATTCGTCGCGGCGGACGCCGAACCCGTCGGCGAGGCGCAGGAGCCGGCCTTCGTAGCCGATCAGGCGCTTGTTGATGTCGTAAAGCTGTTCGACAAGCGATTCGATACGCGCAGGGTTGAGCGAAAGGCTCTTCACGTCCTGAATAACCGCGTCGCGCAGCTTCCGGGAGCGCTTTTCCTGCTGCGGCGACAAGGCGTCGTCGGCGAGTTTGCGCTCGACATGCTGATCCTGAAGCTTGCGGAGCTTCTTGTATTCGGTTGCGATCCGATCGAAGGTTTCGAGAACCTTCGGCTTGAGTTCGGCTTCCATCGCCGCGAGCGACAGGCTGTTTTCGAGGTCGTCGTCCTCGTCCTCGCCACGGAACTCGGTGGCTTCACCTTCGGGGCCGATGGCGTCGCCATCCCCGCCTCGCGCCGCGTGACCGTTCGCGCCATTAAGGCCGCCTACGCCGTTTGAGGCAGGGCGGGCGCTGCTTGCGGGTTGCGGTTGCGGACGCTCCTCGGGCTCGTATTCTTCTTCGGAACCGTCGCCCTCCTCGGAACGCGAGAACGGGCCGGAATAGGTCGCTTCGAGGTCGATGATGTCCCGGAGGAGAATTTTCCCCTCGTTCAACTCGTCACGCCAGATGATGATGGCCTGGAACGTCAGCGGGCTTTCGCAAAGACCGCCGATCATGGCTTCGCGGCCCGCCTCGATGCGCTTCGCGATGGCGATTTCGCCCTCGCGCGACAGAAGTTCGACGGAGCCCATCTCGCGCAGATACATGCGCACCGGGTCGTCCGTGCGTTCGCCAACCTCGCTGGAGCGCTCTTGCTTGACGGGCAGATTGGCTGGCGTGGCCCGATCGTCTTCGTCGTCGTCGAGATGCTCGGCGGAGGCTTCCTCCACCTCTTCCGCGTCGACGACGTTGATGCCGAGGTCCGAGAACATCGTCATGATGTCCTCGATCTGGTCCGGGGACACATCCTCGGGCGGCATGACTTCGTTGATCTCGTCGTAGGTGACGTAACCGCGTGCCTTTGCGGTTTTGATCAGGCGTTTTACGGCGGCATCCAAAAGATCAAGAACCGGGCTGTCCGTGGATTCGGACGCTTGCGTCTCCTGGTCCTCGTTTTTTGTCGTCGCTGTTGCCATCATGCGCTCCAGAAATGCCGGGAAACGGGGCTCGCAAGGGGATGCCACCCCGTCAGGGTAGTCAATTCTCGTTGTGTACGTTCAAGACGTATAGCGGCGCTCGCTGGAGAGCCTGCGATCCAGGATCATCGAACCACTTGCAGAAATACGTGGCTGTGCTTAATGCGCCGTTACCCATGAAGCTCGTTTTCCGCCCTGCCACGCGCCTCATATATTATCTGGTGAATGTTTGTGCCGCTCGCAATATAGGCGAGTTGATTAAGACGACACAATTTCAACCTGTTGTTTCACGGCAATGAGCCGAACCGCATTTTCGTCGGACTGGTCGCTCATCCACTCATTCTCCGCCTCCAGCAGCGAACTCGGAACGCCTGCCTTGTCATGAAGCATCATGACATGACGCCAGCCCTCCTGGACCTGCTCTCTTTCTGCATCCGGCGCGAAATGTGGATCAGCCTTGCAAGCGCACGCCTTATCTAGGCGCTCAAGCTCCGCCTCATAGCCCTCCTTTGAGAGGTGCTCTAACAATTTTTTGTTGTCAAGCGATTCATCAATCTGATGCACGGTTAACACAGCGTCGCGGAGACGGTTGCAATCCGCATCCACAAACGGAATCCGAGCGATCTCCTCCATATGCTCATCGATCAGCCACGGATGGGTGAGAATGGCGCCGATGATGACGGCTTCCCTGGGCGCGGTGACGGGCGCTGCCGCCTGCGCCAGCGGGCTGGACAGAAGCTCGCTCGTGCGCTGCGGAAGCATGGAGCGGCCGGCGGCCGCAGGGCGCTGCTTGCGGGCGCCGCCGGTCGGCGCGAGCATGGAGCGGGTGCGCCAGCCCTCGGCATCGGCGCGCGGACGCGGCAGACCGCCGCTTTTGTGGCCGATGCCGCGAAGCCGCTCCCGGAACCCGGCCAGATAATGAAAGCGAAGGCTCTTGTGCTCGATCTTCTGCGCGGCCTCGGTGAGTCGCGCCTCGAAGCTCGCGCGCTGTTCGGGCGTGTCGAGGGCGTGCTTTTCGGCCTCGCGCGACCAGAGCACGTCGATAAAGGGCAGCGGTTCGGCCAGAAGCTTCGCCAGCGCGTCCCGAGCGCCGCTCGACACCATGTCGTCCGGGTCGCGGCCTTCGGGCAGGAAGGCGAATTGCAGCGAGCGGCCCGGTTCGAGGAACGGAAGTGCGGTGTCGAGCGCGCGATGGGCGGCCTTGCGGCCCGCCGCGTCGCCGTCGAAGCAGAGCGTCGGAAGCGGCGACATCGCCCATAGAAGTCGAAGCTGATCGGCGGTGAGCGCGGTGCCGAGCGGCGCGACCGCGTTCGCGAAGCCGGCGCGGGCCAATGCGATCACGTCCATGTAGCCTTCGGCCAGGATCACGGCGCGCCCGGCCTTCGACGCATCGCGCGCGGTGGCATGATTGAAGAGCACATGGCCCTTGTGGAAGAGCAAAGTCTCGGGGGAGTTCAGGTATTTCGGCTGCTGATCGGGTTGCAGCGCACGACCGCCGAACGCGATGACGCGGCGTTTTGCATCAGTGATCGGGAAAATGAGGCGGCCGCGAAAACGGTCGTAGGGAGCCGGAATATCGTCGCCGTGAATGAGAAGCCCGGCGTCCTGCATCTCCGCGAGCGTAAAGCCCTTGGCCGAAAGATGCTGCTTCAGGCGGGTCTTTGAGTCAGGCGCGAAACCGAGCCGAAATGCGGCGCTCTCCGTCGCGCCGACGCCGCGCTTTTCGAGATAGGCGCGAGCTGCCGTCCCGTCGAGGCTCGACAGCACCACCTCGAAGAATCGGCATGCCTCTTCCAGCGCCGCGCGCACGCGGTTTTCGTGGCTCTCCCTCACCGCGTCCACGGGCTCGGGTTCCGGAAGCATAACGCCCGCTTCGGCCGCGAGCCGCTCCACCGCTTCGGGGAAGGAGAGACCTTCGACCTTCATCAGGAATGTGAAGATGTCGCCATGCTCACCTGTCGCAAAGCAGTGGTAGAAGCCCTTGTGGTCGTTCACCGTGAAGGAAGGCGAGCGCTCGGTCTTGAACGGAGACAAGCCGATATATTCGCGGCCCTGCCGCTTCAGCTTCACGCGCCGCTCCACGACGCGGCTGACGGGCAAGCGGCTTCGGATTTCATCGAGCAGGTCGGGCGGATAACGCATGCTGGCTAGGGGTTCGATCCCAACATTTGCTTACCTTTGCGGCACCCTTGCGGGCAGACCGGAATCACAGGGCCACAAGGCTTTATCTGACGGGAATGAGCATTCGACGTTTGAGCGAGAGCTTTCGGCAACCCGGGCACAAATGTCAAATTCGCTCCAATACGCATTCTGTTCTCGCCGCAGCGGAACGGATAGGCTGCGCCGAGAATATGGATCGATTCGCGCAGGGCTTCGCTTGTTTGCGCGACAGGGGGCTGACTTTTCCGCGATATCCTCCATATTGCACGCGTTGAAAGATGGTTGGTTCGATGATTTTCCTGGCGATAGGGCTTCTGGCCGTCAGTTTCGCGCTCTACCTGCTGACAGGCGACGGCGACACCATCGCCGGCCTTCCGCGCGACGAATTTCCGCGCGTCGCCGCACTCCTCGCACTCCTCATCTTCCTGATGGCAGGGGTTACGCGGCTCACCGCCGGACGCGTGGGCGACGCGCTCAAGGCCCTCGGAAGCTGGGCGGCGATCTTTCTTGTCGTCATCTCTCTTTATACCTATCGGACGGAACTGGGGGAGGTGCGCGACCGCGTTGTCGAGGAACTCAACCCCGGCACGGTGCAGACGGTTTCACCGGGTACGGAAGGCACGGGCAAGGGCGCCGTGGTGTCGGTCAGGCGGCAGGGCGACGGCCATTTCATCGCCAAGGTGCAGGTGAACGGCAAAGCGGTCCGCATGATAGTCGACACCGGCGCATCCACGGTCGTTCTTCGCCCAGAGGATGCGCGCCGCGCAGGGATCCTCCTCAGCGCGCTCGATTATACCGTGCCTGTCGATACGGCCAACGGCCGCGCTTTCGCCGCGCGCGTGAAGCTCGACAAGGTCTCGCTCGGCGCTGTGACGCTCGAAAAGGTCGATGCGCTTATAACGCGTCCCGGAGCGCTGCATCAGAGCCTTCTCGGTATGAGTTTTTTAAGCCGATTGCGGTCTTATGAATTCTCAGGGAACAGGCTCATGATGAAGAGTTAGGGCGAGGCGCGCGCCCCCACTTTCATCGCGGTGCCGGTCGTTACGGGGAATGGTAGCCGCCGATGGAAAGCCGGTCGTTTCAGCGATTGATCGCGAAGGAACTCTTCGTCTGGTCGGTTGCGTTGGTTGGAGCCTACGCCACGTTCCATTCGTTCGAGCCGCTCTACGAACGCGTTCGGCAAGCGGCGAACGATGCCGGGTTCTCGCATCTTTTCAGTTTCGAACAGACATCGCCGGGAGTGTCCCGCTTCAACACGCGCGTGTTGACGGCTTCATCGCTGCCCTTGCGCGGGACGATCAACGCGGGGCAAGCCGATCAGGCCGCCACGGCGCGCAAGGTTGTGCTGAGCGCCAACGACTATGGCCATTTTCACGCGATGGCGTCCATCCGCGGCCAGCAGGTCGAGTTCATGACCGACACGGGCGCGACCTATGTCGCGCTGTCCTATGAGACGGCGCAAAAGCTCGGCCTTCAGCCGCAATCCCTGCGGTTCAACGGGCGGTCTACAACCGCAAACGGCGTGGCGCGTGTGGCGTCTGTGACCCTCGATCAGGTGCGTATCGGCGACATCACGGTGCGTGACGTTCAGGCCGTGGTGGCAGAGCCCGGCCGCATGGCTCAGAATCTTCTGGGCATGAGCTTCATCAAGCAGCTCTCCGGCTTCGAGTTGAACGGCTCGAAGCTGACGATGATCGAATAGCGTCGGTCTCGCGGCTTCAGGCGCGCTGGGCTGCGCGCCGCTCGCTGATCGCGCCGACGAGGCTCGCGAGCAGCACGGCGAAGATGCCCGTCACGAAGATGCCGTCGAACGTCCCGGCGCCGCCGATGGAGGCGACCGGCGTGCCGATCTTTCGGATTTCGTCGAGGTTGAGAAGATCGGCGCCGATGAGCGTGCCGAGACTGCCGCTGACATAGGCGACCGAGGGTGCCTTGCTCCAAGCCACGATCAGCGCGGCGGCACAGGCGAACAGCGGCGGAATGAAGATCGGGATCATGATGCCGGCACCGGGGACAGGCTCGGCGACCATGTAGCAGACGGCGCTGACGATGGCCGTAGCCAGGATGCTCGGCAGCCAGATCCTGTTCGTCACCAGGAGATAAAAAGACAGAAGGATCGGAATCACCGCGCCGCCGATGTTGATGGCGATGATGGTTCCGGGCCAGTCGACCTCTTTCGGCAATGCGACTTCCATGCCGAAAAAGTCCACATATTGGCGCACGACCACCGTTTCGCCGGGAAAATGCGCGAGCGGGATGTTGACATAAGAGCCTGCGAGGCTCGCCAGCAGCAGCAGGATGGCCGACAGCGGCGTGATCCCGAGGCGGGTATAGACGTAGCGGATCAGGCCGATCTTGATGAGAACGCCAAGGACGAGCAGGGCGCCCATCAGCGCGATGTACAATTCGCTGGATACCGGCAGGTAGTCGAGATGGCTCGAAAGCATTGCGTCTTCCTTGCGGCTGGGGCGCACGGCCCTTTCTGGAAACGTGCGAAGGGTTGATCTCGATCCGTCGACGGCCTGACGTTCGCGTCGCGGACGCGAGGACACCGCCGCTACAGTCCGGTGACCGCCCTTTCGACAAAAAGTGCGCGTCTCGTCGGAAGCGCTTCCCGGGAGCCATGCTAAGCCACGGGGCTGAGAAAATCGTTGAGAACCCCGAGCCTTCGAGCGGACCCCGGCCCTTACGACCGGATGATGCCGATCCCGCGAATTATTTCGAACGGCCACGCGTTCGTTTCGTGAAACCGTCCTGAATCTGGTTTAGCTTCTCGCGAGTTTCAGGAAGGCCGCAGGTTCGCATGCAAGACAAGGTGATGCTTCCCGAGGAAGCGAAAACGCGTCCCGCGCGCATGGCGCAGCATTTTCGCGAAATCGTGCTCTGGCCGCTCCAGATCGTCACCTCGGGCGAGAAGAGCGGGTTCGGAGGCTGCGGCGCGCTGTTCGACAAGGAGAGCGAAGACACGCCGTGGCGGTCCGCAGGGCCGTTCGGCGGCGATCATTTCGAAGAGCGGCATTACCGCGAGTTCATCTCGTTCCTTCCACACGCACAGCGCTTTCTGTATGGCGATGCCCCGGATGCCGCGCGGAAGAATCCCGGCGACCTGCCGATGAAGGTCTATCGGCGCAGCGACATCAAGAAGGTGCGCATCACGACGGAGCGCGGCGCGACCCCCGTGATTTGCGATGTTTCGCATATCGATCTGTATTTCTTCTATGAGGTGAACACGGCCATTCTCGTCTGCGAGATCGGGGCCGAGAACATTCCGCTCGAAATAGCGCAGGGTGTGACGCAAACCTTCGGGCGAGCCTATCCGGCCGGGTGGACGAAGGACGGCCAGCCCGTCCACTGCGCGGCCCGCGTCGAATGGCTCGACGAGGCCGGCGCCGTTCTAAGTGCGTCCGATTACGAAGACCGCGAACGTTATATCGACTTCGTCGGCAGCCGCCGCTCGCCCTGCATCGCGCGGCACTGGGAATTCGTGCTGTCGCCCATCGTGAACGCAGCGTCGAGCGACACGGGCCGCCTCAGGTTCCGCGAGATAGAATATTACCGGATGCCTGTGATGACCTATATCACGCTGCCGTCGCTCGACGTGCTGACGAAGCGCGATTACATCGCGTTGACGCTCGCGACACGGCCGTCGAAGACCGGCATCATGCCCTATTCCAAACGCTTCGTGCAGAAGTTCGAGGCGAACCACGTCTACGACCGCATGTATTCGGGCGGCCTCGACGCGCCGGAACTCGAAACGCGCTTCCTGACCTCCGGCGAAGCCTTCGCCATCGTCTCGGCGGGCGACAACCCGAGCCTGACGGACGACCAGCGCGGCTTGTTGAGCCAGTTCCGGCATCAGTATTTCCGGCTGTTCCTCGTCGCCCACTTCCACAAGGCTTCGCTCCTGATGATCTCGGATCAGCTCGTTGCGACGTTGAAGCGGCTCGATCCGTCGAAGCCCGACTCGCGCATGGCGTTTCGCGACGAGACGTTGTTGTTGCAGGAGAATTTCCTGCGCTTCTCGCAACGCTATTTCTTCACGGAGCTTTCCGGCCGGGCGCATGTCCGCGACCTGTTCCGCATGCTGCGCAAACATCTCGCCATCGATGCGCTTTTCGCCGAAGTCCGCAGCGAACTCTTCGATCTCGTGAAGTATCTCGACAGCAACGCGCTGCGCAAACAGAACGCCTCGATGCACCGGCTCACGGTCGTCACCACGGTCGGCCTGATCGGCACCATCGTGACGGGGTTCCTCGGCATGAACCTGATCGCCTACGCCGAAGAGTCCATGTCCTTCCGCGTCGAATATTTCTTCGCGGTGCTGGTCGCGGTCACGGTCTTCGTGGGGCTCACGATCATCTATTCGCGACGGCTCACGGACCTTTTCGACACGCTGTCCGGCGAGAACCAGCGGGACCGCGAAGAGCCTCCGTCCTGACGGGCGCTTCAGGGGAAGCATTTAAGCCGCGTGTCCATCGGCGGTCGCGGCGGCGTGGCGCCAATGGCGCACCCTTCGCAAAGACCGACTTAGTCATCCATGCGCATGAGGCGGCTATCGCCTCGGAAATGATAAAGTCTAGGTCGGTCAATCGGAGGGGACGTCATGGGCATATGTGCAGGCTTTTCAACCGCGCGGGCCGCCTTAATTGCGGTTGCGCTTGGGGCGGCTGCGGAAAGCGCTTTTGCGGAAACGATCGACGTTTATGACGACCACGGCGGCTCGGTCGCAGCCTACGATCAGCGTTGGGCCGACCATGCGCGGCGCGGCGTCAACGTCCGTATCGTTGGTCCATGCCAATCGGCATGCACCGTACTCCTCCGCCATATCCCGCGCAGCCGAATCTGCGTGACGCCCGCTGCTTCGTTCGGCTTCCATCTCGCGAAGTCACAGCGCGGCACGGACCTGCTGCGGGCGAGCTACTCGCCCGATATTATGGGCTGGATCAACAGGCATGGCGGGTTGACGCATGACTTCATCTGGATGAGCGCCCCAGATACCTATCGCTTTTTCCGGAAGTGCGGGTAGTTCCGGCGAGATGCTGTAACGCTCAGTCGAGGTCGAAGCAGGTCCGAAGGAATTGGCCCGACGCAAGGAGGCCGTGCCCGTCGATGCCGTGGCCGAGGCCGGGGCGGATCTGCCATTGCACCGGCACGCCGGCGGCTGCCAGCGTCTCGCGCGCGAGATGGATCGCGGCGACGGGGATCACTTCATCGGCCGAGCCGTGGAGGAGCAGAACCGGCGGCTTCGCCTTTATTTCATCCGCGAGCCGCGCAGCGCCCGCGAGATGGCCCGAAAAGCCGACTATGCCCGCAACCGGCTCTGGCAGGCGCAATCCCGTTTGCAGCGCCATCATCGTGCCCTGGCTGAAGCCGACCAGCGCAACCTTCGACAGCGGCAGCCCGGCGTTTTTCGCCTCTGCCTCGACGAAGGCGGCAAGCGCAGGCTCGGCGTTGCGGACGCCTTCTTCCCACTCCCTTTCGCTCCGTGTCGTGAGAGCGAACCATTGCCGCCCGCCGAAATAGCCGGGGATCGATTCCGGCGCGTCGGGCGAGACGAATGCGGCGTCCGGCAGAAGCGGCGCCCATTCGCGGCCGAGGCCGATGAGGTCGTTGCCGTCGGCGCCGTAGCCGTGCAGGAAGATCACGAGTTGCCGCGCCGCTCCGCGCGAGGCAGGGGCAAGGCGAGGGCCGTCGAGAAGGGCTTGCGATACGTTCGCTGACATGTCGTCTCCGGAAGCTTGATCGATTACGCCGTTTCGGGGGGCGTCAGCGCCTTGATGGCGAGAGCGTGGACCGGGCCGGCAAGTTCTTCGGCAAGGGCCGCGTTCACCGCGCGATGGCGCTCGACCGAGCTTTTTCCCTCGAAGGCCGCCGACACGATCCGCACGCGAAAATGCGTTTCGCCGGACGGACCGGCGCGCCCTTGCTGCTCGACATGATGAGCGTGCTTGCCCGATTCATTTTCAATGGCGAGAGCCATCGGAAGAAACGCATTTTCCAGTTTCTCTCGGATAGACTTTTCGACGGACATCGAACCTCCAGCCTCGAATACACAGGCGCAATTCCTGCTACAATTTACGAGGTACGATTTGGCGTTCTGTCAAGACCTTGTAAGGAGTTGCAGCTGGCCGCATACTGCGGTTGAGAGTGGATGCGAAGCCGGAAGCATCCGCACAGAACCTGGTTCCGGCAGGCGACACCCGTTTCCGCATGAAGCTCGACTCGAAATATTTCGACAGCATCCGCGTGACCAAGGGGCGCGGCCGCGGGCGTGCCGACAAGCCCGCCGCCGCGGCTCCGCGCACGTGCCAGTGGCGCGGGTGCACGAAACCTGGACCGCACAAGGCTCCCAAGGGCCGGGACGCCGAAGGGGAATATTACTATTTCTGCCGCGACCATGTCGTCGAGTACAACAAGACCTACGACTATTTCGCGGGCATGAAAGACGAAGATGTCGCGGACTTCCAGAAGTCTGCGGCCACCGGTCATCGTCCCACCTGGTCGATGGGCGTGCACGGTCACGATGCGCCGGAGCTTCACGCCGCACGCGATGCTGCCGCCGCAGCGGCAGCCAGCGATCCGTTCGAACTCCTGAAACGGGTGCGCGGGCGCGAGCAGGCGCGATCCGCCGAAGCGCTCAAACAACGTCGCGCAGTGTCAAAGGGCGCGCTGAAACATCTTCAGGCGCTTAACCTTGACGAGACAGCCTCACCCGACGACATCAAGATTCAGTTCAAGGCCCTTGTAAAACTTCATCATCCGGATCACAACGGCGGGGATCGCAGTTCCGAGGATCGCTTCCGCGAAGTGCTCGCAGCCTATAATTATCTGAAACAGTCCGGTCTCGTTCGCTAGTGCCGATCTCTGGCGGGCGGCCCGACCGGATGGCAAGCCGGGGAAGCGCTGGCGCGAAAACAATCCCGAGGGGAAGCCATGACCAACGGTGAAGCAGGCCTGGCGGGCCTGCCCGACATGAAAGTTTCTGTCCGTCAGGTGTTCGGCATCGACAGCGACATGGAGGTGCCGGCGTATTCGCAAGCCTCCGAATATGTGCCCGATCTCGATACCGACTATCTTTTCAACCGCGAGACGACCCTCGCGATCCTCGCGGGCTTTGCGTACAACCGCCGCGTGATGATCCAGGGCTATCACGGCACCGGCAAGTCGACACATATCGAGCAGATCGCTGCGCGGCTCAACTGGCCGTGCGTGCGCATCAATCTCGACAGCCACGTGAGCCGGATCGATCTCGTCGGCAAGGACGCCATCGTGGTGCGCGACGGCCAGCAGATCACGGAATTCCGCGAAGGCATCCTGCCGTGGGCTTTGCAGTCGAACACCGCGCTCGTGTTCGACGAATACGACGCGGGGCGCCCCGACGTGATGTTCGTCATCCAGCGCGTGCTCGAAGTGTCGGGCAAGCTGACGCTGCTCGACCAGAGCCGCGTGATCCGTCCGCATCCCGCCTTCCGCCTTTTCGCCACCACGAACACCATCGGGCTTGGCGACACGTCGGGCCTCTACCACGGCACGCAGCAGATCAATCAGGGCCAGATGGACCGCTGGTCGATCGTCGTCACGCTCAATTATCTGCCTTACGAGGACGAGGTGAATATCGTGGTCGCCAAGGCGAAGGGCTACGAGAGCGACGTCGGCCGCCGCACCGTCGGCAATATGGTGCGCGTGGCTGAACTGACACGCACGGCTTTCGTGAATGGCGATCTCTCCACCGTCATGAGCCCGCGCACGGTCATCACCTGGGCCGAAAACGCGACGATCTTCGGCGATGTGGGCTTCGCGTTCACGCTGAGCTTCCTCAACAAATGCGACGAGTTGGAGCGCGGTCTCGTGGCCGAGTTCTATCAGCGCTGCTTCGGCGAGGAACTGCCTGCGTCGACCGCCAATATCGCGCTCGCCTGAGCGCTGCGGGCGCGGCAGCGGCATCCGGGCCGCGCGCAAACAAGATCCGGGAGCGGCACGCCGCTTTCCGGCAAGACCGATAAAGCGCCTTGAAGGCTACGCCCATGCCGAACACTCCGAAGAGGAAGGCCGATCCGATCCAGCCGTTCAAGCGGGCGGTTTCGCTCGCGACGCGGTCGCTGGCGGAGAGCAAGTCCGTAAACGTCACATTCGGCCCCGAGACGCCCGGCTTCGACGGCAAGACGGTGCGTCTGCCGTTGCCGAGCCGCGCGATCACGAAAAAGGAAATCGCGATCATACGCGGCTATTCGGATTCGCTCGCGCTCATGATCTCGGCGCACGACGAGAAACTGCACAACGCCTATGCGCCGCCCTCCGGCGACGCCCGCCTGGTTTACAACGCGATGGAGCGCGCGCGTGTGGAGGCGCTCGGGTCGCTCCGCATGAAGGGCGTGGCGAAGAATCTCGACGCCAAGCTCGCCGCGATCTACGAGCGTTTCCCCGATCGCGACATCGACCGGCAGGACGCGCCGCTCGCCGACGCTCTTTCGCTCATGGTGCGCGAACGGCTCACGGGGCAGAAGCCGCCACGCGGCGCGAACGGCATCGTCAACGTTTGGCGCGACTGGGTGAATGAGCGCGCGGGCAATATCCTAGATCGCGCCGATGCCACCGTCGCCGATCAGGCCGCCTTCGCCAAGCTCACGCGTGATGTGCTCGTCGCGCTGCAATTGATGGAAGCGCCCGTCGAAGACCCGGAGACGGAGCAGAAGGCCGACGCGGACGAGCAGAAGAACGAGGACAATCCCGGCGAGAGCACGCAGGAGGAAAGCGATCAGAGCTCGCAGGCTTCCGAAGCGCAGGCGGACGACGCCGAAGGTTCGGAGGCGGACGATGAAGCCGACGCCGCCGACATCACCGAGAAGGACTACAAGCCGTCCGAAACAGAAGGCAAGGAGCAGCCGCATTCCTCGCGGCGGCCCAACATGTCGGTTCTCGATGCGCCGGGCGATTTCGGCTACAAGGTCTACACGCGCGGTTTCGATGAGTTCGTGCCCGCGGAATCGCTTTGCGACGCTGACGAACTCGAACGCCTGCGCGCCTTCCTCGACAAGCAACTCGCCGTGATTCAGGTGGCCGTCAGCCGTCTTGCGAACCGCCTTCAGCGCCGTCTTCTTGCGCAGCAGAACCGCTCGTGGGACTTCGACCTTGAAGAAGGCCTCCTCGACACCGCGAAGCTGTCGCGTGTCGTCACCGACCGCTTTCAGCCGCTGTCCTTCAAGCGCGAGCGCGACACCGAATTTCGCGACACGGTGGTCACGCTCCTCATCGACAATTCCGGCTCGATGCGCGGGAGGCCGATCATGGTCGCGGCGTGCTGCGCCGACATCCTCGCGCGCACGCTGGAGCGCTGCGGCGTGAAGGTGGAGATCCTCGGCTTCACGACACGGCAGTGGAAGGGCGGACAGGCCCGCGAACAGTGGCTCGCCGCCGGCAAGCCGTCGCAGCCCGGTCGCCTCAACGACCTGCGCCACATCATCTACAAGGCCGCGGACATGCCGTGGCGGCGCGCGCGGCGCAATCTCGGCCTGATGATGCGCGAGGGGCTTCTGAAGGAAAACATCGATGGCGAGGCGTTGACCTGGGCGCATTCGCGCATGCTGGCGCGCCCCGAGCAGCGGCGCATCCTGATGATGATCTCGGACGGGGCGCCGGTGGACGATTCGACGCTGTCGGTGAACTCCGGCACTTATCTGGAGAAGCATCTCCGGCAGGTGATCTATGAAATCGAGACGCGCTCGCCCGTGGAACTCATCGCCATCGGCATCGGCCACGACGTGACGCGCTATTATCGCCGCGCGGTTACGATCTCGGACGCCGAAGAACTCGCGGGCGCGATGACGGAGAAACTCGCCGAACTGTTCGCCGAGCGCGGGCGCGGCACCGGCGCGCGCGGCAGGTTCCATTAGAGCGGCGGATTTGAAAGCGGCGGCGCTTCCGATTTAGCGCGGCACCACGAGTATCGGTTTGCAACCTTTGGTTGTCCTTTTGGGGATAACCAGCCTGGAGCGAGCCACACGCAAGCATCTTTTCCGATCATGAAGGCCCAAGACCATGGGAGGGCCACATGACCGACATTGCCGCTACGCTGGACGCCTCGGCGACGCTCGCTGCCACGGGGCAAAACTTTCGACCTTTCAAGCCGCACCGCTGGACCGTGCAAAATACGCCGGCGGCGCTGAGGCTCGTGCCGGACCGCGACGGCGTTCCAGTCATTCCGCGCGACGATCTCGATTTTCTCCTGAACGCGAGCGCCCGCGATCTTCTGATCTGGCGATACGATCCGCGCTTCCCGGTGGAGCGGAAATGCGCCTATCCCGAAGCGTCGGGATACCGACCGGATGAACTGATCGCCTTTCTGAAGACGCGTCAACCGCAGGATCAGGCGCGCGTATGTCCGCTTCTGCCGCTCGGACCGGTGAACGCGATGCGGCGAGCGTGGTTCAGCCCGACGCGGGTGGAATTTTTCATCTCGGTCGGCGTCGGCGCGGTCAGCGCGGTCCTGTCATTTCAGGGGATCATGGCCGTTCTGCTTTGAAGCCCCGCCGATGGGCAAGGCCGGTGCTCCACAATAAAAGGCCCCGGAAAGCCTGAGCCTCCGGGGCATTTCTTGAGAAAAACCGCAACCACGGACACGTGATCTGCTGGACGTCACCGGCTAATGGCTGAAAGACGGCGCCATCCGTGTAAGACCATGTGTAACAACAACATAGACCCTTATCGAGCGTTTGATAAGTGTCATTCGCATAAAATTTTGAGGCCGGGCCAAAAGTCGTGGCCCAGCCTCCCCGTGGCTACTCCGCCGCCTTGAGTTGCACGTCCTCTGGGGCAAGGCCGACCTTGGCCGCAACGCCCAGCCCATACTCCGGATCGACCCTGTAAAAGTGCACGACCTGCCGCTTCACGATTTCCACCGGCACGCCTTGCAGGGCTTCGGCGATGTTGCTGAACAGCCGTTCCTTCTGCTCCGCGTCGAACAGCCGGAACAGCGCGCGCGGCTGGCTGTAATCGTCATTGCCGATGCGGTGATTGTAGCGGTCCGCGTCGCCCGATATCCTGAGCGGCGGTTCGCGATATTGCGGTGCTTCCGCCGCGCCACCGAACGAATTCGGCTCGTAAAAGGCGTCGACATTGCCGGTCTGGCCACTGAAGAAGCGCATCGCGCCGTCCTTGTGATAGTGATGCACGCCTGACTTCGGCGCGTTCACCGGCAGCGCCTCGTAATGCGTGCCGAGGCGATAGCGGTGCGCATCCGCATAGGAAAACACGCGCGCCTGCAGCATCTTGTCGGGGCTGTGGCCGATGCCGGGCACCACATTCGACGGCGAGAAGGCGAGTTGCTCGATCTCCGCGAAGTAATTGTCGGCGTTGCGGTTCAGTTCGAGGATGCCGACCTCGATCAGCGGAAAGTCGCCATGCGGCCAGACTTTCGTGAGGTCGAAGGGATTGTACGGCGTCTTGTCGGCGTCGGTCTCCGGCATGATCTGCACGAAAAGCCGCCATTTCGGAAAGTCGCCACGGTCGATGGTGCCGAACAGTTCGCGCTGATAGCTTTCGCGATCCTTGCCGACCACGTCTTCCGCCTCGCGATTGGTGTAATGGCGATGCCCTTGCAGCGTCTTGAAATGGAACTTCACCCAGAAGCGTTCATTCTGTGCGTTGATGAAGGAGTAGGTGTGCGAGCCGTAGCCGTTCATGAACTGCGGCGCGACCGGGATGCCGCGATCCGAGAACAGGATCGTCACCTGATGCAGGCTTTCGGGCGACAGCGACCAGAAATCCCACATCGCCGTCGGCGAGCGCAGGTTCGTCTTCGGGTGGCGCTTCTGCGTGTGAATGAAGTCGGGGAATTTCAGCGGATCGCGGACGAAGAACACCGGCGTGTTGTTGCCGGCAAGATCCCAGTTGCCTTTCTCGGTGTAGAATTTCACCGAGAAGCCGCGCACGTCGCGTTCGGCATCGGCGGCGCCGAGTTCGCCCGCCACCGTCGAAAAGCGCGCGATGACATCGGTCTTCTTTCCGACATCGGAGAACAGCTTTGCACGGCTGTATTTCGTGATGTCGTTCGTCACGGTGAACGTACCGTGCGCGCCCCAGCCCTTCGCATGCACCACGCGTTCGGGGATGCGTTCGCGATTTTGATGCGCGAGCTTTTCGAGCAGGTGGACGTCTTGCAGAAGCACCGGGCCGCGTTCGCCCGCCGTCAGAGAATTCTGGTTGTCGGGAACCGGAGCGCCCGCCGTCGTCGTCAAAATGGGTTTATCGGCCATTTGTTTGCTTGCTCCCTGTTTAGAATTGCTCGAACTTAACCACATAGCTCAATCAGGGCTATTCGCATTATCTGAAGTTGCGATAAGTTTATCTAATGGCAAATATCTCGCTGAAACAGCTTCGTTATTTCGATGCGCTCGCCCGCTCGCTGCATTTCGGCCGCGCGGCGGAAGCCTGTGCCGTAACGCAGCCTGCGCTTTCCATGCAGATACAAGAGCTTGAGCGCGAACTCGGAGCGGCTCTGATCGAGCGCACGCGTACAGGCGCAAAGCTCACACGCGAGGGCGAGGAAGCCGCGCACCGCGTGGCGTCGATCCTGGCCGCCGTTCGCGATCTTGAGGCATCCGCGCGACAAGGTGACGCGCCCTTGTCCCACGCGCTTCGGATCGGCGTCATTCCGACCGTGGCCCCGTATATGCTTCCGCGCCTGCTGCCCGTGCTCCGCGAGGATTATCCCGATCTCGACGTCGAACTGCGCGAAAGCCAGACAGGGCACCTCCTCGCCGACCTCGCGGGCGGACGGCTCGACACGGTGCTGCTGGCGCTTCCCGTCGATCTCCCCGACATCGAAACCCTCCCGTTGTTCGAGGACGAGTTCGTGTTCGCCGTGCCGGAAAGCCGCGTGGTGCCCGAGGGGGCGCTTGCCTCGCCGGACATGTTCGTCAATGAACGCATTCTGCTTCTCGAAGAAGGCCATTGCCTGCGCGATCAGGCGCTGAGCGTGTGCTCCCTGAACCGCGCGGGCAAGCTCGACACGATGGGCACGACGAGCCTTTCGACGCTGGTGCAGATGGTAGCGGGCGGCTTCGGCGTGACGCTGCTGCCGCGCATGAGCCTGGCCGTCGAAGCGCGGTCCGGCGTGCGGCTGATGCGCTTCGCGCCGCCGGTCCCGCACCGGACCATCGGCCTCGCCTGGCGCACATCGTCTCCACGCAAGGCGGATTTTCGCGAGCTTGGACGGATTGTGGCGACGCTGGGCGCCGGACTAAGCCAATGATCGGCGGGGTCAGTCGCCGTCGACCAGCCGCGCGATCTTGCCCGCCGTGTCCGAACCTGGCGCGGGCGTGTAAACCACCATGCGCAGGTCCGGGTCGCTCTCCACGATGAAAGCCGTGTATTCGAGCAACATCAGGCCGACCTTCGGATGGCGCACGGCCTTCACGCCCTCGCCGTGATTGCGCACGTCGTGGCGCGGCCACCACTGGTGAAACTCGGGGCTCAGGCGGTCGAGTTCGTCCACGAGTTCCAGAAAACGCGGATCGTTGCCCGCGCGCGCGAAATCGGCGCGGAAGATGGCAAGCGCCTTCTTGGCGTCCGCCTCCCAGTCGACCATCAGCGTTCGCCACGCGGGGTGCGTGAAGACGAGACGGATCGAGTTCCGCTCATGCGGCGCCATCGCGCCATAATCGGCAAAGGTCAGCGCAACGGCGCGGTTCCAGCCGACGATGTCCCAGCGCTTCGTTCGGATGTAGGCAGGAGAATAGGCGAGCCCGTCGAGCATGCGCTGGAGCGCTGCCGTGACCTCGCGAGGCCGCCATTCGGCCATCGCTGGCGGGCGCCCTTGCGCCAGAAGAAACAGGTGCTCGCGCTCGGCGCGGTCGAGCCGCAGCGCCCGCGCGATGCCTTCAAGGGTTTGCGTCGAGACCTGAATTTCGCGGCCCTGTTCGAGCCACGTGTACCATGTCACGCTGACACCCGCGAGTTGCGCGACCTCTTCACGGCGCAGGCCGGGCGTGCGGCGGCGGCCCGCCGGAAAACCGCAGTCTGACGGGTCCAGCCGTGCGCGCCGCGACTGAAGAAACTCGCCGAGCGGGCGGCGATCATATCCCACGTGAGCGAGCGACATGGCAATCCGTCATCCTGTTAGCGCCAATACCAGTATAAACTGTGGCCTAGTAACATTATGCAGCAAGGTTAAGATGGCGTCGAGGCAATAACGAAAGGAGCCTTTCATGGAAAAGCGCAAACTCGGAACGCAAGGGCTCGAAGTGTCCGCCCTTGGCCTCGGCTGCATGGGCATGAGCTACGCCTATGGTGCGGCTGACGAAGCCGAAAGCATCGCGGTTCTTCACCGCGCGCTCGACCTCGGCATCACGCTGTTCGACACGGCTGAAATGTATGGGCCTTTCACGAACGAAGTGCTGGTAGGGCGCGCGCTGAAAGACCGACGCGACGAGGCGATCATTGCGACGAAGTTCGGCTTCGTGATCAAGGATGGCGCCCGCGAATTCAAGGCCAACGGCCGCCCGGAGCATGCGAAGAAGGTCTGCGACGAGTCGCTGAAGCGCCTCGGCGTCGACCACATCGACCTCTATTACCAGCACCGCGTCGACGTGAACGTCCCGATCGAAGAGACGGTGGGTGCGATGGGCGATCTCGTCCGCGCGGGCAAGGTGCGCTATATCGGCCTGTCGGAAGCGTCGCCCGCAACGCTGCGCCGCGCGCACAGGGAGTTTCCGGTTTCGGCGCTGCAAAGCGAATATTCGCTTTGGGAGCGAGGTGTCGAGGACGAGGTGTTGCAGACCTGCCGGGAGCTTGGCATCGGCTTCGTGCCGTATAGCCCGCTTGGCAGGGGCTTCCTCACGGGCACGGCCAAGCGGGCGGAGGAATATCCCGAGGGCGATTTCCGTCGCACGCAGCCGCGCTTTGAAGGCGAGAATTTCGACCGCAACATCAAGATCGTCGATGCCGTGAAGGCAATCGCGAAGGCCAAGGGCGCGACGGCGGGGCAGGTTGCGCTCGCGTGGTTGCTGACGCAGGGGCCGGACATCGTGCCGATCCCGGGAACCAAGCGGCGCAAATATCTCGAAGAGAACGTCGAAGCGGCACAGCTTGCCCTGACCGCCGACGACCTTGCGGCGATCGACGAGGCCGCTCCGCGCGGGGCGGCGTCGGGAGAACGCTACGGCAGCGCCGCGCTGCTCGATCTGCTCGACAAGTAGCCGAGGCAAGGGAGCGCGCCGCGCTCCCTTCATCTCACTGCGCGACGGGGTAGGGCGGCTGATGATAGCCCTTGGGGCTGTAGGTAAAGACCTCGACGCCCGTCGCCGTCACGCCGACCGTGTGCTCGAACTGCGCGGACAAAGAGCGGTCGCGCGTGACCGCCGTCCATCCGTCTGACAGCATCTTCACATGCGGCTTGCCGAGATTGATCATCGGCTCGACCGTGAAGATCATGCCTTCCTCAAGCATCACGCCTTCGCCCGGCACACCGTAATGGAGGATGTTCGGCTTGTCGTGGAAGACGCGGCCAACGCCGTGGCCGCAGAAGTCGCGCACCACGCTGCAACGCTCCGCTTCGGCGAAGACCTGGATTGCGTGGCCGATGTCGCCGACATGTGCGCCCGGCTTGATGACCGCAATGCCGCGCATCATGGCTTCGTGCGTCACCTCGATCAGGCGCTCGGCCTTCCGCGGCACCTTGCCGACCGTGTACATACGGCTTGAATCGCCGTGCCACCCGTCGAGGATCAGCGTCACGTCGACGTTGAGGATGTCGCCTTCGATGAGGACGCGCGGGCCGGGAATCCCGTGGCAAACCACATGATTAAGGGAGGTGCAGGTGGATTTCGTATAGCCGCGATAGTTGAGGGTGGCGGGAACGGCGCCGTGGTCCATCGCAAAGTTGAACACGAACTGGTCGATGGACTCCGTTGTGACGCCGGGTTTCACAAGGTCGGCGATCTGATCGAGCGCGACCGCGCAAAGCTGCCCCGCCTTGCGCATGGCCGCGAAGGCTTCCGGCCCGTAAAGCCTGATCTTGCTGTCCTGTGCGAGCCTCACGGGCGCGCCGTAATCCGATCCGTTCATGCCAAGATCCCGCGCGCCCTCGCGCTTGATGGGTCAGTCGATATCCTTGCGCCGGACCCGTCCACCGGCAAGCCGGGGGCAGCGCTCCAGATGTTCAACCCGCAATATGGCAGGTGCCGGGCCAACCCACAACATCTGATGGCCGGATCATGATCGTTGCGAGTTGCGCGGCGCGTTGCAGCGCGCGTGTCGCCATGGCGAGATGCACGCTTTCCTGTTAGTTTCCGCGAAACCGCTTGCGAAGAGGCTCCCATGACCGGCGCGCCAGTATCTGCTTCCGAAGTCACCGCCGCGCTGCTCGTCATCGGCGACGAAATCCTGTCGGGGCGAACCAAGGACAAGAATATCGGCACCATCGCCGACCACTGCACCGAAAACGGCATCCGGCTGAAGGAAGTGCGGGTCGTGGCCGACGAAGAACCCGCGATCATCGCAGCCGTCGATGCGCTGCGCGCGGCTTACGACTACGTGTTCACCACCGGCGGCATCGGTCCGACGCATGACGACATCACGGCCGACGCCATTGCGAAGGCTTTCGGCGTGGCGCTTCCCATCGATGAGCGCGCCCGCGCGCTGCTGCTCGAACGCATCCCCGAGGGCGAGATGACGCCCGCCAGGCTGCGCATGGCGCGCATTCCCGTTGGAGCGGACCTGATAGAAAACTCCGTGTCCAAGGCGCCCGGCTTCATGATCGACAATGTGATCGTCATGGCGGGCGTGCCCTCGATCATGCAGGCGATGCTGAAGGCGGTAACGCCGAGACTTCGCACGGGCGCGAAGATGTTGTCCGTCTCGGTGCGCGTGGACCGGCCCGAAGGGGCGGTCGCGGCGCCGCTTGAAGCGTGCCAGCGCGCCTTCCCGGATGTGCCGATGGGCAGCTATCCATTCATGGACGAGGGGCGCTACGGCACGACGCTTGTGCTTCGCTCCGTCGACGAGGCGCGGCTTGCAGCGGCGAAAGCGGACCTTGAGGCGCGGCTTGCCGCCGTTTTCGGCGATCCGGCGGACGGGAGGTAAGGTCAGCCTTTTGCCTGCCGGATCGTGATTTCGAGCGCGCCGTCTTCCGCTTCGCGCGACCCGATCCACACGCAGCCGGAGACGCGGCAGAAGTCGCGGAAGTCTTCCGGCGCGAGCGGATCGGTTGCGAGGATGCGCACGAGCGTGCCGCCTGCTATGGCGCGCAAGTGTTTCTTCGCGAGCAGAACCGGCAACGGGCAGGAAAGGCCGCGCGTGTCGATGGTGATCGTGTCCGTCATCGCGGGGAACGCGTCGCGCCTTCCACGAGCGCCAGCAGCCCTTTCAGAAGGTCGGTTGGCGTCGGCGGGCAACCCGGTATCACAAGATCGACGGGAACGATTTTCGCCACGGCACCCGCGCAGGCATGACTTTCGGAGTACACGCCGCAGCCCGCCGCGCAATCACCCGCCGCGACGACCCATTTCGGATCGGGCGTCGCCGCATAGGTGCGTTCCAACCCCTCGCGCATGTTCCAGGAAACGGCGCCGGTCACGAGCAATACGTCGGCGTGGCGAGGCGATGCGACGAACTTGAGGCCGAAGCGCTCGACATCGTAGACCGGGTTGCCGAGCGCGTGGATTTCGAGTTCACAGGCGTTGCATGAGCCTGCGTCGACTTCGCGAATGGCGAGCGACCGGCCAAGGCGCGCGCGGGCGCGGGTCCCGAGTGCGCGGGCGAGATCGGCCACCGCCGCTTCATCCGGGGAGGGCGCGCGTTCCGTGGCGGGGCCTTTCAGGAGCGCATCGAGAAGGAGAATGTGCATCGGTGTGTCCTTAAAGATCCACGCCCGAATAGGAGCAGTTGAACGACTTGTTGCACAACGGGAAGTCGGCGACGATGTTGCCCTTGATCGCGGTTTCGAGCAGCGGCCACTGGAACCAGGAGGCGTCGCGCGCGTGCATGTGTGCGATGCGGCCTTCATCCTCGATGCGCACGGCAACGAACAGGTCGCCGCGGAAGGCTTCCACCAGCGCCGCGCCCGCGCCCGGCTGAAAAGGCGGAGGAGCAGCGCGGATCGGGCCGTCTTCGAGCCGGCCCAATAATTGGCGGATGATGGCGGCGCTTTCGGCGATTTCCTCGATGCGAATCCAGATGCGCGCGTCCACGTCGCTTTCCTCGCGCGTCGGCACCTTGAAGGCGACCGCGTTGTAAGGCGGATAGGCGAAGGCCCTGCGCGCGTCGAAGGCGCGTCCGCCGGCTCGGCCGACAAAGCCGCCCGCCGCGAACTGGCGAATGAAATCGGGCTCCGCGATGCCGGTGCCGTGCGTGCGGTTTTGCAGCGATGGCGACTGGTCGTAGGCGCGGATCACGCGATGGAAACCCGTCTCGATGCGCTCCAACAGCGCGAGGATCGCCGCCGCGCCGCTCGCGTCGATGTCGCGGACGACGCCGCCCGGCACGACGGCGTCCATCATCATGCGATGGCCGAAAAGCGCATCCTGCGTGCGCAGGATGTCTTCGCGGATGAGCGAACAGCGGGCGAGGAGCGCCGCGACGGCTGCGTCGTTGCAAATGCCGCCGACATCGCCGACATGGTGCGAGAGCCGTTCGAGTTCGGCCATCACGCCGCGCAGGATTTGTCCTCGCGGCGGCACGTCCCAGCCGAGCGCGGCCTCGACCGCATGCGAAAACGCGAAGCTGTAGGCAACGGTGCTGTCGCCCGACATGCGCGCGGCTAGTCTCGCGGCCTTTTCGACCGGCGCGCCTTGCGCCAGCGCTTCGACGCCCTTGTGCACATAGCCGAGCCGCGCTTCGAGCCGCGCGACCGTCTCCCCGTTGGCGGTGAAGCGGAAATGCCCCGGCTCGATGATCCCCGCATGCACCGGGCCGACGGGGATCTGATGCAGGCCGTTGCCATCGACGGCGAGGAAATGATAGCCCGGCTCATGCTCCCGCCCCGGCCAGACGCCGTGATCGAGCCAGCGGCGCTCGTCGGGAATGCCCTCCGGTATCGCGCCGTAGAGGTCGCGCATCGCGCGTTCGAGGCGTAGCGCTGGCGCATGATGCAGGCCGACGGACGGGTAAGCGCCCGCCTTGAGCGTGAGCGAGACGATGGCGCGACAGTTCTCCCTGGCATCCCAAAGCGCCATGCGGACGTGGTGATCGTCGATCCACAGCGCGCCGAGATCTTGCCAGCCGGCGGCACAGCCTCTGGCAAGGCCGATCCAAAGCGCCGTGTCTGCTTCGATGCGGGCGAAACCGTCGGCGCGAACCTGCAGCGCGGCGCGGATCGCGTCGGCGAGCGCAACCGGATCCGTATCGGCACCTCTCTCGTTCAGGGTGATCATCCGAGCGTCTCCGCAGCGCGCTTGAACCAGACGACGACGGCGGGGGGCAGAAACAGCCCCGCGATCAGGATCAGCGACAGATGGACGAAGATCGGCGCCGATGCCGCGCTGACGGGATGATTGGGGGTGGTCGGTTCGCCGAAGAGAATGTCCTGAAGACGCATGAGCAGCGCGCCCAGCGCGACAAGCAGGCCGAATGCCACCGCAAGGGCGAGCAACGGCTCGCGCGCGAAGGTGGAGGTGAGGATCAGGAATTCGCTCATGAACGCCCCGAACGGCGGCAGCCCGGAAATTGCGATCACCCCCGCCGCGAGCGCGACCGAGAGCACCGGGTTTGAAACCGACAGTCCGCGAATGGCGGACAGTTCCTGCGTGCCTTTCGCCTGCGTGACATGGCCGACCGCGAAGAAGATCGCCGATTTCGTGAGGCTGTGCATCACCATGTGCAACAGCGCCGCGAAGTTCAAGAGCGGGCCGCCGAGGCCGAAGGCGAAGGTGATGAGGCCCATGTGCTCGATGGAGGAATAGGCGAACAGCCGTTTGATGTCCTGCCGCTGGTAGAGCATGAACGCAGCGAAGATCAGCGACACGAGGCCCATGGTGATGAGGATCGGCCCCGGTTCGAGCGCGTGCGGGTTCGCCGCGATCAGCATCTTGAAGCGGAGCAGCGCGAACAGCGCGACGTTGAGGAGCAGGCCCGACAGCACGGCTGAAATCGGCGTCGGTCCTTCGGCGTGGGCGTCGGGCAGCCACGCATGCAGCGGCGCGAGGCCGACCTTCGTGCCATAGCCGACGAGCAGAAAGATGAACGCGATGTTGAGCAGCGGCGCGTCGAGTTGCGGCGCGATCTTGAGAAGCTCGCTCCACGTCATCGCCGCCTCGCCTTCGCCGAGAACGCCCTGTCCCGCGAGATAGACGAGGATCGTGCCGAAGAAGGCGAGCGAGATGCCGACGATGCCGAGGATGAAGTATTTCCACGCGGCTTCGAGCGCGGCGGGCGTGCGGTAGATGCCCACCATGATGACGGTCATGAGCGTCGCGAATTCGAGGCCCACCCACATCAGGCCGATGTTGTTGGCGAGCAGCGCGAGGTTCATCGCGCCCATCATCCCCTGGAACATCGCATGGTAGAAGCGCACGAACAGCGGCGTGAGGTGGCCGGTTTCGATCTCGTGACGGATGTAGCTGCGGCTGAAGAGCGACGTGGTGAAGCCGACGAGCGTGTTCAAGATGATGAAGAACTTGTTGAGGTCGTCGAGGATGACATAGGTCTCGGTGACGGGCGGCAGCGCGAGGAAGGAAAGCCCCGCCGCGAAGGCGAGGCCCGAGGCGAGCACGTTGCCGAGCGCGGTCAGCCGATAGCTCGGGCTCAGCGCGAGCAGGATTGCGGACAGGAACGGGATGCCGACGACGGCATAAACGGCCTCGTTCATCGATGCGCCCTCGCCGCTCTCACCTTGTCGAGGCTTTCCACGTCGACGCTGTCGAAGCGCTCGCGGATGCGGAACAGGAACACCGCGAAGACGAACAGCGCGATGAGCACGGAGAACGCGACGCTTACCTCGACCACGAGCGGCATGCCGCGCGCGCCGGTCGCCGCGAGGATGAGGCCGTTCTCGATCGACATGAAGCCGACGATCTGCGTCACGGCATTGCGGCGCAGGATCATCTGGAGGAAGCCGAGCAGGATGATCGCGAGCGCGAGCGCCAGCCCTTCGCGCGTGAAAGACGCGGCGCCCGGCGTGACCTTCAGCACGAGCAGGAGCGCGAGGCTCGTCAGCCCGAGACCGAGGAACATGGCGACGCCGACATTGACCACCTGATCGACGTCACGCTTGATGCCGAGTTTCTCGACCATGCGGTTGAGCGCGACGGGGATGATGATGCCCTTGAGGCCGAAAGCCATGGCCGCCGTGATGAACAGATCCGGCGCGTTGCGGACATAGCCCTGCCAGGCGACGGCGAGCGACAGCATGATCGCTTGCACCGCAAACGTGTTCAGCACCGCAAGAATACGATCCTGATAAAGGAGCGTGAAGCTGCAGACGAGCATCATGCCCGCAAGGAAGTGTGCGATGTCATAGGCGTTGGTCACCGCTGCACCTCACGCGACAGGAATTCGAGCAGGATTGCGAGGAAGGCGAAGATGAATGCGCCGCCGAGGAACTCGCTCATGCGGAAGACGCGCATCTTCGCGATGCTGACTTCCCACACGCCGAGCGCGACGGCCGCCAGCACGAGCTTGGCGAGATAGGTGCCGATGCCGATGGCCCATGCAGCGGCGCTTCCGTCGAACGGCGCCATGCCGAAAGGCAGGAACAGGCAGATGATGAGCGAAATGTAGAGCGTGAGTTTCAGGTGTCCGGCGGCCTCGATCATGGCGAGGTGGCGTCCCGAATATTCGAGCACCATCGCCTCGTGCACCATGGTGAGTTCGAGATGGGTGGCGGGGTTGTCGACCGGGATGCGGGCATTTTCCGCCATCGCCACGATAACAAGCGCGACGAAGGCCAGCGCGAAGGAGACGCGGATCTCGATCGGCTGCGAGATGAGAAACTGCGCCACTTCGGGCAGCCGCGTGGTGCCCGCCGCGAATGCGATGGTGAGCGCGACGAGAAGCGATGCGGGCTCTGCCAGCGAGGCGATCATCATTTCGCGCGACGAGCCGATGCCGCCGAAGGCTGTCCCTGCGTCCATCGCGGCGAGCGCTAGCAGCGCGCGGGCCGCTCCGATCAGCGCGACGAGGGCGACGACGTCGGCGGCCCAGTTGAACATCAGCCCCGAGGCGAGCGTCGGCACCAGCGCCGCCGCAACCCAGGTGAACGCGAAGATCATGTAAGGCGCGGAACGGAAAAACCACGTCGCGTTCGGCGCAAGTACGGACTCCTTGCGCACGAGCTTCAGAAGATCGCGGTAGGGCTGGAATATGGAGGGTCCGCGCCGTCGCATCAGGCGCGCCTTCACCTTCCGCGTGATGCCTGTCACCGCAGGCGCGATGGCCAGCACGAAGAACATTTGCGCGCCCTGAGCGATGAAGGATTGAACGGTTGCGGGCATCACATGAACGTCGCGGTTATGACGAGCAGCACGATCAGCGTGGAGAACATCAGCACGAGATAGCGGCGGATCGTCAGGTAGTGGATGTGGTCGAAACGCTCCGAAAGCGCCCAGAGCGCCTTGGCGGGCATGGCGTAAAGAAAGCGCCATAGATAGTCCGCAAAGCGGATGCGGAAGTGACCTTCGCGCAAGCTCCCGGGCGGCGGCATGTCGACGGTCTCGGTCGCGCTGTAGACGACCCCGCCATAGACACGGCGCAGCGGCTGGCTGTAGCTCGACGCGGTATATTGCGTCGCTGGCGAAGGATCGGGGAAGCCGCAGTCCCATGCGGGCGAGCGCCGCGTCTTGCGCGTGGCGAACAGGTGCACGGCGGCCATGGTGGTGAGCGACGACACGGCGACAAAAAGCGCGATCATGGGCGCGTCGTAGATCGCGCGGCCCTGATCGAAGGCGATGAGCGAGAAGGGCGTGGGGCCGGTCTGCGTGTTGATCGCGGCGGCGCCTCCGGCATACTCGACGAGCAGCGGGTTCAGCGCGAACGCCGTCAACCCGCCAAGGAGGCCGCCGAGAATGCAGAGAAGGGCAAGCAGTCCGATGGCGAGCGTCTGCGTGAACGGTGCTTCATGCGCGTTTGCCGCTTCGGGGCTGCGAGGGCGGCCAAGGAACACGGTCCCAAAAGCGCGCACGAAGCAGGCGGCAGCGAGCCCGGCCGCGAGCGCCAGCATCGCGCCGAGCACGGGCGACAGGAAACGCAGGATAGGTTCGGGGAAGACGGGTCCGGTCAGCACAGCCTGAAACAGCAGCCATTCGGAGACGAAGCCGTTAAGAGGAGGTAGCGCTGAGATGGCCAGCGCGCCGATAAGCCAGAAAGCCGATGTCTTCGGCATGCGATGGATGAGGCCGCCGAGCCTGTCGAGTTGCTTCGTACCGGTTGCGTGCAACACTGCGCCCGCGCCGAGAAACAGAAGCGATTTGAACCAGGAGTGATTCAACGCATGAATCAGCGCGGCGGCGAGCGCGATCCCCGCCGCCGGCGGGATATTCGACGATTTGAACGCGATGGCGAGCCCGAGGCCGGCAAAGATGATGCCCACATTCTCGATGGTCGAGTAGGCGAGCAATCGCTTCAGATCCTGATCCTGCACGGCATAGAGGAGGGCGCCGACAGCCGAAGCCGCGCCGAGCAGGATGAACGGCAGCGACCACCACCATTGCGGATCGCCGAGCAGGTCGAAAACCACGCGGATGACTGCATAGATCGCCACCTTTGTCATGACGCCGCTCATGAGCGCGGAAACGTGGCTCGGTGCGGCGGGATGGGCGAGCGGCAGCCAGGCGTGAAGCGGCATGATGCCCGCCTTCGACCCGGCGCCGAACAGCGCTGCGCCGAGGACCAGCGCCGAGACGAGCGGCGTCAGGTGGCTCGCGCGCATCGTGTCGAACGCGTAGCCGCCCGACGCACCGGCGAGGCCGCCAAAGGCAAACAGCAGCGCCATCGTTCCGCCCGCCGCCATGATGAGATAGACGTAGCCGGCCTTGCGGTTGTCGGGGTCGGCATGCCGCGACACGACGAGCGCCCACGACGACAGCGACATCAGTTCCCAGAAGAAAAGGAAACCGAACGCGTCGTCGGCGAGGAGCACGGCGTTCATCGCGGCACAGAACGCGGGATAGAGCGGCTCCACGCGCTTTGAAAGGTCGTCGCGCTTGATGCCCGTGCCGTAGAGGCTTACCATGAGCACGCCGACATTCACGACGAAGCCGAAGAAGGCAGAAAGCTTGTCCAGACGAATGTGGAGGCCGACCCCCGGAAGGCCGACCGGCAAGTGCTCCTTCAGCGTGACTTCACTGAAGAAGGCGGAAACGTCGGCGACAACGGCGAGCGAAGCCGCGACCATGGAGGCCACGTAGACGAAACCGAGCCAGCGCCGGGGCACGAAAACCGCAGTGAGCGCTGCTCCCGCGTAGATCGCGAGCGCGGCAAAAAGCGCCTGAAGCTGCCAGCCCGCGCCGATCATTCCTCGGCCCTCTCCGGCGGCTTCTTGAGGCGAACGCCGCGCCCGCCGCCGCTCGATACGGCTCCCTCTCCGATGAGTTCGACGCCCGCCCGATCCAGCGCTTCGACGATCTTGGTAAGGCTGTCGACCACGCCGCGAACGATGCCGGGACTTGCTTCCATGCGCTGAACGGTCGGCAAGGAAACGCCGGCCTGATCGGCCAAAGTTTTCTGGTCGATGCCGATAAGCGAGCGCGCAGCGCGCAACTGGGCTCCGGTAAGCACCGAACTTCCCCCTCGAACTCTGGATCGGCCCGCCGTCAAATCGGACTCGATTTGACGCAGGGAGCTGATCGACAACCGCACCGCGTTTCATTTGCGCACGAGGCTTTCAGGACGCTTTCGAACGGATTGTCTCGCGTGGCGAAAACGCGTCAAAGCCTGAAGGCAAACCTCGCGATTGGGGTCGCAAAGGCTACGATTGTGAATTTAAACCCCTAAGGCTGATGTCTCAAGCATCAATTTCGATGGAAAAGCCATGATCATCGGGGTGAACGGCGTTTTCCACTTCGATTCCTCCCGCAGGGGGCGAAATCCTTTTGGAAGGCTTGGGACCGACAGCGCCGTTGCGTCGGACGCGGCATGGCGCTGTTCAGCGTCTCCCGGGGCGAATTGCGCGGCTCTTCGGAGCGATGCAGCGCGCGGTCGAGCACGGGGCGGGCTGCCGCATCTCCTCGCTCGGTCCGGTGGCGAGAGGTTGCGCGGTGCTCCTGCTCGGCGTTCCAGTGCGTATCCGCTTTTGATTTATCTATCTATTTGTCGTGTCGCGCATCGTGACGGAAAACCGCGGCACACTTTTCCGGGCGCGCTCCGTTGCAAAGCGTATCGGGCGAGAGGGGAATGCCGGGATAGCGGCACCCGGTTGACCCGCGATGCTTACCCGTTCACCCGTTCACCGTTCACCGTTCACCGTTCACCGTTCACCGTTCACCCGTTCACCCGTTTGTGCGGGCGGCGGCAGGGTCTGCCGCACCGGGATGGGCAGCCTTGGGCACAGGCTTCTTCTGATCCCCCGGTGCCTGCACGGCTTTCGGTTTCGCGCCGGATGCGCCGTGTCCGGGTTGCGATGCGGGGCGCTTGGGCTTCTGTTTCGCGCTGACGGCGGGCTTGCGGCCGCTGCAGACAATGCCGCGCATGTCGGCGGGTTGCGCGCCTTCGGGTGTTTCGACGGGCCAGGTCGCGAGCGTCGGAGCGAGCACCGCCTTCCAGGGATAGATCTCGAAGCCGTGCTCGAACAACGCCGCTGCGCGGAGTGTCCTCGCCCCGGACGAGCGTTCGCCGAGCACCACGGCGACGAGCTGGCGACCGTTCCGCGTTGCGCTCGCCACGACATTATATCCCGCCGCGCAGACGAAGCCGGTCTTCATGCCGTCCGCCCCGTCGTAACGCTTGAGAATGCTGTTGTGCGACGCAAGAAGCCGGTTGCCGACGCGAACCTCGGTCATCGAGAAAATGGGCGCGTATTGCGGGAACTCCTTGAGGATCATGTTCGAAAGGAGCGCCATGTCTCGCGCCGTCGTAACCGCCTGGTCGGGTGTTTCGGTGCCGTCCGGGTTGAATTGCGGCAGGCCGTTCGGGTTGACGAACCTCGTGTTCGTCATGCCGAGCCGCTTTGCCGTGCGGTTCATCATCTCGACGAACGCTTCGCTCGAACCGGCGATCTTTTCGGCGATCATGATCGCAACGTCATTCGCGGATTTGACGATCAGCGCCTTGATGGCGAGATCGACCTTGATCTGCGCGCCGAGCGGAAGGCCGAATTTGCTGGGGGGCTGGCTGCGCGAAAGCGCCGTGGACGTCAGCATGTCCTCGGGAGACAGCCTGCCGTCACGGATCGCCTCGAAAGCGAGATAGGCCGTCATCAGCTTTGTGAGCGAGGCAGGCCGCCATGGCAGGTCGGCGTCTTCGGCGTAGATGACAAGACCTGTCGCCGGTTCGGTGAGAAGCGCGGGGCCAGCGGCGGCGCCTTGCGCGCCAGCGAGCAACGCTGCCGTTCCGAGAAGGATGAGCCTCGTCTTCTTCAACAATGCTGCGTACATGAATGATCGCTCGATTTGGTGCCCCAGGCCGGACTCGAACCAGCACGCCCTTGCAGGCAACAGATTTTGAGTCTGCCGCGTCTACCGTTCCGCCACTGGGGCACTCGCATCGGGAAGCTGGATCATAGCGAGGCTTTGCGAGGCGTCAACTGCTTGCTTGAGAAAAGCACAGCAGACTTGAATGGAACTTGCAGAGCGCGAGCGCCTTTCTGCCGCCTTGTGCGGACAAGGCACGATACCCCCTATCTGTTGATGGAGCGTGCATGGACCACGCGTGCATTGGACCACGAAAGCCGCGTCGGATTACGACGTCGCCTTGTCTTTCCCTTGGAAGTCTCTGAAGCGGGATGCGCCAGGGCTTGCCCGCTCTCTTGAAACAAGGCGTGCTCTATCAATTTGTTTTGTCGCCTGTCTTCTCGGAAAACCGCTTCACACTTCGCGGACGCGCGCTGGAGCCGTTCTGCGTCCGATCTATAGCCTGACGCTTTCAGGCGCCGTCAATTTACCTGCGAAGACGACGCCGATGGCTGGAGCACGGCTTGCTTTCGGGGGTTGCCGGGAGCGTGATTGCGCCGCACTGCCTTCGGTTATTCGCCGATGTCTGCCGGATGTCGTCAACGGTGGCCACCGAGACGGTCGTCTCGCCGCCGACCGTTGCTTCAGGCCACATGCCTCCACGGGCGCGCTGCACTCTCACCGATCACGTGCCTTTGAACCGCATGCGGCGGTCCGGTGTCGGCGCTTGTTGCGCAATGCAGCAATTCGCCTGTAATCTCTCGGCACATGAATTGAAGGAGAAGTGTCGCCGATGCCTATGGAGGCTCACGAAATAGAGCGCCTGATCAAGGAGCACCTGCCGGATGCCGAAGTGCTGATCGAGGCGCTTAAAGGCGACGGCGATCATTATGCGGCGCTCGTGACATCGGCCGCTTTCGCAGGAAAGTCACGCGTGCAGCAGCACCAATTGGTTTATGCGGCGCTCAAGGGCCGCATGGGCGGCGAGTTGCACGCCTTGGCGCTTACCACCAGACTTCCCGGCGAGTAACGGCGTTCCGCGGGGCAGATCTAGTCGCCGCGCCTTGTTTTTCCGCGCGCGGTTGACACCTTTTAGTTACGACATCGCAAAGGAAGGCTAGCATGAGCGAAGACGTCCAGAGCTGGATCAAGGATCAGGTCACGACAAACGACGTGGTGCTCTTCATGAAAGGGACCAAGGAGTTTCCGCAGTGCGGTTTTTCCGGCCGCGTCTCGCAAATTCTGAATTTCCTCGGTGTCACCTACAAGGACATCAACGTCCTGGCCGATGACGGCATTCGCAATGGCATAAAGACCTACACGAACTGGCCAACGATCCCGCAGCTCTATGTCAAGGGAGAGTTCATAGGTGGCGCGGACATCGTGTCCGAGATGTTCCAGTCGGGCGAACTGCAGAAGTTTCTCACCGATAAGGGTGTCCCTACGAGCAAGGCAGCTTAGCAGGGTATCCCTGGTTCTCCCCGGTTCTATTGCATCGGGATGCGGCGCACGCTCTAAATCCGACGGGCGAGCCGAGCGCAGGGGCCTATGGCGTTCGGTCACTGCCGGCGGATGGCGTGAATGCTCTTCCGCTCGTATTGTGACGGGCAAAAAACACCTCATCCAGTCGCCATAAAAACGGCACTCGCGGGACCGTTCGGGGGAAGAAAGCATGGTTACATCGACCGCCTTGTACATCGCATCGGCCGCCTTCTTCACTCTCCATCTCCTGCCGTCGACACCCGTTCGGCCAAGAGCGCTCGCGATGGTAGGGGAGGGTGTGTACACGGCGATTTTCTCTGTCCTTTCGGTGATCTTGCTGTGGCTTCTGGCCAGAGAATTCAACGCGGCGAACTATGGCGCAAAGCTGTGGCTCATTCCGGCCTGGTGGCTGTGGATAAAAGCCTTTCTGATCCTTTTCGCGTATGTCCTCATCTTTGCCGGTGTCCTGACCCCGAACCCATCGTCGCCTGGCTCGGCAAACAGCCTCGAAAATCCGGACATAGCCAACGGCATCTTCGCCATAACCCGGCATCCCGTCATGTGGGGCGTCGCGATATGGGCTCTGACCCACATGATTTCCCAGTCGACGTGGCGCGGTTTTGCGTTCTTTGGCAGTTTTGCAGCCACGGCGCTGATCGGCAGCTGGCTCCAGCAGCGACGAAAACGCGCTTCCGTTCCCGGATGGGCCGATTTTGAGGCCCGAACCTCCTTCTTTCCTTTCCTCGCCCTGATCGAAAACAGAGCCACCCTGAGATTGAAGTCGATTGCCTGGGGGCCGGTGGCTGTTGCCGTCATCGCGTGGGGTGCGGTCCTGCACTATCACGGATGGATTTTCGGCACGCCCGCCCTGCGCTGATACGCTGCTACACCCTGCACGTCTCGGTGCGGGCTTTGTCGGAAGTGCTCGGCAGACTTCTGGTGAACCAAGAATGTGAGTTGCAGGCCCGGCGGCATGGGAGCTACCGCAGGCTGAACCGGTCTCAGGATGCGCCGTCCGAATTGAGCAGCCTTATCCTTCCCTGATCGGGCCGGCCCAACTCGACGTCCTTGTCGTGACCGAAGTCGAGGCCATCGATCTCCTGGAGCGACCGCCCCGCGATGCCCTGCATGTCACCATACATGCCCGCGGTTGCGTCGATCACACCACGGATCTGCGTCTCGCGCTTGGCCCAGGCCTTTTGCATCGCTTTGCGCTCGCGCTCCAGGTCGGCCTGCATTTCGGCGAATTTCTCGACAATGGCCTCCACCCGATGTCTGAAGCGGGGGCCGGTGAGATACTGATACATCGCCTCCATCTTGGTCTGCTGTCCCTCGGCCGATTTTCGCGCGCCTGCGACCTCGATGAGCAAATGACGGACGGCTATCGCCATCGCCACCGCACATTTGGGCGAAACGACCCAGATCCCATCGATCTGCCCGAAGGTCTCGATCGTCTTGGGGAGCGCGTGGCTGACGATGATCGCCGCATCGGCCTTGGCCATCCGCTGATCGTCGCGCAGCTTGGCGAGCCATCCGTCGCTCCAATTCCGTGTCCGCTTGGATTCCCAAAGGATCTTGCCACAGTCCTGGCCGAACGGGGTCATCACCTGTTGTATGGCGTCGCCCCCGAACTCGCCCTTCGGCACCGGAGTGACGATGTCGTGCGGAAACCCCGCGCGTAAAAGCGCTTCGAGCTGCAACTCCTGCACCTCGCCCTGAAGCTGCTGCGAGCCCTGCTCGGCCTTGCGTTTCAAGTCCTCGATCTGCTTCTGCATGGCATGGATCGTCTGTTCGCGCTCCTGAACCTTCAGCAGTAGCTGCTCCTCGGCTTCCTTCCGGGCACGCGCCTGAATCTCGGACTGCTGTGCCGCCACCCGGCGTTCGATCGTCAGATCAAGTTCGCGGCGGGCATCCTCAAGTTCGCGCTCCTTACGAACGGCGTCCGCCTGCGCCTTCTGTGCCTCGGCGAGCTTTGCGGCCTGCTCCTTGTTGCGAAGGTGCGCTTCCTCAAGCTCTCGCGCCTTTTGCTGAAGGTCGATCAGAACGGCCGCCCGCGCTTTGCGGGCCTCTTCCTCGACGAGTTTCCTGCGCTCCGCCGCTACCCGCTCGGCAACCTCGGCCTCCAGCGCGTCCTTCGCTTCCCGGATCTGGTTCTGCTGCGCGCGGATCGCCGCTTCGCGCTTCTGGAAGTCGACTTCCTTCCGGCGCACAAGCTCTTCACTTTCGGCCCGGATCTTCTGGAGAAGGGGGGCTGCCAAGGTTTCGGTCAGCTTGATTTCGGACCGGCAATTCGGACAGACGATGGACGGCTCCACGCGACGCCTCCCCTTAGAGAATTGATGGAACAAACCATAAACTAAAAAGGATCGAAGGGGAACAGGCGAGCGTCGATCTCGGCATTTGTTTGTGGAAAAGCTTGGACAGCCAGTCAAGCGCCGCGGGTTGCGCTGGAAGTATTCGAATACAGGCCGTTGGCGCGTCTTGCGATGCGGAGAAGCAGAAGCTCCCCAGCCATCTCACGATGCAAGACGGGTCACGGAACAGCGGGTCACGGGAAAAGAAGCTTCGCGGCGATGGTGACAAGCGCACCCGTCGCAAGCCACAGCGGCACCGCGATAGGCCACCGGCTGGGCCTTGGCGATGTTTCTCGCGGCTTGTCTGGATCGAGGGCATCGACGATCTTCGCGCCGCGCTCGATAAGGTCAGGCGCCTGCCTGAGCGCGCTCGCCAGGGCGTTGACGTTCGACACGGCATCGCGGATCTGCGCGCGCGGCCCGAGCTGGCTCGTCAGCCATTCGCGAACCACCGGCTCCGCCGCGACCCAGATATTGAGCTTCGGATCGAGCGAGCGGGCGACGCCTTCCACGACCACCATGGTCTTCTGAAGAAGCAGAAGCTCCGGCCGCATCTTCATCTGGAACACTTCGGTATTGTCGAAGAGTTGCGTCAGAAGACGCGCCATCGAAATCTCCTCTGCGGGACGCCCCATGATCGGCTCGCCGATGGCGCGAAGCGCCTGACCGAAAGCGGCAACGCTCTGGTTCGCGGGTACGTAACCGGCCTCGAAGTGAATCTCCGACGCGCGGTAGTAGTTGCGGGTGATGAAGCCGTAGAGGATTTCCGCGAGAAAGCGCTGTTCCTTGGGACCGAGCCGCCCCATGATCCCGAAATCCACCGCGATTAACGCGCCGTCGCGCGGATCGACGAACAGATTGCCCTGATGCATGTCTGCGTGGAAGAAGCCGTCGCGAATGGCATGCTTGAGGAACGACTGGATGACGGTCAGCCCGAGCGCTTCCATGTCGACGCCGGCCGCGCGAATGGCCTCGATATTCGTGAGCGGGATGCCGTCGATCCAGTCGAGCGTCAGCACGCGCTTCGACGTGCGTTCCCAGTCGACACGCGGCACGCGAAAGCCGACATCGCCTCCTTTGGCGATATTATCGGCCATCTCCGAAATCGCGGCGGCTTCGAGGCGCAGATCCATCTCCAGCACGACCGACTGCGCCAGTGTGTCGACGGCAGCAACCGGCCGCAGGCGCCTCATTTGCGGCGAAAACCTCTCCGCCGTATGCGCCGCAAAATAGAAACTTTCGAGGTCGCGTTCGAAGCGCCTCTCGACGTCGGGCCTTAGGATCTTGACCGCAACGGCGCGGGTATTGCCTCCCGGCGTGCGCACGGCCGCCTTGTGGACCTGCGCGATGGAAGCCGCTGCGAGAGGCGGTCCGAACTCCACGAACACGTCCTGCCAGCGCTTGCCGAAGGAGGCTTCGATCTCATGATGAGCCTTGTCGACCGAGAACGGCGGCAAGCGATCGCGAAGCGAGCCGAGCGCCGTGGCGAGATGAGGCCCCACCACATCGGGCCTTGTCGCGAGAAACTGCCCGAGCTTGATATAGGTCGGCCCGAGCGCGCGGATCGCCTTCGCCAGCCGTTCGCCTCTGGCCTGGCGTTTCGCGCCCGATTCACGCTCGTCTGCGCGCAGGATGCGGAGCGGCGCGGGAAGCGTCACGTAGTCGGGGACGAATCCCACGCCGTACCATGCGAGCGTCGCGCCGGCCTTCGTCAGTCGGTATGTATTCCTGATGGCTTTGAACATGAGCGGGGGGTGTGGAATTGACTTAGCTGCGGATTAGCACGTGCGAGGATTAATGTCAGGTTTTTGAATCGCCGCAGCTTGAAGTTTCGCGGAAATTTCGTCTTCGCGAGGATGGTTTGGCTTCACCTACGGGAGTTGCGAGCGGTCAAGGAGCGGCAAGCGCTGCGCATCGATGACGGCCGAGCCCCCTCCATCGGGGCATTGCGTCACATACCGAGGGTGACCTGAACGGGCGTGTGATCCGAGGGCTTGTCCCAGCTTCTCGGCGTGCGGTCGATAGTTGCGGAGCGAAGCCTTGAGAGGGCCTGCGGCGACAGCAGGATGTGATCGATGCGCAGGCCGAGATTTTTCTGCCAGGCGCCCGCCTGATAGTCCCAGAAGGTGAATTGGCCTCCGCCGGAATTGCAGGTCTCGACCGCGTCCGCGAGGCCGAGGTTGAGAATGCGGCGGAACGCCTGCCGCGATTCGAGGCGGAACAGCGCGTCTTCCGACCAGGCGGCCGGATTATAGACGTCGATGCCGCGCGGAATGATGTTGTAGTCTCCCGCGAGCGCGAAAGGCTCTTCATAGGCGAGAAGCGTTTCGGCGTGGTCCTTGAAACGGGCGAGCCATGCGAGCTTGTAATCGAGCTTCGGCGAAGCCACGGGGTTGCCGTTCGGCGCGTAGACAGACGCCACGCGAAATGCACCGCCGCCGGGAAGCGACAGCACCGCCTCGATGTAGCGCGATTGCTCGTCCGTGTCGTCGCCGGGCAGGCCGACGACGGTTTCGTCGATCGGAAATCTCGACAGGATGGCGATGCCATTGAACGACTTCTGCCCGATGACGGCGCAATTATATCCGAGATCCTCGAACACGCTCCGCGGGAAAGCCTCGGTCTGGCATTTGATTTCCTGAAGGCACAGCACGTCAGGGCGCGCGCGCTTCAGCCACTGCACCGCTGCGGTTTCGCGTTGCTTGATGGAGTTTACATTCCACGTGGCGACGGTGAGCACGGCGTGTCAGATCGAGAAAGACGTGCCGCATCCGCAGGAGGCGGTTGCGTTCGGGTTGGTGATCTTGAAGGAAGAGCCCATCAGGTCGTCGATGAAATCGATCTCGGAACCTGTCATGAACGGCACGGACACGGGATCGATGACCACGCGCGCGCCGGATTTCTCGATCACGATATCGTCCTCTGCCGGTGCGGGAACGATCTCGAAATTGTAGCTGAACCCCGAGCAGCCGCCGCCTTGCACGCTGATGCGCAACGCATTCTCGCCTTGTGAAGGCCCTACGATCTCCCGAATACGGTTGGCGGCCCGCTCGCTCACGCTTATGTTGGCATCCGTGGTCATGACGATTGTTCGCCTCTCCTGAACCTTGACCTCAGTTTGGATGTTCGCGCGTCAATGTCAACCGCGCGGGGGCCGGGAACTTTCCCGGAGGAGACATCGGAGACGGGATCATGACGGAGCTTGCACCCTACGCGGCCCATGCCGAAGCGAGCCTCGGGAGGCTTCATCCGGAGGCGCCTTGCCCGACCCGCGACGTCTATCAGCGCGACCGGGACCGCATCATTCACTCCACCGCCTTCCGCAGACTGATCCACAAGACGCAGGTGTTCATCTATCACGAGGGCGACCATTACCGCACGCGGCTCACCCATACGCTCGAAGTTGCCCAGATTGCGCGGACGCTGGCGCGTGCGCTCGGCCTTAACGAAGATTTGACCGAAGCCATCGCGCTCGCCCACGACCTTGGCCACCCGCCGTTCGGCCATGCGGGCGAGGACGCGCTGAATGAGGCGATGGCTTCCATCGGCGGCTTCGACCATAACGCGCAAAGCCTGCGCATCGTCACGCTGCTCGAACATCGCTACGCGGCGTTTAGAGGCATGAACCTGACGTTCGAGACGCTGGAAGGCATCGTCAAGCATAATGGCCCGCTCGTCGCCGCCGATGGCCGTCCACTCGCGCGCTACGCTGCAAGCGGTCTGCCGCTCGCAATCCGGGCCTACGCCAGCGAACAGGATCTGCGTCTCGATACCCAGGCGCCGCTCGAAGGTCAGGTCGCGGCGCTCGCCGACGATATCGCCTACAACAATCACGACATCGATGACGGCTTCCGCGCCGGCTACATCACCGTTCGCGAAATGGAAGACGTGCCGCTCGTCGCGCGGATGCTGGCGGAGGTGCGCGGGCGTTATGGTGATCTCGCCGACGCGCCGCTCGTCTATGAAATGAACCGGCGCATGGTCGCGGCTATGGTGCAGGATGTGCTTGCCGAGACGCGCGCGCGGATCGCCGCGGCCACGCCGTCATCCATCGAGGACGTCCGCGCCGCCCCCGCGCCCCTCGCCCAATTTTCGGACGGCATGGCCGCAGGCATCGGCGAACTGCGGCGCTTTCTGTTCGCGCGGGTCTACAAGCACCGCGACATTGTGAAGAAGATGACGGATGCGCAGGCGATTCTGCGCGAGCTTTACGATCATTTTGCCGCCAATCCCGCCGAAATGCGTCTCGAAGCACGGGCCGCGTCGCTGTCCGACGATACGGCGCGGCTTCGCGCAGCCGGCGACTTCGTGGCGGGCATGACGGACATGTTCGCAATAAAGGCTTATGCGGCGATCAGGAGCGGCCTCGCGAACGGGGCGCCGCCGCTTTAATCGGGATGCGCTTCGATGCGGTCGTCAGGCGCGAGTCCGTGGAAGCCGCGCCCGACGGGAACGCCCGAAACGGTTCCGTCCGCTTCGGGCGTCTCTGTTCTATTCGGGCTTCGGCGTGTCGTTCGTGCGGACCGGCAGGATCGGCAGTTCGACGCGCGGCTGCTCGCCGGTCAATGTCTTGAGGAAGGCGACAATCAGCTTCGTTTCCTCGTCGGTCAGCTTTTCGCCGAGTTGCGCGTCGCCCATGACGGCAACGGCCTGCTCAAGCGACCACACCTGCCCGCTGTGGAAATAGGGCGCACGCAGGGCGACGTTACGCAGCGGAGCCGCACGGAAAACATATTCGTCCGAGGCGGTCTTGCTGACAGCGAAGCGGCCCTTGTCGCCGACCGGCAGGATGTCCGCGCCGGGCTTCTGGATCACGCCGAACGGATAGTAGCCGTTACCGCCGACATTGATGCCGTTGTGACAGGCCGCGCACCCCTTGTTGAGGAACAGGCGAAGGCCCTTTTTCTCGGTTTCGTCGATGGCCGTTTCATTTCCTTCGAGGAACTGGTCGAAGCGCGCGGCAGGCGTGATGAGCGTGGCTTCAAATGCCTCCACGGCCTTTGCGAAATTATCGAAGGTGACCGGTGCCTTCTCTCCGGGAAACGCCTTCTTGAACGCATCCACATAACCCGGCATCGCGGACAGCGTCGCGACGACATTGGCGGGCGTGTTGTTCATCTCGACGCTCGCCTGCACCGGGCCCTTCGCCTGAGCATTGAGGTCTTCGGCGCGGCCATCCCAGAATTGGGCGACATTGAACACCGCGTTCAACACGGTGGGCGCGCGGCGCGGCCCTTTTTGCCAGCCGTGACCGATGGACGTGGGCCCCGCATCGACGCCGCCGGTGCCGAGATTGTGGCAACTGTTGCAGCTGATGATCTGACTGCGGGAAAGACGCGGATCGAAGAACAGCATCTTGCCGAGTTCGACCTTGTCGCGCGTGACGGCATTATCCTTCACCGCCGGAACGATCGACGGAATCGGTTTGAAGACGGCATTTGCATCGGCGCGCAAATCGTCTGCCAACGCCACCGCGGGCAGCATGAGACCAAGTCCCAATGCCACGGAGAAAATTCTGTTCATGAGCCCACTCCCTTTTTGAAAGGCAGCCCATTTCGCGCCATTGCGCAGGGGTGTGCGTTGAGCGAGGTCAAAGTTTAGAACGACTAAAAAGAGAAGCTCATTTTTCAAAGAGAGCAGGTTTGAACAAAGTGCGCATGGATCTCCCAAGACGCCAAAAAATTGCGCTCCAAACACGCAAAGCGCGAAATTCTCTCGCGAAGCGGGCAGGGTGCGCGCCAACATGTCGCGGATTTTTTGTAAAGATTGGAAGGGGGAAGCCCCAGATGGCAGCGTGAAGCCCCGCGTCGGGGCGCAGGTTCCGGCTTCGCTTATTCAGGCGTCCGGTTGGCTTCGCTCGAAACGCCAGCGACGTCCCCGCCAGACCGGTCGAGACCATCCAGGCATTGCGCGGAGAGCGTCGCACCAGCGTGGCGCCGCAAGCGGGAAGCGGCACGACGCCATGCGGTTTCAGAAATGGCAGCGAGTCTCCGTCGGATCGGGTCCGATTTGACGCAGACGGATTTAATTCGCTTCCTTGTAATGGTCCTGGCAGCGCGGAAGCAGGTTCCGCTCGTTCTTTGCGAGACACGCCTTTAGGTCGCGCAAACGCTTGGCCTTGATGTCCTTGCAATATTGTTCCATGTCGAACCTGCACACGTCCCTGATCTTGTAGGTCGTGGTTGCGGCCCCGGCGTTCGTCGCGAACAGGCAGGCGAGCGCGAAAGCGGCGGCGTGTTTCATGGGCATCCTCATCACCAAAATTCAGCCGACGGATTACGCGTCTGCCTGGGCAGAAGTTGGACATGATCGCCGCGAAGGCGGGCGCATCGTGGCGAAAATTGCGGCGCGGGCTCAACCGCGTGCTTCATCGTCGCCTTGATCGCTCACCTTGCGCGAGCGCGCGGGCAGCCGCTTCGAGAGCGCGCAAGACGCGGGCTTTCGAGCGGCACCAATCGCATTCGGCGTTATTTCTTCGGCTCTTCGGCGGGTTTGGCGTCGCCCGCTCCCTGCGGGTGCAGTTCGGCCTGGACCTTGGCAATCGCCGCCTGAAGCTCCTGCTCCGTTGCCGGCAGAACCTCGGCCCTGTAGGCGTCCATCTTGCCCACGGCGGACTTGGCAACCTGCGAGCCGTAGAAATCGGCAAGCGCCTTCAATTCGTCGGCGGTGAACGTCTTCACCATAGCCTGCCTGATGGCCACCGACACCTTGTCGATGTCGAAATATTTGAGCATGAGCGCCTTGAACTGCTCCTGCTGCTCGGGGGGCAACGTCTCCGCGATGCCCGCCACGGTATCGGCGATCTGGGATTTCGGCGGCACGGCCGCGAGATAACGTTCGGCCTGCGCCTCGCGGTTCTGCGGGGTGTCGTCGAGCGCGAGGGCAGGAAGCGAAAACGGGAGCAGAACCGCCAGAAAAAGCAGGCGAGCGGCTAGGGCAGGCATGTTGGAAATCCTTCGCTTGGGGTTGGTAGGAATCTGGAAGCCGGAGTCGAAACGTCAAGTTGCGGAAGGCGGGGACGACATAAAGCAATGTTTATGTCTTTATTGCTTTTCTACAGGACAGGGGATACGACTGCCTCAAACCATCTTGCCGCTGTGGCAAACAAGCCTGGGAGAAGCCTGTGTCGAACGATTTCATTGTCAAAGATCTAAGCCTAGCGGACTGGGGCCGCAAGGAATTGGATATCGCCGAAACGGAAATGCCGGGCCTGATGGCCGTGCGCGAGAAGTTCGGCAAGGAACAGCCGCTGAAGGGCGCGCGCGTCGCGGGCTGTCTGCACATGACGATCCAGACCGCCGTGCTGATCGAGAGCCTTCAGGCGCTCGGCGCCGAAGTCCGCTGGGCCTCGTGCAACATCTTCTCGACGCAGGACCACGCCGCCGCCGCCATCGCCGCGCGCGGAACGCCCGTCTTCGCGGTGAAGGGCGAGACGCTCGATGAATATTGGGACTATGTGGACCGCATTCTCGAATGGCCGAACGGCGAAACCGCCAACATGATCCTCGACGACGGCGGCGACGCGACGCTGATCGTGCTCCTCGGCGCGGAAGCCGAGACGAATCCGGCGGTGCTCGAAAACCCGCATAGCGAGGAAGAGGCAAGCCTCTTCAAGACGATCAAGAAGCGCCTCGCGAAGACCCCCGGCTGGTATTCCAAGGTGAAGGCCAACATCAAGGGCGTGTCCGAAGAGACGACGACCGGCGTGCTTCGCCTCTACCAGATGGAAAAGAAGGGCACGCTCGCCTTCCCGGCCATCAACGTGAACGACAGCGTCACGAAGTCGAAGTTCGACAACCGCTATGGCTGCCGCGAAAGCCTCGTGGACGGTATCCGCCGCGCGACCGACGTCATGATGGCGGGCAAGGTTGCTGTGGTGGCGGGTTATGGCGACGTCGGCAAGGGCTCGGCGCAGTCGCTGCGCGGCGCTGGCGCGCGCGTGGTCGTGACCGAAATCGACCCGATCTGCGCGCTTCAGGCGGCGATGGACGGCTTTGCCGTGCAGACGCTCGACGAGGTTGCCGACAAGGCCGACATCTTCGTGACGGCGACCGGCAACAAGGACGTCATCACCATCGAGCACATGCGCAAGATGAAGGACATGGCCATCGTCTGCAACATTGGCCATTTCGACAATGAAATCCAGGTCGCGAGCCTGAAGAACTACAAGTGGACCAACGTCAAGCCGCAGGTCGATCTGATCGAGTTCCCCGGCGGCAACCGCATCCTACTTTTGTCCGAAGGCCGTCTCGTGAACCTCGGCAACGCGACGGGGCATCCGAGCTTCGTCATGAGCGCGTCGTTCTCGAACCAGGTTCTGGCGCAGATCGAGCTTTGGACGAACTCGGGCAAGGGCAAGTACGAAAACAAGGTCTATGTGCTGCCGAAGCATCTCGATGAGACGGTCGCGCGTCTGCACCTCGAAAAGCTTGGCGTACACCTGACGCAGCTCTCGAAGGAGCAGGCCGAGTATATCGGCGTGCCGGTCGAAGGGCCGTTCAAGTCGGACCTTTACAAGTACTAGTGATCCGATTCCGACATTTGCATCCGTTTGCGGCACGCTTGCGAGCAAATGTCGGAATCGAAAAGACCACTAGCAACATCATGATTCTAGTGGAGCTTTTGAATTTGACATTTGAGCGAGAGCGCGCAGCC